>JAJDNP010000030.1 GCA_022340645.1 Gammaproteobacteria bacterium | reverse complement strand
GATGCCCGGCACTGGCTTTATCTGACAAAGAATTTCGAAAGCCCCTTCAGGAATCTTGTCGGTGCAGCCTGTCATGTACGCAGTGCCTGTGCTGAATTGGGTAAACGCTGGACGCATGGCATTCGCCAATGTGAGATCCTGTTCTCGAGTAGTTAAATCCTTCTTAATACAGCGATAACTGTGAGCCTGAAATAAGCGGTTCAGGAATTTCCCTGGTCTGGTTTTAACATTTTCAAGACGATGCACTTTACCAGACCGTTTCACAGGGAATCTGCCGCCTTATTAACAGAAATCATATGAAGTAGTACCGTGGTGAATTAACGTTAAGACTTTTAATTCATGGGTGTCTTTTTTTCTTTTTCTGGCTATTCATGGGTGTCTTTTTTTCTTTATTCATTTTTTCTGTTCTGCTGTTGAATCGGCTCGCTGCATGACCCGGAACCAAAGGCTAACGCACCGACGGCACGCTCCTGGCCGGCGAACTCCTTACCCTGCACGAGATTAAACAGCGCAACCAGCAGCTGTGATATATCAGGGTCGATAGCGGCATCAGCGACTTCAAATATCAGCGAGATCAGGCCGGCGATGAGGCGGCTGAAGGCGGCTATCGCTTCACTGCCTGACAGCTGCTGGTTGGCGATACGTACGCGCAGCTCGGGCAAGGCATCAAGGCCGAGAAGTACCCAGGCCATCAGCGAGATAATTTTTGCATTGGCAAAGGATGAATTGTCTAATTCAGCCTCGATATTTTTTCGTAACAGCCTTTCAACGATCCCGGACTCACTGATTATTTCCTGGCGCGTCTGTGCAAAGCGCTTCCCCGTTGAAGCCAGAAAAATACTGGAAGCTCCGCGTTCCTGCTGCAGCACATGAATCATCCGTCCCGTGGCGCCAACGAGATGCGATCTCGACTTAAAGCGTTTGAGCTCTTCGATTTCGAACTGCTTCGCGACCAGGGCAATATAGGGGACAGATAGTGACATATGTTTCGGTATCCAAAATAAAATAAAAAATGCTTTGGCCGATAAATTTATTTTAATATCGATGTTGCCGGATAAGCTAATCAAATTCCAGTTTGTTGTTCTATTAACCCGGCGATAATATATGTCGCCGGGTTAATACATCATGCACAAATAATTTCATGTTACGCCAGCCCTGGTATTTCAAAACTCGCCTAAATCCCTCAAATCTGTAAACGCACGCAGCAGGTTCCTAAGCGAGTCGATTTAGTGGATAATCCCTTATCGCCATTTGCCGGCGCTTTGACTTAACTGACTTTAATATGGGTAAAACCGCGGCACACCATGCCAGGAAAAGATTCGGCCAGAACTTTCTGGTCGATACATCAATCATCAATCGAATTGTTGATTGTATTCAGCCACAGCCGGATGACCTGATGATTGAAATCGGCCCCGGCCTGGGGGCAATGACCAGGCCACTGTTGTCTCGAGTGAAACGGCTCAATGTGATTGAACTTGACCGTGACATCATCCCCAAACTCATCAGCAACTGTATCGCTGCTGATTCGTCCAATAAAGAAAAGCTTGTGGTGAATGAAATTGACGTTCTCAAATTCGATTTTGCCGCCTTCCATGCGCAGCAGCTGAGCTTGAACGAAAGAGGTGCAAAAGCAAAGCTGCGAATCGTTGGCAACCTTCCCTATAACATATCGACGCCGATTTTATTTCACCTGCTTGATTTTCGGCATTTAATCCAGGACATGTTTTTCATGTTACAGAAAGAGGTTGTCGATCGTATTGCTTCAGCACCCGGCAACAAGCATTATGGACGCCTGAGCGTGATGCTGCAGACCTATTGCGAGGCTCAGGCATTATTTGAGGTTCCGCCCACTGCATTTGAACCAGCGCCTAAAGTGGATTCAGCCATCCTGCGCCTGCAGCCTTATTCACGCTACGATGAACAAATCGATAACTTTGCACTATATGAACAACTGGTCAGGCAAGCGTTTTCGCAACGGCGGAAAACATTAAAAAACACCCTTAAAACTATCTGTTCCGGCGAACAAATCGAACAGGCCGGACTGTCGCCCTGGCAAAGGGCGGAGGAGCTGTCCGTTAGCGATTTCGTTTTATTATATAAATGCATTCGCTGACGCCATTTGGCCTGAGCCAAATCTGTCGGCTTAATCTATTGAATTTAATAAAAAATACCACTTATCGATTAAGTGAAAGATAAATTCAACAAATGTTATAATTAATTTAAGTATTAACGGCAGCATGGCAGATATCGCAATGAATAAAATCGATGTTGAAGTACTTCCGGCTTATCTTGCTGAGCAATCAGACCCAGATCATAAGCATTATGTTTTTTCATACACGGTAACCATTCGCAATAACGGTTCAGCCCCGGCGAAGCTGTTAGCTCGGCACTGGATTATTACAGACGGTGACGGCCATGTTCAGGAAGTAAAAGGTGACGGCGTCATCGGTGAACAACCCTATTTGCAGCCAGGGGAGGGTTTCCAGTATACCTCCGGTACCTTTATTAACACGCCATTCGGCACCATGCACGGCAGCTACCAGATGGTTTCTGATTCGGGTGAACGGTTTGAAGCGGAAATTCCGGCATTCAGGTTAGCCGTGCCAAACACACTTCACTAATACTGTATTCAAGACGTATTAAGAACCTGCTCTTGCTATAGGCCACTTTTGACTGATAGATTTAGAGAAATTCGAAGTTTTAAGTTATATGTTTTAAGTTAACAACTAAAAGCATCTCTGATGAAGCTCTCTTCTGTGTACTTCAGTATATACATGCGGTTCTTAAAGCCAGTAGTGCTAGTAATTATTAATAGAGCTCCCTTTTAACTTAAAACATATAACTTAAAACTTTTTTAAAGGGGTAATAAATGGCGACCTATGCCATCGGTGATGTACAGGGATGCTTTGACGAGTTAACCGCGCTTTTAGCCCACATTAATTTCAAAACAGACCGTGACCAGCTCTGGTTTTGCGGTGACCTGGTTAATCGCGGACCAAAATCATTAGAAACCTTACGCTACGCCCGATCTCTTGAGGATAATGCCATTACCGTGCTGGGCAATCATGACCTGCATCTATTGGCCTTCGCCTATGGTAATAAAAAACCCGGCAAAAAAGATACGCTTTACAGCATCATGCAGGCAAACGACGCGACAGAACTGCTCGACTGGCTGCGCTCACAGCGGATGGCGTTTCATGATAATAAAAGCAATATCACGCTGCTGCATGCAGGCACGCATCCAGCCTGGAGCATAAATAAAACGCTGGAACTCGCCAAAGAAGTAGAGCAGGTTTTACGAAGCGACAGGCACGTAGATTTTTACAAACATATGTATGGTGATAAACCACAAATCTGGGATGATTCATTGACTGGATGGTCAAGATACCGATTTATCACGAATATACTGACACGAATCCGCTACTGTGATGAACAGGGTAAACCCGCCTTTGATGAGAAAGGTGCACCCGGCAGCCAGGCAGAGAATTTATTGCCCTGGTATGAAATACCTGATCGTAAAACACAGCAGGACACGATTATTTTTGGTCACTGGTCCACTCTGCCTTATGCTGGAATAAAAGGCATCAATAATGCCTATGCCATAGATTCCGGATGTGTCTGGGGAGGAAAGCTGACAGCAATAAGAATTGATGTCGAGCCGTTTGAATATTCCTTGGTAAAATGCCCGGGCGCACAAAAGCCGCAGCTGAAAATGACAAAAAAAAGAGCACCATAAAGGTGCTCTTTAGCGGGAGTCTATCAATCATAAGAATGATAACAATACGACTGCAGGCTGTTGGTTTAGTTCACTTCCGGCATTATTTTTTTCAAGTATTAATAAAACTATATTCGTATAACATTTTCATCCGCCTTTCTTGTCTGACTTTCTAGTTCCTGCCACTGGTTTTCTTCATCATCTGCAAGCCAGGCAACCTCCCTGTCAGCATAAGCTAAAAGAATTTTGCCTAAAATAATTTTGAATAGGATAGCTGAAAGATGGTCGCTTCCAGCGGGGGATATAAATTGTAATCTTGCTGTATTCCCACTGCATCAGCCGGATAGCCGTTGCCCGTTTGTGTACATCGTTCCAGACGGATAGCAAATTTAATACCAGGGCAACTCTGATTAATTATGATAAATTCTGGCGATGTCCTGGTGAACGGAATTACTGTAGAACTTAACTGTGCTGATGATCATTACACGATTTCGCCGGGATACGAGCTTCACACTCGCCTGCTGGTTTTATTGTTTTCTTTCCAGAGTTACAAAACGGCAGTTATACAGATTTTTATCATCTGCCGCACGTATCAGGCTTTCTTTTTCCCGCCACTGGCTTTTGTCAATTGCTGGAAACCAGGCATCACCATCAAATTCAGCATCAACATAGGTGATATACATTCGATCGGCCCTGGGCATTAACATTTCATAAATTGTACTGCCGCCAATAATCATGATTTCTTCCGCGTCCGGCACAACGGCCATCGCCTCGTCAAAATTAGAGACACAGACAGCACCCTCAAAACAGCTTTCCGGGTTTCTGCTTAATACAATATTGGTTCGGCCAGGCAGGGGTTTGCCGATGGACTCGAAAGTCTTGCGCCCCATGACGATGGGCTTGCCCATGGTGACCGCTTTGAAATGGGCAAAATCCGCAGGCAAATGCCACGGTAGCTGGTTGTTATTGCCGATCAGGCGGTTACGGTCCATGGCCGCAATAAGAGAAATAATCATAAATTTAATTAATCTGAAACTTTATCCGCGAAAAACGCTAATGACGCAAAGAAAAACTTTATAAATTTGATTTTGCGTATTTTGCGTTTTTCGCGGACAAAAAATATCTTTGTAATCTTTTTGTTCTTCCCCTGTTTCTACACTGAGAACGGGTAAGCTATCGGTTCGTGATGCTGGTAGCCCGTCACCTCGAAATCATCAAGTGTCACCCAGGTTTCAATGTCCTCAAGCGACCTGATATCCGGGTTGATATGCAGCCGGGGAGACGGGTAGGGTTCACGTTTTAGCTGAACATCACGCATCAACTCAAGCTGGTCTTCATAGATATGTGCATTCACAATCTTGTGATAGGCCTGTCCCGGCCGATTGCCGGTAATCTGCGCCATCAGCTTGAGCAGGGTAAAGACCTGCAGCTGGTTGAAATTCTGGCCCAGCGGCACGTCACAGGAACGCTGATACGATGTTAGATAAAGCGTATCGCCCAGCAGTGAGAAGGTATGGGTATGCATACAGGGCCGCAGGCATCCCATGTGAAACTCTCCGGGATTATAAAAAGTAAGAATTTCACCTCGATCATCAATGCCATTGGAAAGGTCATCGGCTATCTTTCTCAGCTGGTCGACTGTTCCTCCATCCGGCTTTTGCCAGCTTCGACCCTGGACACCGTAAACACGCCCCATGTCATCCTCGCCTTTTCTGTACGGGTTATTTAACCAGGCTGTATTTTCGTTAGCATTTGCATCCCATGTTTTGGTGCCCAGTTTGCGAAAGTCCGCGGCATTACTATAACCACGCAGGTAACCAATCAATTCCGCGATGGCCGACTTCCAGTAGCTTTTCCGGGTAGTAACGAGTGGAAACTCATTATCGGCAACATTGTAAACCAGGTCAGCATTAATCACCGTCAGGCATCGCTTGCCGGTTCGCCTGTTCTCGATCCAGTGCCCTTCATCGATAATTCGCTGGCATAATTCCAGGTACTGTTTCATGCGATCAGCCTTTCCTCAGGAAACGTTTTGTTTGTATCAACCGATCACCTTATTATTTTTAACCGCCAGCCAGTAGACAATGACCCCAAAAGCTATCATCGGGAGAGATAACAGCTGCCCCATGGTTAACCAGTCAAAGGCAATAAACCCAAGCTGGGAATCAGGTGTTCTGAAAAACTCGGTAATGAAACGGAAGCTGCCGTAACAGAACATGAATACGGCTGATACCGCCATTAAAGGACGCGGTTTTGATGAGTACCACCATAAGATCAAAAACAGCAGCAACCCTTCGGTAAACGCCTGGTACAGCGAGGAAGGATGACGTGCGATATGATCACCGTAGTCCAGCGCCCAGGGCAAAGCCGTTTCCATCGGCCGGCCCCATAATTCATGGTTAATGAAGTTTCCCAGGCGTCCGGCGCCCAGCCCGATCGGCACCCAGGGCGCGATAAAGTCCGATACCTGGAAAAATGTCTTGCCGTTATGGCGACCGAATAAATACAGTCCAATAAACACCCCCAGCATACCGCCATGAAAAGACATGCCGCCCTGCCAGATATAAAAAATCGATAACGGATTTTCGGCAAACCCTGAGAAATTATAAAACAGGGTATAACCAATACGGCCACCCAGTATCACTCCCAGTGCACCGTAAAAAATAACATCTTCTACCTGCTTTCGTGTCCAGTTGACATCCTCGCGTTTGCAGCGCTGAACACCGTAAAACCAGGCGCCGGCAAAGCCGAAAAGGTACATCAGGCCATACCAGTGTACTTTTAATGGACCAAGGGAAAACGCGACGGGGTCAATATCAGGGTAAGCAATCATGGTGAAGAATCTTAACAGAAAGATACAATACCAATGAATAAATTGATAACTAATGCAAAAAAAACTAAAAGAAATTTTATCCGCAAATAAACGCTAATGCACGCAAATGTAAATAAGTAAAAAAGCTTTTAGTTGAGTTTTTTGCGTTTATTTGCGGATAATAATCTTTTGATTAGACAAAAAAAATACCCGACCATTGCTGATCGGGTATTTGGTATTAAAGCCTGGCGGTGTCCTACTCTCGCATGGGGAGACCCCAAACTACCATCGGCGCTAAGCTGTTTCACTTCTGAGTTCGGGATGGGATCAGGTGGTTCCAACTTGCTATTGCCGCCAGGCAAACTGGTTGTGGTATCGGGGACAGATTTATAAATCTGTCCCCTTCCCACGAAACTGGAAAGCCAAATTACCTGGTATAACTTTTATATTCAGGTGTTTTCAATAAGCACCCGCGTGCTGCTTTTTAAATAAAGCAATAACACTTGGGGTTATATGGTCAAGCCTTACGGTCAATTAGTACAGGTTAGCTTCACACATTGCTGCGCTTCAACATCCTGCCTATCAACGTCGTAGTCTTCGACGGACCTACAAGGATCTCAAGGATCCAGTGAGAACTCATCTTTGGGTCGGTTTCCCGCTTAGATGCTTTCAGCGGTTATCCGTTCCGTACGTAGCTACCCGGCAATGCCACTGGCGTGACAACCGGAACACCAGGGGTACGTCCACTCCGGTCCTCTCGTACTAGGAGCAGATCCCATCAATTCTCAAACGC
>JAJDNP010000026.1 GCA_022340645.1 Gammaproteobacteria bacterium | reverse complement strand
TGAATAATTCCATCCAGGAATTTTCAGACCACGAAAACCGAAAATGCGATTTCCGGTTTTCTTCATTTTCAATGGCTTATAGCCATCAAAAATGGCGGCACATCCATGTGCCGCGGAAACTCTGAATTAATCAGAGTTTCCTTAAGTAATAAGCCTTATCGACCAAAAATCGAGCTCTTCTAGCCATTTAGAAATCAGCTGTCATTAAGAAGTTATCACTATTCACTATTAGTTGTTCACTGTTCACTGCTTTTATACGTCCATTTCCAGCGCAGGCGCATCACTCAATGCTGTGATCTGCGCGGATATTTGTTGCCAGTTTTCGTTCTGTTTTAAATTCGTCCAGCTTATCTCATGTTCGCCATGCATACGCACAAGGCGCAGCTGGGATGTCGGGTTGATATAACCCTTAATGTATTCAGCTGCTTCAATGGCTCCAGCCAGATGATTGCACACCAGGGCCATATCGCAGCCTGCCTTCAATGCTGCTTCGGCGCGCTCTCCATAGCTTCCGGCAACACATGCCGCTTCCATGCTCAAATCATCACTGAAGATAACACCCTGAAAACCAAATCGCTTACGCAATATATTTTCCAGCCAGAATGAAGAATAACCCGCCGGCTTGTCATCGACTTTATCGTAAATAACATGAGCCGGCATAATTGCAGCAAGCCTGTTTTCAATCATGTATTTGAAGGGAATAATATCCTTATGCAACAGCTCATCGAACTCTCTGTGATCAACCGGTATGGCGACATGCGAATCTTCAACAACACCACCATGGCCGGGAAAATGTTTGCCAACAGCTTTCATGCCGGCTTTGTTCATGCCGTGCATAAACGCATAGCCCAGTGTGGCAACCGTTGCGGGTTTACTATGGAATGCCCGGTCACCAATAACCCCACTGAGGCCATGCGCCAGATCGAGTACCGGAGCAAAACTGAAATCAATACCGCAGGCACGTAATTCAATAGCCATTAACCAGCCCGCCTTTTCCGCCAGTTGCCGACTGGCATCCAGGTCGTTATTGGCAGTCCTGGCATAAATGGCTGCCGGTGGTATGCGACTGAAGCCGTCGCGGAAACGCTGTACCCGCCCGCCTTCATGGTCAACTGCAACAAGTAACCTGGGGGACCTCAAATTATGAAGCTCATCAACCAGTGCTGTTATCTGCTCTATCGATTCAAAATTACGCGTAAACAGAATGACACCGCCGACTTCCGGCTTTAACAACAACTCTTTTTCAGCTTCACTGATAGCCGTGCCTTCAAGATCAACCATTAACGGGCCAAGTGACATATGTCATACCTGATAAATATCAAACTGTAAATACATGAAAACTTTACCACAGAGACATAGAGAAAAGCTTTATTATTCTTCCGCAAATGAACGCGAATAAACGCAAATATGCTTTAATTTTTTTCTGCCATTCTGAAAGACAGTGAAGAATCTTAACAGTATTGATTTATAAGATCCTTCGTTAATGCTCAGGATGACAAGCGGATAGAAGTTTGTACTTTTTATATTTGTATGAATTTGCGTTTATTCGCGTTCATTTGCGGAAAATAGTTTTCCTCTGTGTCTTGTGGTGAAATATTTACGCTTTAATGAATCATTCACACGGTATCTGGCTGAATTGCATAATTTGCGGTATATAGCGTTCAAACCCATCAAATGCGTGAGTACCACCCTGCTCGATAATACAATGACTGTCTTTATACTTTAATTCGGCTTCGCGATAATCCAGGGTTTCATCACCGGTTTGCAATAGAACCATATAACGTTCTGCGCTGCTAATATTTTCCACATCCATATACTTTAACTGCTCAATATGTGATTCAGTAAAGTCCCAGCAGCCGTCCTCGTAATAAAATTTGTTTTCTCCGAGACATGCTCTCAGCGTGTCATACGGTTTAACAGCAGGATTGACGAGTACAGCTGAAGCCGAATATTTTTCAGCGAGGTAAGTTGCATAATAACCGCCGAGTGAACTGCCTGCGAAATTCAACAGGTGAGTCTTCAGTGTTTCTTCAACCAGGCGTTCAAGTAACAGTCTCGCTTCTTCAGGGACAACAGGTATTTGTGGACATAACAGCAAATCCTGACTACATCTTGCCCGCATATACTGTAGCAGCAACCGTGCCTTGTGTGATTGCGGCGAACTGTTAAAACCATGCAGATACAGTAATTTTGTTGATTTCATAATATTAACCCGGCGACAATATATATCGCATTCAGTCGGAGTTCGCCTGCTCACGACAAGACAGCAGCGCGCCGTTGTAGCCATTCTACAACGTGCTGATAACGCCGTCAGTGAACAGGCATACTCCGGCCTTTCGTGCTCAATATCAAATAGTCAGGGGCTACAGAAAAATACCGGCTCCGCGTTGCAGCTTTTAACAATGGAATAACCATTAGCTGCAAGCTGCGCCTTGATCCGGCGTTTTCCTGTAGTCCTGAATGCGATATATGTTGTCGCCTGGTTAATAATAAAAAAGCCCTGTAAGACAGTGTTTTACAGGGCTTTTTATATAGTACAGACCAATGTCAGCTGGCAGCCATATCTTTAAGTGCTTTCAATGGCAGGATTTTAACTACCTTGCGTGCCGGTTTGGCAGCAACATCCATTAATTCACCGGGACGGAATGGGTTAGGTACATTCTTTCTGGCCTTGGTTGCGGGTTTTTTATTCACCTTTATTTTCATTAAGCCGGGAACCTTGAATTCACCCGCACCGCGAGTTTTTACGTGGCCTGCAATGATATCGCCAAGCGAGTCAAAAACCTTTCCGACATCTACACGTGATAAACCCGTTTCTTCAGAAATGTGTGCATATAACTGGGTTTTTGTATAAGCGTCCTTAATTGGCGCAACTTTCTTTTCTGCTGCTGGTACTGCTGCTTTTGTTACAGCTTTCTTTTTAACCACTTTCTTTTTTGCTACTGTCTTTTTAACTGGAGTCATTAGATATTGCCCTTTGATGTTTATTATTAGGTAATTTCTATATTAAATAAAAATATTCGTTGAACATTTTGTCGCATTTTTAATAGCTAACAGATTTATAATTAGCCAGGGTTTTTACATAGAAATAGTTACCCGTAAAAACTGGGTTATGTTTTATATCTTATAGTAATAAATGTAAATACTTTTTTTTAAAAAATGCATTTTTTGTTACAAATATAGTACTAAATGCAATTTCAATCATTGTCCGTTTTTATATACCAGTACAACTGTGTGCACAGCGATGCCTTCTTCCCTGCCGGTAAATCCCAGCTTTTCAGTTGTTGTTGCCTTGATATTGATTTGTGAAAGGGAAATATCCAGCACCTCAGTCAGGCGCTGTCGCATTGCCTGGATATGTGGTGACATTCTGGGAGTCTGGGCGATAATGCTTATATCTGCGTTAACTATAGAGTAACCATCCTGCTTTAATAACTCACCGGTCTGCTCAAGTAATATACAGCTGTCTATATTTTTATATCTGTCATTTGTGTCAGGAAAGTGTAACCCGATGTCACCTGCTGCAATACTTCCTAATAGTGCATCGCACAGTGAATGAATTAATACATCACCGTCAGAGTGAGCGATAAAGCCATGATCATAAGGTATTTTCACACCGCCCAGGGTTATGAAATCGCCTTCACCAAAACGGTGCACATCAAAACCATGTCCTATTCGATAAGCAGGCAATGATGAAGTTTTACCGTTATTCATAGATTCATTCATAGCCTGTTAGCGATCTGTGCATGAAGGTAGAGGCTGGCCAGGGTCAAATCATCCGGCCGGGTGATTTTAATGTTATCTTCGTGACCATGAACCAGTCTCGGTGAAAACCCGGACAGTTCCATTGCCGAAGACTCGTCGGTTAAAATCTGCCCCCCGTTTAAAGCTTTTTCTATCGCATTTTTCAGGCTCAATGCTGGAAAATATTGTGGCGTTAGGGCGTGCCACAGGTTTTCACGATTCACAGTCTGATCAACCGTGGCATTTAGCTCACCCGGCTTTTGCCGCTTCATAGTATCACGGACAGGCAATGCCAGTAAGCCGCCGTTAATGTTGTCGGCCACATCTGCAACCAGCTTATTCATATCCTGCTGGCGCAAACAGGGACGTACCGCATCGTGAACCATAACCCAGTCAGATTCATCATAGTGCTTATCCTGAAATAGTGCATTCAGGGCATTCAGCACGGAATTTGCACGCTGTTTACCGCCAGTAGTCATTATCACTGGTTTTTCAGATGAAATTTTAATATCCGAAAAATATGCATCATCCGCTGCTAACGCGATGACCAGCCCCGATATATTTTCATTTTTGAGTAAGGCGTTGATGGTATGTTCAATGACGGGACGGCCGTCTAATGGCAGGTATTGTTTGGGTATGTCTGTTTGCATGCGTTTGCCAATACCGGCAGCCGGCACAACTGCCCAAATGGAATGGTTTGATCTTTGATTTGATGCCATTATGTTTTTATACTTTTCCGCAAATTAACGCAAATTAACGCAAATTTTTTAAATGTATTATCGTGATTGAACTGCTACTGAGTGGAAGGATATTTAATAACGACAGGATCACTCAAAAAACATCCTTCACTATCAGTCAGGATGATATTTTCAAAAACAAAACTCTTTAAGAATTCCATTTGCGTTCATTTGCGTTCATTTGCGGAAGGCTCCTCATTATCAGGCTCAATCACCTGGTAATACACTTCACCTTTTTTTATCATGCCCATTTCGCTGCGCGCACGCTCTTCAATGGCATCCAGGCCCTTTTTGAGATCTTTCACCTCGGCATCAAGTGATGAATTACGTTCCTGCAGCTTTTCGACTTCTGTTTTTACTTCTGCTATTTCCTGCCGCATCTCTATTACTTCTGGTAAACCGCCATCCTGCAGCCAGATTTTATATTGCAGCCAGATTATTAATACTAGTAATACAAAAGCAATGATTTTCACTTAAGCCGTATTCAATCAATAACAGGGCATCAGCGTAAATGTTTAAACGCTGATATGCCCGCATAAACCGCATCTGCACCAAGCGCTTCTTCGATTCTTAACAGCTGATTATATTTCGCGATACGATCAGAACGCGACAGCGAACCCGTTTTGATCTGGCCGGCATTTGTGGCCACAGCTAAATCAGCAATCGTGCTGTCTTCCGTTTCACCGGAGCGATGTGAAATAACCGTTGTATAACCGGCATCATGCGCCATTTTTATTGCGTTCAGAGTTTCTGTTAAGGTACCGATTTGATTTAGCTTAATCAGGATGGAATTGGCGATATTCTTCTCGATGCCTTCTTTCAGGATTGCAGTGTTGGTGACGAAAAGATCGTCTCCCACCAGCTGTACCTTGTCACCCAGCTGCTTTGTCATATATGACCAGCCTTCCCAGTCACCTTCGTCAAGTCCATCTTCGAGAGTGATAATAGGATATTGATCAATCCAGTTCGCCAGGTAGTCGGTAAACTCATGTGAATTAAAGCTCTTATTTTCCGATCCCAGTGTATAAACGCTATCTTTATAAAATTCTGAACTGGCAGCGTCCAGGCCAAGGTAAATGTCTTTACCTGCCTTGAACCCGGCTTTGCCAATTGCTTCAAGAATTACTTCAATCGCTTCCTCATTTGACGATAAATCTGGTGCAAAACCGCCCTCATCGCCCACCGCGGTATTCATGCCTTTGGCGCTCAAAACAGAACGCAGGGTATGGAAAACTTCCGCCCCGTAGCGCAAGGCTTCCTTGAAGCTGGGCGCACCAACAGGCAGTATCATAAATTCCTGCAGGTCGACGCTGTTGTCGGCATGCTCTCCGCCATTGATGATATTCATCATTGGCACGGGCATGGTATAAGAACCGCTGCCCAGGTGGACGTATAGCGGCACCTTGTTTTCATTCGCTGCCGCATGTGCAGCAGCAAGAGAAGCGGCTAATATTGCATTGGCGCCCAGGCGCTCCTTGGTCGCTGTGCCATCGAGCTCGATCATCCTGTTATCCAGTGAAGCCTGGTCCTGCGCATCCATACCCCGCAGTGCATCACTGATTTCGGTATTCACGTTATTGACTGCTTTGGTAACCCCCTTGCCCATGTAGCGTGACTTGTCGCCGTCACGCAACTCCAGCGCCTCACGAATACCCGTCGATGCGCCTGATGGTACTGCCGCACGGCCGAATGCTCCGCTTTCCAGAGTGACTTCTGCTTCTATTGTTGGGTTACCGCGTGAATCCAGGATTTCGCGTGCATGTATCTTTGTTATGTTAGACATGTTTTATTCCTTACCTTGATTTCAAATTGTTTTCTGTTGCAGGTTCGAAAAAATTGTTTGGAACAATTTTTCACGCAAGCCCCAATGGGGTGAAATCTAGGGATATATTTCATAATTTATTCGCACAACGGTGCCAATATTTGCTCGCATTGTCCGAATTAATTCGAACCTACATTTTATTTTTTACATTTCCAGCTCGTGCATGATACCGCTTTTAACTGTTGCATCGATTTTCATTAATACAGCCAACAGCGATTCCATCATATGCAGCGGCCACGCGTTTGGCCCGTCGCTCAATGCATTCGCCGGATCGGGATGCGTTTCCATAAACAGGCCTGAAATACCTGCTGCAACCGCTGCACGCGCTAATACGGGGATGTGTTCGCGCTGGCCTCCGGATGCGGTGCCCTGCCCGCCCGGCAATTGCACAGAATGTGTGCCGTCAAAAACCACCGGGCAGTTGCATTCACGCATAATAGCGAGTGAGCGCATATCGGATACCAGGTTGTTGTAGCCAAATGATACACCGCGTTCACAGGCCATGATGTTCTCATTGCCGCTGGAACGTGCCTTATCAATCACGTTTTTCATATCCCCCGGCGCCAGGAACTGGCCTTTTTTTATATTCACCGGTTTACCGGCGGCTGCCACCCTGATAATAAAATTTGTCTGCCGGCATAAAAAAGCCGGCGTCTGCAGCACATCAACAACGCTTGCGACTTCATCAATCGGGGTATCTTCATGGACATCGGTTAAAACCGGCACCCCGACCTCATCTTTTACTTTCTGCAGGATACGCAAACCATCTTCCAGCCCGGGGCCACGATAACTGCTGCCTGAAGAGCGGTTGGCTTTATCGAATGATGATTTATAAATAAAGGCAATGCCCAGTTTCGAAGTTATTTCTTTTAACCGCGTCGAAGTAGCCATAGCCATGGCTTCACTTTCAATGACACAGGGGCCGGCGATTAAAAACAGCGGCTTATCAAGGCCGACTTCAAAATCACATAGTTTCATTGAATGGTTTTTCCTTGAGTCTTGCACTGCTTGCCCGGAATGGGAAGCCTGTTTAAGTCAGAAATATAGACATTGCGAACGCTAACCGGCACTGGTTTTGTCAGCAGCAAAATTGAATAATTTTTTTGCACACCGCGGGATAAATGACAGGGATGCAATTTATAAGCTGATAATACCAAATGCCTGGCAGGCATAGATTGCTTCGTAACTCGCAATGACGAATATACTGAGATATTGTGCATATATGATCTTAAACTATGACTATGGCCAGAGTGGAGTGGCTCAAGCAACCGCTTCAGCAACCTCCAGTTTTTCACGCTGATATGCTAATGCCGCCTTAATATAATCAGCAAACAACGGATGCCCCTTTCTTGGCGTTGAAGTAAATTCCGGGTGGAACTGACAGCCAAGGAACCATGGATGCCATAATTCCGGGTGCGCCGGTTTCGCCTTTTGCGGCAATTCAATCATTTCCATTAAATTACCGTCACTCGACTTGCCGCCGATTATCAGGCCAGCATCCGTTAACTGCTGCAAATACTGGTTATTGAACTCGTAACGATGGCGATGTCGCTCGACGATGGTATCTGTACCGTAAGCTGAACGAGCCAGGGTATTTTCCAGCAGCTGGCAGGTTTGCCCGCCTAAACGCATGGTGCCGCCCATATCTGAATCCGCATCGCGTTTTTCAATGCGGCCGTTTTCATCCTGCCACTCGGTTATTAAAGCGATAACGGGATGTGTGGTAGTACTGCTGAACTCACTGCTATGGGCATCAGCCAGGCCGGCCACATGGCGCGCAAACTCAATTACCGCGAGCTGCATGCCAAGGCAGATACCCAGAAAAGGCACCTTGTGTTCACGCGCATACTGGATAGCCAGAATCTTGCCTTCAATACCGCGGTCACCAAAACCGCCGGGCACCAGTATCGCATCCAGTCTTTTCAGTGAAGACATATCACCCGATTCCAGTTCCACGGAATCAATGTAGCGGATCCTGACCCGTGCGTTGTTATGTATGCCGGCGTGGGTCAAAGATTCATTAAGCGATTTGTAGGATTCGGTCAGCTCAACATATTTTCCAACCATGCCCACGGTGACTTCGTGCGCCGGGTTTGCCATTACATCAACTACTTTTTGCCAGTCAGTCAAATCAGGAGGCGGTACATCCAGGCGCATGTGTTCGACGATGATGTCATCAACACCCTGGTCATGCATCCATTTTGGCAGTTTATAAATATTATCCAGGTCCTTTGCGGAAATAACAGCTTTGGGCGGTACATTGGTAAACAGGGCTATTTTTTTACGTTCATCCGCCCCCAGCAGCTGTTCTGAACGGCATAACAATAAATCCGGCTGGATACCGATGGAACGTAATTCTTTCACCGAGTGTTGCGTCGGTTTTGTCTTAACTTCACCGGCAGTCTTGATATAGGGCACCAGTGTCAGGTGAATAAACATGGCACGTTCCCTGCCCAGCTCGACGCCCATTTGACGGATGGCTTCCATAAACGGCAGCGACTCAATATCGCCTACCGTGCCGCCAATCTCGACCATAACGATATCTGCATCATCAGCCCCGGCCTTGATGCGTGCTTTAATTTCATCGGTGATGTGCGGAATAACCTGTACAGTACCGCCGAGATAATCGCCGCGGCGTTCCTTGCGGATAACGTTTTCGTAGATTTTGCCGGTGGTAAAATTACTCGACTTGCTGGTACGGGTGCTGACGAAACGTTCATAGTGACCCAGATCCAGATCAGTCTCGGCACCGTCTTCGGTAACGTAAACCTCGCCGTGCTGAAATGGACTCATGGTTCCCGGATCCACATTGATATATGGATCAAGTTTCATCATCTGGACTTTAAGTCCGCGGCTTTCAAGAATGGCACCGATAGCAGCAGATGCGAGTCCTTTACCCAATGAAGATACAACACCACCGGTAACAAAAATAAATCGCGTCATGAATAACGTGCCCTGGCCGCAGTTATGTTAGATACAGAAAATAGTTGAGAATGAAGAATATGGCTGCCCCGAACCGGTTCATATCAAGCTATGAATATGTGGATTCCTTCGGCTTCATCTGCTCGGGCGCCAATTCTATCAAAATCAGCAGGTAGCGACAACGAAAACAATGGTTTTAATATACAATCCCACAACGAATGCTGGCAGCAAACCAGCAGGTCTCAAAGCTGATATACCCGATGTCTTTAACCGATCACTATAAAAAAGCGCTGCAACAACCTGACATGGTTCAGGATGCCGCACAGGAACAGGCAATAATCAAACTTGAAATGCTCAGCCGTGCATTGCTGGAAGAGGAGAATGGTGCGTTCCCTGAATTACTCAGAGTACTCTCGCCATTGACAAAACACTTCGCAAAAGCGGTGCCGGGATTGTACTTATGGAGCAGTGTTGGCCGCGGCAAAACCTGGTTAATGAACCTTTTTTATGAAGAACTGGCCATTAAACAGAAGTATCGCGTCCACTTTCATCATTTTATGCTCGACATACATGAAAAGCTGGGAGTACTGAATAAACAGAATGATAAAATCCGGAAAAACCCTTTACAGCATATTGCCAGAGAGCTTGCCAGAAAATACAGGGTGCTATGCATTGATGAATTTATCGTCACCAATATCACCGATGCAATGATACTGAGTGAACTACTGCATCATCTGTTCATCCACAAGGTCTGCCTGGTTGCCACCTCCAATCGCATACCGGATGATTTATATTTAAATGGCCTGCAGCGTGACCGGTTTCTGCCGGCAATCGAACTGATTAAAACCCGTACCGAAGTTTTTCATCTCGATGGCGGCGTTGATCACCGTACTTCACTGCTTGAACGGTCCGATGTTTATTATTATCCCATCGTTGAAAACACAGACCCGCTGATATTGCAAAGAATGCAGGAACTGGCCATAACGCCCGTGATAAAAAACAAAATTCTCAATGTGCTTAAGCGTGATATCAGAACCGTGTATTGCAGCGATGAAGTAGCGTGGTTTGATTTTGAATGTATTTGCACGGCACCCAGGGCAGCCCAGGACTACATCGAACTAGCCAGGCAGTTTAACACCATCATTATCACGAACATTCCGGTAATGGATGAATTCAGTGATGACAGGTCACGCCGCTTTATTTATTTAATTGACGAGTTATACGATAGAAATGTAAAGCTTATCTGCAGCGCAGCGGCACAACCGGAAGACCTGTATCGGGGAAGCATGTTAGAATTTGCCTTCCATCGAACCAGCAGCCGACTCATCGAAATGCGATCACATCAGTATCTAAGCAAGCCGCACCGGCCATTCTAATGGCGTCTCGTATGACACAGGACTTGCCCGAAAAAATCATTCACCAGATAGAAGCCATTTGTACACAGGGCTGCACGCACGTGAACCAGTTACTGCAATCAGCAAGAAATGGGACTGAGATCGAGGAATTATCCGCATACAGCCAGTCAGAAATAAATCAAATCATCAACGAGCTGGAGCAAATTATGTCCGTTTATGCTGACAAAAACTGTGACCCATAAAAATAAAGGTGGATAAATAACATCCTCAAAGCTTGACCCTTGCCTCAACTGAAGGCATAACTATTGGTTACTGTAAGCTTTGCACCGTAGTGCAGCGCCTGACTGTCGAATTGGATAAAAAAACCGACAGAAAGACAACATTTTTTACACTTTTGCCCGCATTAGAATAACAAATGACATTAGGTAGTCACCATATCATATTGTTTTATAAATACAAGATGATAATTGGCCAACTTATTGCTAATTCCTAAGTAAATGTAAAAAAAATCGGAAGCGGTGTAATATGTTTAAACGAGCAACAAATTATGTTTTTTTAATGGCTGTATATCTATCAGGAATTTTAATTGGCGGGATCTATAGCCCGGATGTAATCAAATACGCAAAACAATTCGATGCTTTTAAAAACGCCGAGCAGGAACAGATACAGCAAAAACCGCAACGTACAATAAAGAAGAAAAAGCTAGGCCATCCAACTGGTCTGGCCTAAGTCAGCTGTTTCACGAGCAACTATCTGTCGTTAAACGTCGGTGACTCCCCTGGATTTGAGGTGATTGAGGATTGTCGGATCGCTCCTGTTTTTTGAGGTAGCCGCTTTCATAAAGATCACGACCCCATCAATATCCCGGATAATCCCCTTCAGCCTTTCATTGCTGTCATTGGCGCGGCTAATTGATTCAAAAGCAAGATCCATCAGGTGTTTATCGTGCCGTGCAATGCCGATTGCATAAGCCAGATAGCAGGCAAGATTGGCATGTCTGAAATCGATGCGCCTGGCAAAACTTCTCCACGCGGTAACCCATCGCGTCCACTCCATCTGTGAAAGTTTCATGCCATCTAGATGCAGGAACAGTGTGGCGCTGATCAGGTCTTCTT
Source organism: Gammaproteobacteria bacterium (assembly GCA_022340645.1). Lineage (GTDB taxonomy): Bacteria > Pseudomonadota > Gammaproteobacteria > SZUA-229 > SZUA-229. The sequence goes on along the minus strand of JAJDNP010000026.1, from coordinate 24,303 downwards.
TCCAGCTCCAGTCAGGTGCCTGTTCCCTGTTGCGGATGTGTTTGATGGCGCGTTCATGAAAATCGAGGCAGCGTCCACACTGGTAATAGCAGGCCAGCACGTATGCGATGTATTCCCGTTCCAGTTGCGTCAGTTCGAACGGTGGCGTCTCGCCGGGAACACCTTCGAAGACTATCTGGTGCAGCTCATTGAGCACATCATTGAATGCCCATCCCAGTAAAGGTGTTTTTGTCTTTATCATGCTTATCCTCGTGAATACTCTACCGGTTAAAATCCGGTTGCTTCAGGTTAAGGCTGAAAGCCGGATCGAACGGCCATTCAGCAGATTTGCGCCTGCCTGATGACGTTGTCACCATTATCTATCATCTGCGCTGTTTTTTTTATCTCGTCCCGGCGAGAGTATAATACTCATTCCTTTAGAAACAGGAACCTAGTTAATACCGCTATCTTCTCCTGTATTTCCAGGCACCTTCTCCAGGGCCGTCTCCCGGGCGATCATTTCCGGCGTTTCAAAACTCAGCTGGCCTAGTGCGCCACTACGAATTTCATGGATCAGGATTTCAGCGGCACGCTGCAGATCAATCATGCCGCCGGCTCGTAAGCAGCCGCGTCTTCGCCCTATTTCTTCCAGTAACTCTATACCAGTCTGCGGTGTATGATTTAATTTGTAGCGCTGTTTAATCCTCTCAGGGTAAACCGTAATTAAATAATCGGCGGCAAACAGGGCAATATCTTCAAAATCAATTGCCGTGTTTTTTATTGCGCCGGTAACGGCCAGGCGATAACTGCTGTTTTCATTTTCAATCTTGGGCCACAGAATTCCCGGTGTGTCAGAGAGTGCAATATTGCCGTTCAGCATAATACGCTGCTGTGCTGATGACACTTCTTTGGTAACGGCAGGTTCATCCCCGACTTTCGCCAGTGTTTTTCCAGCCAGTGTATTGATCAGGGTGGATTTTCCAACATTGGGGATACCTAAAATCATCACCCGAATAGGCTTTACCGCGGTACCGCGCTCGGGAAGCAACTTACGGCACAGGTCTGGCAGTTTTCTTGTCCTGGCCTTGTCCAGCACGGACAGGGCCAGCGCTTTAACGCCCTGCTCCTGTTCAAAATACTTTAGCCACAGCCTGGTAATTTCAGCATCAGCCAGGTCGCTTTTGTTTAAAATCTTGATGCAGGGACGATGCTGCCGCAATTCTGCAACCACGGGATTCTCACTGCTAAAGGGAATGCGCGCATCCATTACCTCGATTACCAGATCAACATCAGACATGCTCTGCTTGATTATACGGCGGGCTTTGTTCATATGCCCCGGGTACCACTGGACTGCCATAATGATTAGTGAATAGTTAACAGTTAATAGTGAATAAATAAAGCAGTTTATCTTATTCACAGATGAGCGCAACGACTGGGCATTGTTAATATTGGTTCAATTTTGTAATGTGTGAAACAATACGTAAGAAACAGTCATTGATAAGAAAACATGGCATTAAATACCAAAACCATCACCCTGTTCGCCGGCCCCATAGCGGCATTGTTTATTTTTTATTACGCAATCAATACAGCCGCAGCCGCAAACAACACAGCGCTTGCCATCACCGCCGCCGTTGCTGCAATATGCGTTATCTGGTGGATCTTCGAACCGGTACCAATCCCCGTCACCTCCCTGTTGCCGTTAGCCATCTTCCAGATCAGCGGTGTGCTCACAAAAAATGAAGTAGGCGAATCCTACGGCAGTCCGCTTATTCTGTTATTGCTCGGCGGCTTTATCCTGTCCAAAGCAATGGAGCGCAGCGGTGCGCATTTACGGCTCGCCCTGTTTATGGTCAATTTATTCGGCAACAGCAGCAGCAAACAACTGGTGCTCGGCTTTATGGTAACCGCAGCAACATTGAGCATGTGGATTTCCAATACCGCCACTGCTTTAATGCTGCTGCCTGTCGCGCTGGCTGTAGCCAACCAGGCGAAAGACAAACAGCTCGCTGCGCCGCTGATGTTAAGCATTGCTTTTGCCGCCAGCATCGGCGGCATCGGTACGCCCATCGGCACGCCACCAAACCTTGTATTCATGCAGGTTTACGCACAGCAGTTTAACAAGAGCATTGGTTTTACCCAGTGGATGAGCTGGGGCCTGCCCGTCGTCATCTGCATGATCCCGATAACCTGGTTATGGCTGACCAGAAAACTCAGCTACACCGGTGGCTTCAACATGCCAGCGGTCGGCAAATGGAGCACCATTGAAAAACGCGTGATGACCGTGTTCGCCATTACGGCTGCCGCATGGATAACCAGACAAGAACCTTTCGGCGGCTGGAGCAGCTGGCTCAACCTGCCTAAAGCAAATGATGCATCCGTGGCATTAATCGCCGTGATATTGATGTTTATCATCCCCGCCGGGAAAAGGTATGATAAACACCATGGTGAAAAACTGCTCGACTGGGGTACCGCAAAAACCATTCCCTGGGGCATTCTTTTGTTGTTCGGCGGCGGCATTACCCTGGCCAAAGCCTTTGGCGTTTCCGGATTAAGCGCCACGCTCGCGGAGAACCTGTCCGAGTTATCCAGCCTGCCTGTTATAGTTATGATATTTGCCATCTGCCTGGGCGTGACTTTTTTAACGGAAACCACCAGCAATACCGCCAGCACGGTCCTGCTTATGCCGGTACTGGCCGCCACTGCTGTCGGTTCAAACATCGATCCCAGGTTATTAATGATACCCGCGGCCATCAGCGCCAGCTGTGCTTTTATGATGCCGGTAGCCACCGCGCCAAACAGCATTGTTTATGCCAGCGGGTTCTTTACAACGAAAATGATGGCGCGCGAAGGCATCGTGCTGAACATTACTGGCGCGGTCATTATCACCGGACTGTGTTATATAATTCTGGTTTAATAACGCAGTAACCACCAGCATCCGTTAGCTCACTGGCCAAATGAAACAATCTATGTCTACAGTTATCTTCATCTTAATTGCCGCCGGGATAATATTTCTTGCCCTGTTCCATAAACCAGTTAAGCACACAGAGACTGATCTGCAAAAGTGGTTCAGCAGCAGGCTGGAGCAGATCGAGAAAAATCTCGAAGCGGATATCGATAAAGATAAAAAAGGTGAATATCCTCATGATGGAATACAGTCATTCGAGAAACGCGGCATGATTACCTATGTCCTGCCTGACAAGAACCATTCCCGTTTTGATATCTCGGACAAAAATGCGCTGGCGAGGCAGGATATTGTTGAAACCGCCGGTTACCGGAAACTTCAGAAAAAAGTACAGCAACTTGATTTACAGATTCACCTCGAAGAACACCAGGTAGACGGGGATGGTGTCGAGTCATTCATCGCAGTGGACGAATATATCAGTGATTTCCCGCGTTATTACACCGTAACCATCAGCGGCTGGTAATACCTGCGATTAATTGGTTAAACGTGTTGCTAGTTCCAGAGCCAACTTCATAAAACAAAACACCGGCATTGTGTTTAAATAGCCTGTTAACCGGATAAGAGAACAAGTATGAGTAAAACACCGAATTGTCCGAAGTGCGCCTCGGCGTACGTCTATGAAGACGGCAATATGTATGTATGTCCTGAATGCGCCTACGAGTGGTCGAAAGATGATGAAATATCAAATAGCAACAATAAACCGGTTATTACCGACTCAAATGGTAATGTACTCAGCGATGGCGACACCGTCACGGTAATTAAAGACCTGAAAGTAAAAGGAACGTCAAAAGTTGTGAAAGTCGGCACAAAAGTGAAAAACATACGGCTGGTCGAAGGCGACCATGACATAGACTGTAAGGTTGACGGCATCGGCGCGATGAAATTGAAGTCGGAATTTGTAAAAAAAGTATAAACAGGTTAAATATAATTCAACCGCCACAGTCGTTCGACATAAGGTAATGCCATTTTCAATAAAACACTAACTAATGGCGCCAGTCAAATCAGAACTTTGATTTCGCCGGCAAATTATAATACCTGAACCGGCAGTCCCTGCCTGCTTATTCGAAAAGCATATCCAGTAGTTGAAATCCTTCCTTATAACACTGTAACCAACGCTAATTATTTCTAAATTTGGTCTATAAAGTACGTATGGAGGATACACTAATGAATAAAAAAGATATCTTAACGCAATTACGTGCTGCAAAATCGGCCCATATTCAGTGGCGCGCCTATGCCCAGGCGCTTGTTTCAGGGATTCCCGTGGAACAGGACCATGTGCCGGTAATACATACAAACTGTAAATTCGGCAAATGGTACTATGGTCCTGGACAACAATTATCTTCTTTGAGCTCGTATGGAGCAATAGATGCCCCGCATGAAATGCTCCACCAGATTTATATCAAAATATTTAAACTTCTGTTTGGCGAAGATGATAGATCTGCTTTTAAAAAGCTATTTGGTTCCAACTCAAAACTCAAAAAGGGACATCAGGAAGAAGCAGAGGCGTTATTACAACATTTGTTATCAGTGTCGGGGACCTTACTAGAAGCCATCAACCTGCTAGAAAATGAAATCAAAGATCTGTCAGACGAAGAGCTAGCTGAAGTTATATAATGAATGATGCCTGGCTAACAAATATTTTAGTTCAATTCTGATCATCTATCTGCATTTCGAAACGCCTCGGCGTGCCGAGAATTTCCTGTGATGCATGAGTTAGTTCGAGGTTTATTCACATTTGTAAGCAGCAGTGCTGTTGTGACGAAACTTCTTGCCGATTGCATGGGCAGAGCGCTGCAGGCAATGTGGCCGTTAACCTGCTGGCCAGCTGATATGGCTTAAATACTGATATAACTGAATCCCTGCTCCTGCAGCTGCATAATACCGTCAATGCCTATCGGGACGATTTGTGGACCTTCAATAATGTCTTTCTCGGTCCAGTTCAGGCCCTTCATGGTATTGCCGCATGCCTGAAAGCGTACACCGTACTCCATCAGTGACTGCACACGTTGTTTATGTATTGTTGAAATCGGGCGTCCTGGCTGTTTCGCCAGTAGATGTATACCCGATCCAAAAGCGGCTACCACCAGTTCAATATCATCGCCGTATTTACGCAGCATCTCACCACATGAAAAAAGCACCGATTCGATATAATCATGATCTGCTTTATTTAGCTGGTAAACCAGTTGATGTGCTGACCTGTCCTCGAAATGGGTGTCGGTATGATGGGCATGTGCTTTTTTTGATGCCAGGCCGGTCACGGCAAAAGTTATACCGCTCAGGCCAAACATTGTTAAAAACTGCCGTCGTTTCGTTTTTTTCATCCTGTTCCTCCAGATACAACTGATAGCTTATAATAGCGTTTTTCTTTCAACTGTATCACAGGTAGCCCATTGTTTTCTTCACTTTTACTGGATGAATCGTTGCTCGATGCAGTTGCATTCCTTGGATTCACTGATATGACGGAAGTCCAGCAGGCAGCCATTCCGCGGGCGCTTGCAGGCAGGGATTTAATTGTAAATGCAAAAACCGGCAGTGGAAAAACGCTGGCCTATTTACTGCCGCTGCTGCAGCAGATACTGGATAATCCACAACCCTTCTGCCGGGCATTAATTCTGGCGCCAACACGAGAATTATGCCGACAGATAAACAAGCAATGCAGCCTGCTTGCGAAATACACAGATATAAAAGCAGCAGCCATTATTGGCGGCGAAGACCCCAGGTACCAGATTAAAGCACTACAGAAACACCCTGAAATAATTATCGCCACACCCGGCCGTTTACTGGAACATGCAAAGCGCGAAGCCATAAACCTGGAAACGATAAACATACTGGTTATTGATGAGGCTGACCGTATGCTGGACATGGGTTTTGGTGATGACGTTATTAAAATTGCGAATCAATGCAATGATAAATGCCAGACGGTACTCTACTCCGCCAGCTTCAATCAGAAGAAATTTAAAAAGCTTACCGAGCAGATTCTATATCAGCCTGAAATAATCATGGCTGACAGCACCCGGGAATACAATAACAATGTCATTCAGCAAAAAATACTTGCTGATAACAAATCACACAAACTGGAATTATGCGCCAGCATACTAACGAATAACCACCCGGACCTGAAATTTAATAAAGCTGTAGTATTTGCCAATAAAAAAGACACGGTCAACGAAACAGGCAGCTACCTGCAGTCAAACGGGATTAACTGCGCGGTTCTTCATGGCGATGTGAATCAGGACATACGCAATAATATTTTACGAAAATTCAGAAATAACGGCATTGATATCATCATTGCTACCGATGTGGTTGCACGCGGCCTTGATATAAACGGCCTGGATTTAATAATCAATTTTGATGTTCCGCGTAATGGCGAAGATTACATGCATCGCATCGGTCGCACGGGAAGAATGTTCGATACCGGCCTGGCACTGACACTGGTAGATTCTATAGAGTGGAATAGAATGATCAGTATTGAGAACTTTCTGAACTTTGAATGTGTCGAACGAAAAGTTCAAGGTCTTGCAGCGAAATATACTGGCCCGGAAAACAGGAAATCCTCCGGCAAGGCCTATGGTCCAAAAAGAAAAAACCCGAAAAAGAAAAAAGCCGTTGTCGGCAAGAAGGCAGGACAAAAAGCCAAAGACCGCCTTCGAAGCAGGAAAAATATCGGCAAACGCCGCAAACCGTCAGAAAAATTATCTGCTGAATAAGATGTTGCAAACTTACAGGATAATAAACAACAAAAGCAGTTCACCACAGAGACACAGAGATTCATTTTGTTTAATTGCCGGGCGCCGCATGCGCATTAACAAATAACAAGGTTTTCTCTGTGCCCTCTGTGTCTCTGTGGTTAAAGTTTTTAAGTTTTACAATCTGTTCAAAATAAACGGGCGTAACTGATATTACAGTGAAGAGTAAAGTTTTAATAACATCAATAACTTGTTTAATCATCGGCTTTTCTGCGGCCTATTTTATATTTGATGCTCCGCCTGCAGCTGACAATGGCGAGACGGCCGTTATACATACTGAGAACAAAGTAAATGATGAAGACAATGTCATCTCCAGTCCTTTTTTCCCTTTAGCAGGTCAGCATGATGATAACGCGCGGCTAACAAATCTGGAAAACGAAATCTCTCAAATCAGACAGCAGTTACAGAAAATTCAGCTTGATCTAAGGGAAATAAGCTCATCAATGGATACGACCTTGGCAGGTACACACGCTGCGCCAGCGAATAATCAAGGTATTTCCCTGCTTAGCAGACGTTTATTCAGTTATGATAACCTGATCAAGGGTGGTATTGAACCCGGCATTGCAGAGGATATTGCCAGAAGAAAAAATGCTATCGAGTTAAAAAAGCTTGAACTGCAGGACCGTGCAACCCGGGGCGGCTATCTTGATACGCAACGCTATTATGATGAACTGGCTAATATCAACAGCCAGGGAATCAATCTTCGCGATGAGCTCGGTGACGATTTGTATGATGAATACCTTTATAACAGTAAACAGAATAACCGTATTAGAATTACAGCGGTTATGCTTGGCTCTGCCGCCGAACAGGCCGGCATTAAAAAAGATGATATTGTTTTAAGTTACGATAATGAACGCATGTTTACATGGGACGAGCTAAAATCAAAAACCACTGAAGGACAGTTGGGTGAATATGTCACTATCAGTGTTTACAGAAACGGCGAAATTTTCAGCTTTTCCGTGCCTCGCGGCCCGCTTGGTACACAATTGGGCGCAACGCGCATGCCGCCACATTAATTAAACCGGACATAATAATATGATTACCTACGTGTACTGGATTACTGTTATTACGCTGGCATTCGGCGTGCTGTTTGTTTTTGGCCATAAAGTTGAAGAATGGAAAATAGCGTCGATAGCAGCAGTGAGTATACTCGTCATCGGGTTTGTCGCTTATCACTTTCATTTTCAGCAGCTTTTCGTCAAACGCTATGGCGGTGTGATGACTGTCAAGGTCCCTGAAGGTGAAGTACACATTGCAGCGACCTGGAAAGACGATAATTTATGGATAGAAAATTACAACCCCCAAACCAATACCTGTCATTTCAGGGAATACTCACGCGGTAATTTGTTACAGGGCGAGGTAACGATCAAAAACTGCAACCCGTTACTGCAAAAGTTACCCGAACTACAATTGAAGCCCTGAACTGTGATGCTGCAGATTGCTAAAAAGCAGGCACCATGCCTGAGTCTGCAAACAAATATATACACCGCTGTGCGACATCGCACCTGCTTATATCACGTCGAGATGTGAGGAATTAATTCCAGTATGTTTAACCTTAATAAAGCCAGAATAAATTTTGTGTGTACTGTCTGCCTGTTTGTTGTCTGCCTCGCGTTTAACCACACGGGCTACGCCAGGGACGAGCAACAATTTACTTCGAAGGACTTTCAGCACTGGTTAAATGCCGCTTATATAGCACAGGCAACCTACCAGTCGAAAGATGAGATGACAGCGGTTTTAGCTAAACAGGGCTATAAAATAAATCAGTTCCAGCAAATTCAGGGCTACTCGGTTGGTTATGTACTGGCTACAAATGACACCGTAAAAAAGCAACTTATAGCCGTGCGCGGCACTTCGAACATTGACAACGTTATTGTCGATGCCGCCTTTGTTTTAGTACCGGATAAATTATCGGGCATCGATATTCACCAGGGTTTCCTGTTGTCGGCTAGAGATATCTATCAGCAAGTACAGCCTGAAATTAATCCTGAATATACAATCGATACCATCGGCCACAGCCTGGGCGGCGCCGATGCCCTGATTTTAGCCATGATGTTAGATGCGCAGGGATACAAAATTGGCGAGGTCATCACCTTTGGCCAGCCCAAGGTCACGAATATCAGCGGCAGCCGAAAATTTCAGCACCTGAATATTAAACGCCTGGTTACGCCAAATGATGTAGTGCCTCTTGTTCCCCCGCTCGACCCGATGGATTTAATGAAATTAAGCATTTTCTGGCACCAGGGAACTGAAATAGTTTTGTATAAAAATAATCAATATTCAGTTTTAACCGGTATAAGCAGCATGAGACGTGCCGTTGATTTTTTAAATGAAATTCCAGCTGAAAAGCATTTAACCAATCACTACATGTCAACCTACATCAACCACCTTAAAGGCAAGCAGGATTCACCAGAAAAAATTGACTATAAAAGTGATTTCAGTCTGACTGACTGGCTTGGTACTTTCTCTTCTACTGATAAAAAGTAGCCGGAATGCGCCTCCGGGTAATAATACCTTTGCAGAATAAAGTTATTTTTTATTGCCTTTGCCGATATTTTTTTGAGTGATGGCACTTTTATATCTATTCCTAATGCCAGGAAGTCAACATTCCAGTACTTTTTATCAGTTATTCAAACACCAGGTTTTGCGAACACCATATACTGCTGAAGAGCAGCATATTCGAGCAGTTATTTAATATTATCAATATCTTATTAAGGTTGATACTTTGCCTTGCAGGCAAAGCCATGCTGCCCGCAAGAGCGTTAAAATCCAACATTTATAGAAATATTGGTCTATTCTTATTAGCTCAGGGATGATGCTTTCTTATCGAATTTATAGCGCAACCTGAATGTAAAAAATATTTTCCTATGTGCTCATAATTTATAGCGATATGGATAAACTTTCATCAGCTAGACAGCAAAATTATTTTTGCTTTTATTTATGTTCAAAAGCACTGCAAATAATAATTTATTAACTACTCAGGTTGAGATTTTATTTAAAGCCGCTCCTGCTGGTGGTTTATCCAATATTTTTTCCGTATGGCTAATTTTTGCCCTGGTATATAACACTCAGCATCATACAAGCGCATTATTATTAGGTATTGCTGTTTCCTTTTTGACGACAATACGCACATTCTTTACAAATAATTATCTAAAAAATAAAAATCTTGATCTGAATAAATATCTTGCCGTTTATTTTGTCATTACATTAGCTATTGGTGTTGCCTGGGGACTATTTTGCTTACGCCAGGCATACCATGATGATGAAGCAATACGAAACATGATATTTTTGATTAATTTTGGACTGATTGCAGGTGGTATTCCGATATTATCAGTATGGTTGCCAGCGTACCTCGTATATGTACTGCCACAATCTATAGCCATCTTTTTTGTTTTTATTCATCTCGATTATGAGGATCATTATTTTATAGCACTAACATTTTTCATTTTTATGACCGTAATGATTGCATCCAGCTTTAACGTGAACACCAGGCGTAAACATGAAATAGAACTTACATATCATAATGACCAGTTAATTAATGAATTAAATGATGAAATTCATGTACGGCAGAAGGTGCAAACCGAGCTTGAAGACAATAAACGACAACTGGAAAAGAAAGTAGAAGAACGCACCAGAGACTTAATGGTAATTAATAGCAATCTCGAAAAAGTTATCGACAAAAAGGAAAAAGCGGAACAGAGTTTACAGTATTTAGCCTATCATGATGAGCTTACCGGCCTGCCAAACAGAAATCTGTTGATTGATCGTATTAATCATTCTATTGAAGCAGCATCACGCAATAAACAGCAATTAGGGATACTTTTTCTCGACCTGGACAGATTCAAGGCAATAAATGACAGCCTGGGTCACGTCATTGGCGATAAATTAATCATCGAGGTTACAAAGCGCCTGTTAGCAACGTTGCGTAAAGAAGATACTATCTCGCGCAATGGTGGTGATGAGTTTGTTGTGGTGATTGAGCGAATGCTCAATATTGATGAAGCCATTGGTATCGGCCAGAAACTCATTGGTATTTTAAACAGAATATTTGATATCGACTCACACAGAATGCACATAGGTGCAAGCATTGGTATTAGTATCTATCCAAATGATGGGAGTTCAGCCCTGGAGTTGCTTAGAAATGCCGATACAGCAATGTTTAATGCAAAAAAAGCCGGCGGCAACCGCCTGCAGTTTTATGATGAAAGCATGTCGAATCGACTGCATGAACGCCTTTTAATTGAGTCTGAATTACACACAGCGCTTTCTGAAAATGAATTTCACCTGGTCTATCAGCCACAGGTTAATTGCTTAACTGGTGAAACAGTTGGTTTTGAAGCACTGCTGCGCTGGAACAATCCAAATCTTGGTTTTGTTGGTCCGGATCAATTTGTACCCATCCTGGAAGAAACCGGGCTGATACATGATGTAGGAAAATGGGTGGTAAAAAAAGTTACTAATATGCTCAGTTCCGGTTTAACTGGTAAAGCAGCCATCGCAATAAATTTATCTGCCTTACAGTGTGGCGATGTCGCGTTTGTGGAATTCATCCAGCAGGAAATTACAAAAGCTAATATTAATCCTGCAAAAATGGAATTTGAAATAACTGAATCATTGCTGATTAATGATTATGAAAAAACAGAAAGGTTTTTGAATAAGCTGCATTCAACGGGTTGCCCAATCACACTGGATGATTTTGGCACTGGCTACACCTCGATGAATTATCTAACAAGATTACCGATAGACTGTATTAAGGTCGATAAAAGCTTCATCAGGAATATCGATAGCAATCCCACCCTTGAAAATATTGTGAAAGCCATTGTGAATCTGAGCACAAGCCTTGGTATAAAAAATGTATTTGAGGGTGTAGAAACCACCGCTGAACTGAACATTATTCAAAAACTGAAAGGTTTAATCATACAGGGTTACCTGTACAGTAAACCGCTGAACGAAAACGAAATAAATAATTGGCTGACTCGGGAGGATGGAGTCAATATTCAATATCTTGAACAAGTTTCGAAAACCAGTTAAATAACAATTCATTCCTGGGCTTGCCATGCAGCGCGTCGCTGTTTTAGCAGCAGATAGTTTCAATTTACAAGAGTCGTGATATCAGGCCTGCTTTATGAGCCGGCATCATCAGGCATATTTTTTTAATACCAGTACCGCGTTTAACCCACCAAATGCAAATGCGTTAGACATTGCCACGTTTACTTCCTGTTGACGCGCCTTATTGGGCACATAATCCAGGTCACATAGTTCATCGGCGACTGTAAAGTTAGCCGTTGGTGGAATAATGTCATGATGTATGGCTAATACTGTTGCCGCCAGCTCTAAGGCACTGGAGGCGCCTAATGCATGTCCGTGCATCGATTTGGTTGATGATACGGCAAGTTTTCTGGCGTATTCACCGAACACCTGTTTAATCGCTTCGGTTTCGGTAACGTCATTTAACTGCGTGCCGGTTCCGTGTGCATTGATATAATCAACATCATCCGGTGACAAACCTGCATGATGAAGTGCATTTTTCATGGCGTTAGTGATACCTTTAATATCAGGCCTTGTCACATGACCAGCATCAGAAGTCATCCCGCAACCTGCAAGTTCAGCATAGATTCGGGCATTTCTGGCAATTGCATGCTGTTCTGACTCAAGCAGTAAAATCCCAGCGCCTTCACCTAGCACAAGGCCGCTGCGGTCTGCGCAAAAAGGCCGGCAGGTATCATCGGACACCACCCTTAAAGCTTCCCATGATTTCAATAATCCATAAGTAAAAGGCGCATCCGTTGCTCCTGCCAGGGCGACATCGATCATTCCGGATTTAATCATGGTCATGCCCTGTATGATGGCATGTGCCCCGGAAGCACAGGCGCTTGCCAGTGCAAACGTGGGTCCTTTAATACCCAGATGATAACTCACCATACTTGCAGCGGCACTGGGCATACCTTTTGGAATTGTTAAAGGGTGCGCACGGGAACGCTGCTGTTTGTACAGTTGATCGTAGGTTGCTTCATCGGTATGTTTACCACCGCAACCGCTGCCGATTAACGCCGCGGCATTAGTTAACATCTCGTTACCGCAATTCAGGCCGGCATCAGCAGCGGCTTCCCGTGCTGCAATCACAGCCAGTTGTGAGAATCGGTCTAATATGCTGAGGTCACTCGGTGAGAAATAATTTTCAGGAACATATTCCGGCACTGCTGCAGCTGATGATATTTTTACCTTCTCAACTGGAGGATTTAAAGGCTGGATTGCGGAACGCCCTGCTTTCAATGCATCCCAGAATTCTGCTGTATTGAGCCCAGGACCGGAAACAGTTCCTAATCCAGTAACAACAACACGATGCTTATTCATTGGCTCTTCTGCGTAAATAGATAATGCGTGATACCGTAGAATGTGCCATCTAACGGTGCAAACATCGCCTTACAAAGTAAAAAGTATTCATTCCAGTATCTAATGGCATCAACGCCAAAATTGTTACTATATAATTCAGGTATACTCTGCCAGTAACGGCGATGCCACTCGTCCAGGGTGCGCCAGTAATTCCTGCCATTAATAAACCAGGTTTTTACCGGCTCCAGGTGCTCCGTATGCCGGCTAAATTCATCGTGTGGCCAGATGCGCCCACCTGGAAAGTATTTACCTATAACTGTTTTTTCGTCTAATTTTACCTGAGGCGTTGTTATCCGGGAGGTAATGAAGTGGTGAAACGTGCGCCCTTCCGGCTTGAGAAGTTTTGCTATAAGCGCGAGCGTGTCACGCATATTCAGCAACTGTTCAAAAACACCTATCGAGATAACAAGATCATATTCACCTGTTCCGAGTTTATCTGTTATCGACTCATCAAAAACATCTTCTACCAGTGCAAAACCATTGCTTAACGGATGGAAAGGATCCAGCATCTTCTCTTTCAGGTAGCTGATTTGTACTTTACTTGGCGTAATGCCGGTGATTTGAATATCAGAATATTCACTCAGTAAAAAAGTTTCCAGTGAACCGAAACCGCAACCAATGTTAAGTATTTTTTCACCATCCTTAATTTGAGCCCGCTCTGCAATTAAACGAAACTTTTGAGTCTGTGCTTCCTCGAGCGATATTTCATCGTTAGCTGATTCGCCATAATATGCCATCGTATAAGCACGGTATTTAGTATCCAGGAAACCCATAAACAAATCGATGCTTTCATCATAATGAGTTTTCATTAGATCTTCGGTTTGATCCATGATCGGCCCCTTATCAGTTGACACTCCCGTTGATGCAAGCGAGACAGGGTTATTCAGGTAGCCTGTATACTCTTTTTCCAGGTAGCGAGCCAGGCTTTTTTCCTGCAGAATCAACCTCTGACTACGAGGACTGAATATTTTTTCGTGAGCAAGGATTTGCTCTAAATCACCGTCATGCGAAAGCATTTAAATTCTCGATTTGCAATACTGATAACAGTTCAGAATAAGAATACTTATGTTGACAATGTGGTAACAGACATCATCATTTAGTATTAATAAACACTGTTGATTTAAATAGCGCTCATCTTCTCCAGAATATCCCGTACAGTAACGATAGAAGGGATAACTTCGTTGGGAATTTCAATATCAAACGCTTCTTCAAATTCAAATAATACGGTTATGGTATCTAAAGAAGTTAAACCAAGCGCTGCCAGTTCACTTTCCGGTTTGATATCTTCGGCTCTGCACTTTGCAAATTTGGCAATGATTTCAGTAACTTTGTCTAATGACATAATATTTTACTTCTGGTTAGAAATGTTGCAATTATTGGTTAATTATTAACCACCCCATCCTTAAGTTTCTTTCTTACCTCCCTGTATGAAATATGCAATTAGTTTACAGATTTATAGTACTGTTACAATGTATATTTTGTTTCAATCATTGTTTAATTTTTTATACAGATCTCATCGCAATAAGTAAATTCAATTGCGATTTTAATCAAAAACTGTCAATATCACCGACACAATAAAACAGGTTTATAGTAATAATGAAGGTTGTCACTCAATCCAGTACCGCTGATTTATCTACGGTTAATGGAGAATCCATATCAGAATATACACAATTCAGTAGCCGATACGACTCTGAAACCGCTACTATCTGGTGCTGGATGCATCCTGAACCCCGCCCGTGTATAAATGACCGGTTAATTGACGAGCTGATGCTGTTACAGCAGCAGCTCACCAGAACCTATAAGAATGAGTATTCGGCCAGGCCATTTAACCATCTTGTACTTGCCTCTAAAACACCGGGAATTTATAACCTGGGTGGCGACCTGGAGTTGATCAGGCAATATATTGTCAATAAAGAAATAGATAAGCTCAGGGATTATGCATACAGGGCTATCGATCTTGTACATAATAATATTAATAATCTTGACCTGCCAATTACCATGATGTCACTTGTGCAGGGACAGGCACTCGGTGCTGGCTTTGAGGCTGCCCTGTCATGCGATGTCATTATCGCAGAACGGCATTCGCAACTCGGCTTCCCGGAAATTTTATTTAACATGTTTCCCGGCATGGGCGCGTATAACCTGTTAGCCCGCCGGACTGGTTCAGCACTGGCCGAACGCCTGATCCTTAGTGGTAAAATTTATTCTGCTGGCGAACTTTATGATATGGGTGTTATTGATGTACTGGTGGAGGATGGTGAAGGCGAAGAAGCGACTGAAAAATACCTGAAAAGTTACATTCTATCGAGCAATACCAGGCGCTCCATAAGAAAAGTTCGCCAGATTGTTCACCCGATAACCCGACAGAGCCTGTATGAAATCGTTAATATCTGGCTGGAAACAGCCATGGATCTTGGCGATAAAGACCTTGCTAAAATGGAGCGTCTGTTGTATTTGCAAAAGAGTTTTAAGGACAGCAAAACAATCAAAGAAAATGATATATCATTAACACAACGACGCAGCGACTGGCGAAAAATCAGCAATGTTGATTTTCCATTGACAACCCACCTCGGTGAGAGAATTGTGGAAGACAGAAGAAAGAACAACGAACGCAGAAAGCTGTCCCTGCAAGAATATAATTAATTCGGAAATATATTAATTTAATAAACAAAAGCACGATATTGTCTATCTTTAAAGTATTACCACCATATGGACCGGTAAATGCTTAAAGCCATAAAAAACATATTCTTATTACCTGCCATTTGGGCATTGCTCATCATCTTGAGTGTTATCCTTTACCTGCTTTCCCATTTGCCGCGGGCTTTCTCCGGCCGTTATTATCACTTTCTAAGCCGTGTCTGGTGCAAACTTTTTGTCAGGGCACTGGATGTCGATTTAAAGCTTGTACATAAAAACAGCAATCCATTCCCTGGGCACTATATTCTGGTTGCCAATCACCCCTCCGCTTTGGAAGATTTTGGCGTACCTGCACTGTTTGATGTCTACCCGCTGGCAAAAGCCGGTGTTCGTGACTGGATTATACTGGGACGTATCAGCGATTACGCGGGTACCATCTATGTTAAACGAGACAGCGCAGGTTCGAGGAAAACGGCAAAATCAGCACTGCTCGATGCCGTAAAATCAGGCAAGAACATCGTCATTTTTCCAGAAGGCGGCTGTAAGGGAGCGCGCATTTATGAAAAATTTCATACCGGAGCATTTGAAATATCGCTGAATACCGGCACACCGATATTACCCGTGTTCCTGCAATATATAGATCAGGATACATTTGTGTGGGAAGGTGAAAGCCTGCTAAAAAAACTCTGGCAGATATTCTTAACTAATAATAATAAAGTTAACTACTACGTGCATGACAGCATTTTGCCGAATGGCTTTAGTGACAAAGAAAGCTATGCAAAACATGTGCATACACTATATCTGAAATGGCAGAAAGATTACCTGGATGAATTATGAAGTATGCTTGATGGTTTAATTCAAGCGCGGTAAATCACCAAATATTAGAATATATTAATATTTATTCGCCTTTATAGCGCAACTTAAGGTATAATCTGCCATCACTACAGGTGCACATCGGTCTGCACCTTATCTAAAGCGGTAATCCTCATCGATTTACCTCTAACTACTTAAATATGTTTCTGCCTGGACCGACCCATACACATGTTTTGGGTGGGCTGATCCATGGAGAACATTAACAATGTCATTTGCATCTCTCGGTCTTTTGACCGAATTACGCCGTGCTGTATCAGAAAAAGGTTACAGTGAACCAACCCCGATTCAAAAACAGGCCATTCCAGTTATTCTTGAAGGCCGCGACCTTATGGGTGGCGCGCAGACAGGCACTGGCAAAACAGCCGGTTTTACCCTGCCTTTACTACAACGTTTAATTGAAACACAGGGCCCTGTAAAAGGACGCCGCCCGTTGCGTGCACTGGTGCTGACCCCTACCCGTGAACTGGCCGCACAGGTAGCGGAAAGCGTCCAGATTTACGGACGTTACCTGCCACTGCGCTCTGCTGTAGTTTTTGGCGGCGTGAGTATTAATCCGCAAAAAATAAAACTGATTAAAGGTGTTGATGTGCTGGTGGCGACACCCGGCAGATTACTCGATCATGTCAGCCAGCGTTCGGTCGACCTTTCAAATATCGATATCCTGGTGCTCGATGAAGCCGACCGTATGCTTGACATGGGTTTTATACACGACATCAAAAAAATTCTGGCGCTGATACCTAATAAGAAACAGACATTATTATTTTCAGCAACCTTCTCCGATGACATCATGAAACTGGCGAACAGCCTGCTCAGATCACCCGCATTGATTCAGGTAGCAAAACAAAATGCAGCTACCGAAACAGTTACACAGGTGGTGCACCCGGTTGATAAAAGCCGTAAACGCGAATTACTTTCTTACCTGATTGGCTCCAACAACTGGCGGCAGGTGCTGGTATTTACCCGCACCAAGCATGGCGCTAATCGTCTGTCTGAACAGCTGAATACAGATGGCATCCTTTCTGCTGCTATTCATGGCAACAAGAGCCAGGGCGCACGTACGCGCGCCCTGGCTGAATTTAAATCCGGCAAGATACGTGTGCTGGTAGCAACGGATATAGCTGCGCGTGGACTGGACATCACCCAGCTGCCCCACGTGGTTAATTATGAATTGCCTAACGTCGCTGAAGATTACGTGCACCGAATTGGCCGCACCGGCCGGGCCGGCAATGAAGGCGAGGCCATGTCGCTGGTATGTGTTGATGAACTGAAGCTGCTTAAAGATATTGAGAAACTTGTTAAGTGCGAGATTCCAAAAGATGTGGTTGCAGGTTATGAACCTGACCCTGCTATCAAGGCGGAGCCAATAAACAAAGGCCGTGGCCAGCAACAAAAACCTTCCGGCAAAAAACCGGCAAGACCTGGACGAAACGCCAGAATCAAATCTGCTAATAGCAAAACCGATGGCAATACAGCGAGTAACAATACGCCGTCGCCCTGGAGAAAGCACTCAGGCAAAAACAGGCGTGCCGGCACCGGCAACCGCACACGAAATGCCGCGTAAAGCATCAATTTACAACTATTAACTTATAACTTAAAATTTTTTCACCCCGGAACAAACCATGTTAACAACAGCAAATATAACCATGCAATTTGGTCCCAGGCCACTGTTTGAAAATGTCTCGGTAAAATTTGGCGATGGCAACCGTTATGGTCTGATTGGCGCGAATGGTTGCGGTAAATCTACTTTCATGAAAATCCTGGGTAAGGATCTTGAACCGACTGCGGGAAATATCTCAAAAGGGCCAAACGAACGCATTGGCAAGTTAAAACAGGACCAGTTTGCCTATGAGAAATATAAGGTCATTGACACCGTCATCATGGGACATGAAGAGCTGTGGGCGGTCAAATCAGAGAAAGATGCGATTTACGCCAAACCGGAAATGACTGAAGCCAACGGCATCAGGGCCGGTGAGCTTGAAGCAGAGTTTGCCGAGATGGACGGTTATACTGCCGAAGCACGCGCCGGCGAATTATTGCTGGGTGTAGGTATACCTGTAGAACAGCACTACGGCCCGATGAGCGAAGTCGCACCCGGCTGGAAATTACGTGTATTACTGGCGCAGGTGTTGTTCGCTGAACCCGATATTATGCTGCTCGACGAGCCCACCAATAACCTCGATATCAACACTATCCGCTGGCTCGAAGATGCCTTGAACGGACGCAGCTGCACCATGATTATCATCTCGCATGACCGCCATTTCCTCAACAGTGTCTGCACCCACATGGCTGACCTGGATTATGGTGAAATCAGACTCTACCCGGGTTCCTACGATGAATACATGACGGCAGCAACGCAGGCCAGGGAACGCCTGTATGCAGATAATGCCAAAAAGAAAGCACAGATAGCCGACCTGAAAAGTTTTGTCAGCCGCTTCTCGGCCAATGCCTCGAAATCGAAACAGGCAACGTCCCGTGCCAGGCAGATTGATAAAATTCAGCTGGCTGAGGTTAAACCATCCAGCCGTCAAAATCCTTACATCATTTTTGACCAGGACAAAAAACTGCATCGCCTGGCAATGGAAGCCGAAGGCCTGGCCAAAAGTTTTGACGAAGCCAGGCTGTTTAGCAATCTTGACCTGATGGTTGAAGCCGGTGAGCGTATTGCCATCATCGGTCCTAATGGCATAGGTAAAACAACCTTGCTGAGATGCCTGTATGGCGATCTGCAGCCATCTGCCGGCACGGTGAAATGGTCTGAAAATTCACAGTTGGGTTATTATGCGCAGGACCATGCCGCAGACTTCGCAGATGACAAAACCCTGATCGACTGGATGAGCCAGTGGGGCAAGCAAACGGATGATGAACAGGTCATCCGCGGTACGCTGGGGCGCCTGCTATTTTCCTCCGATGATATTAATAAAAATGTCAGCGTCATCTCCGGCGGCGAACAGGGCCGGATGCTGTTCGGAAAATTGATGCTGCAGAAAAATAACATCTTATTGATGGACGAACCGACTAACCATCTTGACATGGAATCCATCGAATCACTCAACCTGGCACTGGAAAACTATCCCGGCACCCTGTTCTTTGTTAGCCACGACCGTGAATTTGTCTCCTCACTGGCAACACGCATTATTGATATGACTCCGGATGGAGTGGTTGATTTCCGTGGCAACTATGAAGATTACCTGCTCAGTCAGAACACAGAGCAGAAACGTAAGGTCTCCTAGTACCTTTTTTATCGAAGCACCACAGAAACACAGAGAACGCGAAGTTTGTGCCGGCATTACGAGGAAAGATGCCATGGCGGTCGATATACAAAGCTGATGGGTACAGCTGTATTACCGTGCATCCATGCAACCACCTCCAGCTCATGTCTCGATTGGTTTAAATACAGGCACTTACATACACATCAATGAATTATTGATATTGCAGGAAAGTTAACGGGAGAACAGTGATATTCCTGTATAAATCCTGCGTCATAGAGCCAGTTCACTGCATGAATCGACTGTCTGCTTTCGTCTTGTTGCATATAGACTATAGCTCCGCGTGCCGTAATCCAGGCACAACATTTCTACTTTCCACTGTTAATTTAACTTCTTGTTGATCTAGATTATGAGAAAAAATACTTATCACCCGGTGTTTCGATTAAACCATATTGTTACATTTTTGTTACAGTTTTATTAAGCTTCTTCTATGTTTCGTGGCGGATATCAGGCATACACATCATGTGTTATCTGCTACAGTGCCAGAGACTTTATTGAAAACTAAAAAATAATTAACTGCTGCCTGATAAGGCTTCTAAAACTAATAATAACACTGGGGGATGAAAGTGACTGAACTGGAGAAATTTCACTAAATTGAACAGGCAACCTGGGTAAATCGTCAGGAGATTTTGCGCCTCGGCCTTGCCCTGCTGTTTATCGTTGGCATTATGCTGTTTGTCGGCTCACGGGGTGAAGTCAGCAATATGCTGGTCATCGCTGGTGTTATCGGCGGCTACATGGCTTTAAACATCGGCGCCAATGATGTTGCTAATAACGTCGGACCGGCCGTTGGCTCACGTGCCCCTGTCATTAACCGGCGCTATCCTTATTGCCGCAATCTTCGAGGCGTCCGGTGCATTGATAGCTGGTGGCGACGTCGTCAGCACAATCAAAAAAGGCATTATTGACCCCGCCCTGATTCAAAATACAGACGTCTTCATCTGGTTGATGATGGCCGCCCTGCTCGCTGGTGCCTTATGGCTGAACCTGGCAACAGCATTAGGCGCACCGGTTTCAACAACACATTCCATCGTTGGCGGTGTTCTGGGTGCCGGCATCGCGGCCGGTGGCTGGGATATTGCGAACTGGGAAAAAATGGGCCAGATTGCCGCGAGCTGGGTTATTTCTCCTCTTTTCGGCGGTGTGATTGCAGCATGATTTCTTTATCTTATTAAACGCACAATCACTTATAAGCAGGATAAGCTGTCCGCCGCCAGGCAGATGGTGCCATTACTGGTAAGCGTCATGGCAATGGCCTTTGGCACCTACCTGGTCCTGAAAGGTCTGAAACACCTCTGGAAGGTCGAATTTCCCGTCGCATTGATGATAGGTTTTGCGGTTGCCGTTATCTTCTACTTCCTTGCCCGCCCCTGGGTGGTAAGCCGCTGTAAAAATCAGTTAAATGATAAACACGGTGTCAATAAACTTTTACCCTGCCTTTAATATTTTGTGCAGCACTGCTGAGCTTTGCACATGGTGCTAATGACGTTGCCAACTCGGTTGGTCCTCTGGCTGCAATCAATGACGCCTTAACCAGTGGCGTCATTGCCAGCAAAGCCTCGATCCCGCTCTGGGTAATGATGGTTGGCTCGCTGGGTATTGCTTTAGGTCTGGCCCTGTACGGCCCCAAACTGATCAGAACACTGGGCTCTGAAATTACCGAACTTGATCAGACGCGCGCATTTTGTATCGCACTTTCTGCTGCTATCACGGTGATTATCGCTTCACAATTCGGACTGCCGGTAAGTTCCACCCATATCGCTGTTGGCGCGGTATTCGGTGTTGGCTTTTTGCGTAAATATCTCAAGAAAAGTTATGCACAAATGCTTGAAGAAATTCAACTACATCACCTGGGCGAAGATAAAGCGGTTGTAGAGGAATTTCTGGATAAATTCGATCATGCAAAAAAACGAAATGCTGCAGCAGTTGAAGCAGAACACGTCTAACACCGACCTCAGCAAAAAAGAACGCAGGTCGCTGAAAAGGGTCTATCGAAAGGAACTGGTCAAACGTTCTGCACTGTTGAAAATCGCAACAGCATGGATAATTACCGTGCCGGTATCCGGTCTGCTCGCCGCTGCGCTGTTTTTCATGATAAAAGGCATGATGCTGCCGTTGTAATTAAATACAGATTTAAAAAGATCTGCTACTGCCGTAACATGATAATGTTATGGCAGTAGTTTTATTATTTACCTTCATTTTCCTTAAGATAGCTCCAACTTATAAAAAAGATTACCTGCCTGGACAGAATACAGAGCAGAAACCTCAGGCATCTAAATAATTAAGGAACCTCTGATTAATTCTATACTATCTCTGGCTTACAGGCTGATTCGTAATCAAGGCGCAAGCTTGAAAGCATGCTTATTGCCTGGTGAAAGCTTGTAACGTAGAGTACGAATCAGCCTGTAAGCCCCACGAGGCGGGTCCTGAAGCACACACCTACTTCGTTGCACTTCTTACAAAGGACTTAGGCCATTTGTTGCGAACTGCGCCTCGTATCTGCACGCTTCAGGACTCGCAGAGATAATATAGAATTAATCAGAGGCTCCTTAAGTAAATTAACCGCAGCGGTAAAAAAGTTTGTCATATTTATGAAAAAAATCGCCATCTTCGTAGACGTTCAGAATATTTATTACACCACCCGTGATGCCTACGGCCGCCAGTTTGATTACCGGAAATTCTGGCAGCAAATAAGTACTGAAGGTGCTCCCGATGGCAGCATAGTTGTCGCCAACGCTTATGCTATTGATCGTGGCGATAATAAACAGCAAAATTTTCAGGATGCTTTGAAACATATCGGATTCAGCGTAAAACTCAAACCCTATATTCAACGCAGTGATGGGTCAGCCAAGGGCGACTGGGATGTAGGCATCACCATTGATGTTATGGAAGCCGCAAAAGATGTCGATACAGTTGTCCTGCTATCGGGAGATGGCGACTTCGCATTACTGCTGGAAAAAATCAAAAAGGATTACGCTGTTAATGCAGTGGTATATGGCGTGCCAGCGCTCACTGCCAACTCGCTTATTGATGCCGCCAGCATCTACCATCCAATAGCGGAAGATTTATTACAGTAACGCTCTTCACCCGAAGCTAGCCCGGATATTTCCGAAACACTGCATAGCGTTCACCGGCATATAGTGAACTTTGCTAATATACCAATATTTAATATAATCATAAAGTTAAGTTGAAATTGTAGCGTTCCTACGAAATCTCCGGGCTAGGGAGAAAGACGTTTACTAAACCACTCCCCGGCTTCATCTTGCTGGTATAAAAAGCGGTCATGCAGGCGGCTTTCTCTTGCCTGCCAGAATTCGTATGTTTTTGGTTTCACCCGGTAGCCGCCCCAGAATGGCGGCAATGGTACTTCCCTGTTGGCATACTTGCGCTTGACGCTATCAACCATTGATTCAATAATTGAGCGGGAATTGATCATTTGGCTCTGCTGTGATGCCCAGGCGCCAATCTGGCTGCCACGCGGCCGTGTCGTGAAATATTTCAATGACTCAGCTGTTGATACCTTTTCTGCTTCGCCGGTAATTTTTACCTGGCGTCCCAGCGTATGCCAGGGAAATAACAGGCTAACTTTGCGATTGACGGCAATCTGCTGTGCTTTGCGGCTTTCGTAATTGGTAAAGAAGACAAAACCCTGTTCATCAAATAACTTGAGCAGCACAATTCGCTGCCACGGCTGGTTTTCTGCATCCACTGTCGCCAACGACATAGCGCCGGGTTCATAAATACCGCTATCAATAGTAACCTTATACCAGGTTTCAAACTGTGACAACGGGTCGGGATTCAGTTCACTATGGTTTAATCCCTGCAGCATAAACTGCTGGCGTAAAAGGTCTGTATTCATAACAAGGTTATTATATTTCCTGGTGCTGGATTGATGTTTAACTCATATCAGCATACCCGTGATTTTCCTCTAAGTTGAATATTTTATGAGTATATAAACCAATGATGTATTCTCGCAAAGGCGCAAAGCACGCAATGAATATTAATGATAAAGGTCTTCCTTTGCGTGCCCGGCGTCTCTGCGAGATGCACACAAACAAATAATATGTGTTGATTATCAGGCGTTTTTAGTCAGCTGTTGGCGGTTATTTAGTTTTGACAGGTAGAACACCCTGAAATCATCCAGCGGCAGCGGTTTGGAGAAGTAATATCCCTGAATTTCATCGCACATTTCGTTTTCCAGGAATCGGAGCTGGTGCTCATGCTCCACACCTTCGGCAGTAATGGCAAGTTCAAAACTTTTTGCAAGCCCGATAATGGCCCTGATAATAGTCTCGCTTTCCCTGGATCTGTTAATGCCGTCAACAAATGTTTTATCAATCTTGAGCCGCATGATAGGCAATCTCTGCAAATAGCTCATCGAAGAGTAACCGGTACCAAAATCGTCAATCGCCAGGCCGATGCCCATATCATGCAGCGCCTGTAATGT
>JAJDNP010000015.1 GCA_022340645.1 Gammaproteobacteria bacterium | reverse complement strand
GTTCTGGCAACCGCGGTTGCTTCTGTTTTAACCAGTGGCATTGCTGCTGCTGAATTAACAGCAAATGCTGCTATTTCATCGAACTATATCTGGCGCGGTATTACGCAAACAAATGATCAGGCTGCTGGCATGGGCGGCGTTGACTGGAGTGGAGACTCTGGTCTTTATGTTGGCACCTGGGTTTCAAATGTAGCTTTTGGCGGCTCTGGCAATGGGGGTTATGAAATGGACGTTTATGCCGGTTATGGTGGTGAAGTTGGCGGTTTTGGATATGATCTGGGGGTAATCTCTTATCAGTATCCAGTAGATCCAAGTAACTGGAATTTCACAGAAGTATATGCTTCAGGTTCTATGGTCGGCGTGACGGTTGGTCTCTGGTACACAGTAGACAAGGCTGCAGGTCTTGAAGATCCTGCTGGTAATGATGATGACATATATTTGTATGGTAGTTATGACTTCTCTGCCAGTGATATTGATTACAGTGTCTATATCGGCAACTATGATTTTGATGCATGTGATACTTGTGACTATACACACTATGGCGCCAGCATAGGTAAAGACGGATTCGGTTTCGCTGTTGACCAAAATGATCTGGATGGAGATGTGGGCAACGTGCGCTTCACTGTCAGCTACAGCAAAGATTTCGCACTTTAAACAATCTTAAGCTAATTATTTAAACCTTAAATGGTTTCACGCCTGCCCTCAACAGGAGGGCGGGCACATTCCGAGGAGTGTCTATTATGAAAATGATTACTGCAATCATTAAGCCTTTCAAACTGGACGATGTGCGTGAAGCATTATCTGATATCGGTGTGCAGGGTATTACGGTAACGGAGGTAAAAGGATTTGGTCGCCAGAAAGGACATACAGAATTGTATCGTGGCGCAGAGTATGTTGTTGATTTTCTGCCTAAAGTAAAAGTTGAAATTGCGGTGAACGCGGATATTGCTGACAAGGTAATTGAAGCGATTCGCGGTGCGGCTAATACCGGCAAAATCGGCGATGGCAAAATCTTTGTTTCAACTGTTGAAGATGTTATTCGAATTCGTACAGGTGAAACCGGCGCTGAAGCACTTTAACAGTGTAATCACAACGTTTAACTAGAGGATTAATTATGCAATCGAAAAAAATATTTGTAGGCAGCTTCGGGCTGGCCTCACTCCTGCTACCAATGTTGGCGCTGGCTGACGATGCGCCCGCACTATCAGCGGGCGACACCGCCTGGATGCTGACTTCTACCGTGCTGGTACTGATGATGACAATTCCAGGTCTTTCGCTGTTCTATGCAGGCATGGTGCGCTCCAAGAACGCGCTGTCGGTGATGATGCAGTGCTTTGCGATTACCGCCCTGGTGACAATTATCTGGGTACTGTATGGCTACAGCCTTGCCTTCAGCGATGGTGGTTCCGCCCAGCAATGGGTTGGCGGTCTTGGAACAGCCTTTATGGCGGGCGTAGGTGTGGATTCCTTGTCAGGTACTATTCCTGAAACCGTGTTCGCGATGTTTCAGCTCACATTTGCCATTATCACCCCTGCACTGATAGTGGGCGCGTTCGCAGAGCGCATGAAATTCTCCGCTATGATGTGGTTCATGGGCATCTGGGTAACGGTGGTGTATGCACCAGTTTGTCATTGGGTTTGGGGCGGCGGCTGGCTGGGTGACCTCGGTGCGAAAGATTTCGCCGGCGGTACCGTGGTCCATATCAATGCCGGTATCGCGGCACTGATGGCAGCACTGGTAATTGGCAAACGCAAAGGTTACCCGGGCACTGCAATGCCACCGCATAACCTGATGTTTACCGTAGTCGGTGCAGGCTTACTGTGGGTAGGCTGGTTTGGCTTCAACGCAGGCAGCGAACTGGCTGCAGACGGAACTGCCGGCATGGCAATGGCAGTCACCCAGATTGCAACTGCAGCTGCGGCACTCGGCTGGATGTTTGCAGAGTGGATCAGCCATGGCAAGCCAACAACATTGGGTATTGCTTCGGGCGCAGTTGCCGGCCTGGTGGCGATTACCCCGGCGTCAGGTTTCGTCGGTCCAATGGGCTCGATTGCCATCGGTGCTATTGCCGGCGTTGTCTGCTTCCTGTCAGCCACCAAGCTGAAACGCATGCTTGGCTACGACGATGCGCTAGATGCATTCGGCGTCCATGCTGTAGGCGGTATCATCGGCGCACTGCTGACAGGTATTTTTATCGCGGCTTCACTCGGCGGCGTGGGTCTGGACGAAGGTGTCACCATGGCCGACCAGCTTGGTATTCAGGCCGTCGCAGTTGGTGCAACCATCATCTATGGCGCAATCGCCAGCTTCATCATTCTCAAGTTGGTCGATGCGGTAATTGGTCTGCGCGTAGACGAAGACGAGGAAACCGAAGGTTTGGATATCGTCCTGCACGACGAGCGGGCTTACGATATCTGATCTGGTATCTGATCGATACCAGGAATATCGATCTATCAATAATATCGTGCTGCACAGGGAAGTGCATGCCGATACTTTCGTGGCAAAAAATGGCAGCATGGATGGATGAGAAGCTTCAGCATCAGTTTGCAGCCGTTATCTCAATTATTGTTTCACAGGCGCTCATAAGGATACATTTCACCACTCAGGGTATAGCGTGAACCAGTTTGATAGCCGAAACACGCAAAATGCCAGGAGTACATTCATATGCAGCCTGCTATAACAATCAACAGGCGATTCAGGACAGATGATGTTCGCCAAGCGCTTTCAGGAACTGCTGTACAGAGTATCTCTGTCACTAAGGTGAAAGGCTTTGGCCGGCGAAAAGGCCGCAGCGAACTCCATCGTGGGGCAGACTACGTAGTTCAATATCCGCTCATGGTTCCTCTGGTTATCCACGGCTTATTGCCTGTTCCTGTAAGGAATGGCGGCGTTAACTTTTCTGCTCAGCTGATCGGCGCTGCAACTGTCTTCGGCTGGTTATTCGCTGTCAGCGATGGAGCGTGGCTCCTGCTCAAGATGATCATGGGGGAACGTGTATCTGCAATGGAAGAATACGAAGGCGCCGACATCGTCGAGTCTGGCCTCTAAGCGTATCCAGAATTTACTGGCAAATAGTAGACTCCTGCTGGTATTGTGGATGGTCGAGCACTTCGGTGCTCGGCCTTTTTTTATGGGATAAAAAATATAAGGACTCTGTGGTTGCAGTAAAAACAGGAGCATAATGAGTAGCCGAACTTGTTTAGATACATACCATTGATAGATAATCTGGCAATAACCGGCTCAGTTGTGGTAAAAAGAGGCCCGCGAGTTTTTCACAATTCATAAATGCGAGAATTAAAAATGAAATTAATAAAGGCTATTATCAAACCCTTCAAGCTGGACGATGTGCGTGAAGCATTATCTGAAGTAGGTGTCATGGGAATCACTGTCTCAGAGGTAAAAGGCTTTGGGCGTCAGAAAGGCCATACAGAGTTATATCGAGGCGCTGAGTATGTGGTTGATTTCCTTCCCAAAGTAAAAGTTGAAACAGTGGTTGATGATGATCAGGTTGAAAAGGTCATTGAGGCTATCAGCAAAGCGGCCAGCACTGGAAAGATTGGTGATGGGAAAATCTTTGTATTAAATGTTGAGCAGGCGATACGCATTCGTACCGGGGAATCAGGCAGTGAAGCGCTGTAGCTGCAATGAAAAGTGAAAGAATAATGAAATATTTAAACAAAATATCAATAGTATTTGCATTGTCGATTTTGCCACTCGTAGCACAGGCCGAAACGCTTGATACTGGCGACAGTGCCTGGATTTTAACTTCAACCGCTTTAGTTCTATTCATGACCCTGCCTGGCCTGGCGTTGTTTTACGGCGGACTGGTCCGGGCAAAAAACGTGCTATCTGTTCTGGTGCAGTGTTTTACCATTGCCTGCGTGGTAAGTATATTATGGGTAATTTATGGCTACAGTCTTGCATTCGGTGACGGCGCTAGTGTCAATGCCATAATAGGCGGACTGGACAATACTTTTTTGGTTAATGTTACACGTGGGTCACTGATCGGGACCTTGCCTGAAAGCGTATTCGTCATGTTCCAGATGACGTTTGCCATTATTACGCCTGCATTGATAGTAGGCGCTTTTGCGGAACGCATGAAGTTTTCAGCGATGCTGTTGTTCAGTGTAATCTGGGTCACCATCGTCTACTTTCCAGTATGTCACTGGGTGTGGGGCGGTGGCTGGCTGCAGCAGATGGGGCTGCTTGATTTTGCCGGCGGCACCGTGGTGCACATTACCGCAGGTGTTGCGGCACTGGTCTGTGCTCTGGTAATCGGTAACCGTAATGGTTTTCCGACAACGCCGATGATGCCGCATAATATGACCATGACTGTGACCGGTGCTGGTATGTTATGGGTAGGCTGGTTCGGGTTTAATGGCGGCAGTGCGGTAGCGGCTAATGGTGATGCCGGCATGGCAATGCTGGTAACGCATGTGAGCGCAGCCTGCGGTGCCCTGACATGGGCTTCAATGGAGTGGATTAGATATGGCAGACCAAGCGCATTAGGCACAGTAACCGGCATGGTTGCAGGCTTGGGCACGATCACGCCTGCATCAGGGTATGTTGGCCCGACAGGTGCACTGATTATTGGCGTTACTGCGGGTATTGTCTGCTTCTTTGCAACGGCATTCATAAAACGGCAACTTAAAATTGATGATTCCCTTGACGTATTTCCGGTACATGGTATTGGCGGAATATTAGGTACCCTTTCTGCTGCTATTTTTGTGGCGGCGGGACTCGGTGGTGCCGGATATGCGGAAGGCATGAACATGGGGTCGCAACTGGGCGTTCAATTAACGGGCGTTATTGCAACCGTTGTTTTTACCGCAATAGCAACATTTGTAAGTTTGAAAATTGTTGATGCTATTATTGGCTTGCGTGTTACCGATGAAGAGGAAACAGAAGGACTGGATATTAACCAGCATGATGAACGAGGTTATATTTTATAATTCTATTGACTACACTCCTGTTAACCGTTAATGGCAAATCGGTGATAATCGCCAACGACCATCACCCGCATGGAAGCGGGTGATGAGCCATCATGGAAGGTTCACGGCGCGCCGTTTGCGGTTAATACTGATTCATGTTTCACATATAAGATATGGCTGACAATATCAAAAAAACCAAAGAGCAGTGGAAAGCCCAGTTAACGGATGAGCAGTATCGGATAACGCGTGAAGCGGGAACTGAACCGGCATTTACTGGAAAATATTATAAAAATAAAGAAACAGGTGTTTATCACTGTCTCTGCTGTGGCGAGCCATTGTTTGATTCAACTGAAAAATATGATTCTGGTTCGGGCTGGCCAAGTTTTTATAAACCGAAAGGTGATATGGTTCTTGAAGAAATCAAAGATTTCAGTCATGGCATGGTCCGCATCGAGGTTCGCTGCCCAAAATGTGACGCCCATCTTGGCCATGTATTCGAAGACGGGCCGCAGCCAACCGGCTTGCGTTACTGCATTAACTCCGCGTCACTGGATTTTGAGAAAAAAGATTAGTCCACGAATAACGCAAAGTACGCGAAAAAAGCTTTTTAAGCTTTTAAACATTTGCGTCTTTCGCGTTATTCGCGGACTAAAGTTTTTGCTTTTGTCGGCGGATTTATTAGCAGCAGCCACCGCTACAACAGCGGCCACCAGGTTTTACGGCTTCGATAGTGGCTGACAGAACATAATCCTCAACACCGCGTCCCGGCGCCCAGTCTTTTATAAATTCTTTTGATTCATCTTTGGGTGCAATACTGATTTTTTCAAATCCGCTGTTCATCAGGATATCATGCAATTCAGATACCTGTGACGCCCCTGCCATGCAGCCAGAGTATAAAGCCAGGTCATTTCTGATTTCATCCGGCAGCTCAGTGCTGGCAACAACATCCGATATTGCCAGGCGGCCGCCGGGTTTTAACACGCGAAAAGCCTCACTAAATACCTGCTGCTTGTCGGGCGATAAATTGATAACACAGTTGGAAATGATGACGTCAACTGTTTCGTTGGCTACCGGCATGTATTCAATTTCACCGAGTCGAAATTCAACATTGCTGTATTTGCCTGTTACCGTGTTATTGCGTGCCTTGGAAATCATGGCAGGCGTCATATCAATACCAATAACATGCCCTGATTCCCCGGTTTCAGCTGCCGCCAGAAAACAGTCAAAACCGCCGCCGCTGCCGAGGTCAAGAACGGTTTCGCCGGGTTTAATACTGGCAATGGCGCGCGGGTTGCCGCAGCCGAGTCCCATATCGGCGCCTGCAGGTACATTAGCCAGGTCATCTTCACTGTAACCTAAGCGTGTTGACACCAGCGCGTTAATGGCGGCGTCATCCGATACACCACAGCAGCTTGACTGTTCTCCGCAGCAACTGCCATTATTGCTGGATTCGGCAACCTCGGCGTAACTGTCACGAACCTGCTGGCGTATCTCGTCTGCCTGTTTCTGATCTAATGGTGAATTCATAATCTATATCCTGAAATAGTGTTGCATACAAAAAACGTTACTGGGAAAAAAGCTGTTGCAGCTGGCTCATATTGTCAGTATTGAGCGAGCAAAAAACCTGTTTGCCGTTACGTTTCATGTTAATCAGTCCGGCGCGGTGAAGTTCCTTCAAATGATGTGACAGGGTAGATGCGGCAATATCGAGCTGCGAATCCAGGTCTCCTACGCAGCAGCTGAAGATCTGATCGCTGTCGCAGCTATCGCCGGGTTTGCAGCAGGTTCTTAGTATGTTGTATATTTTTAAACGATGCTTATTCGCCAGCGCCTTGAATATATCAACCAGCTGCTCAGATTCGTTAATTTTATAATTCGACATTTATCGAATTATAATAGTATTTGAATAGAATGCAAGCCGGGTTTACGGTATCATGTAATGATGTCATGAAGTTTATCCAGTGCTGAGGCGACAATGCAGCAATTTACAGATGAAGAAATACGTAAAATGCAAGAACGGTTGTTTGAATTAAAGCAGGAGCACCGCGATCTTGATGACGTGATTAATCGTTTAACTATGTCGTCTGATGTTGAAGAGTTACAAATCAAACGCTTTAAAAAACGCAAACTAAAGCTAAAAGATACAATTTCAAAGCTGGAAAATACACTCATTCCAGATATTCTTGCCTAGAATAACTGTTTTTCGTAGCTTTTTGAGGATAGCTGGTGTGAATTATTGTTCAAGTTGCGGTGCTAGAGTCAGCCTGCTTATCCCCGAGGGCGATAATCGTCATCGCTACGTATGCGAAAACTGCAACACCATACATTATCAAAATCCAAAGATTGTTACCGGCTGCATCCCGCAGTGGCAGGACAGGATATTACTGTGTAAACGTGCAATAGAGCCCAGGTACGGCTTGTGGACTTTACCAGCGGGTTTTATGGAAAATGAAGAAACCATGTTGCAGGGTGCTGCCAGGGAAACAGCTGAAGAGGCAAATGCTGAAGTTAAAAATATGCAGCTATTTTGCGTGTTCAGCATTGCGCATATTAATCAGGTCTATACCATGTACCGGGGAGACCTTGTCAACGGCCTCGCCAGTGCAGGTGAAGAAAGCCTTGAGGTGGCCTTGTTAAATGAAAATGAAATTCCATGGCAGCAGATAGCGTTCCAGGTCATTCACGAAACTTTAAGACTGTATTACCGGGATAAACAACAGGGCAACTTCAAAACCCACTACGGAGATCTTATCAAACAGGACAACGGAACATATTATGTTAATTACTTTTAAGTTGTTCCGCAAATGAACGCGAATAAACGCAAATATTAAGCATAATAACTTTAAGTTAAAAATTTGCGTTTATTCGCGTTCATTTGCGGAAGATTAAAAAAAGTTTTTCTTATTGCCAAACTGAATTTATATGGAGTTAAATATTTTTCAGTTGAATATCACCTTTGAAATGAATTTCCTTTGCTGGTTTCAGGTTGAATATCAGCTGATAAAAACTTAATTCATTTTCCAGCGACAAAACGATGGTTTCGGCTTTTCTGAATCCATGTTGCTCCC
This sequence comes from Gammaproteobacteria bacterium, assembly GCA_022340645.1. Classification (GTDB taxonomy): domain Bacteria; phylum Pseudomonadota; class Gammaproteobacteria; order SZUA-229; family SZUA-229. The sequence continues at coordinate 6,210 of JAJDNP010000015.1, read as the reverse complement.
CCTTAAAGTATTGAACGGCAACCGGCAGGCCTTTTTTATTTAAAGCATTAAACATTTTTTCTGCCTGCTGTCTGGGAACGACTTTATCTTCCAGTCCCTGAAAAAAAATAACAGGACAATTAAGCTGCTCGGCATAATTTATGGGTGAGCGTTGTTCATATAACGTTCTGGATTCAGGATAGGGCCCAATAAGCCGATCCAGATAGTGCGATTCGAATTTATGCGTATCTCTGGCAAGGCTGATCAATTCAGAGATTCCATAATAACTGGCGCCTGCTGAAAATACCTGCTGGAAGGTTAATGCAGATAATACTGTGTAACCACCTGCACTGCTGCCGCGGATGACTAATTTATTTTTATCAGCCATACCCTGGGAAACGGCATATAGTGCGGCGTCACAGCAATCTTCTACATCAAGCTGGCCCCATTTGTTATCAAGACGCAGGCGGTAATCCCTGCCAAAGCCTGTGCTGCCGCTGTAGTTGACATCAAGCAATGCAAAACCACGCGAAGTCCAGAACTGCTTTTTAGGGTCGAGGGCGGTATTTGTCTGACCGGTTGGACCGCCATGGCATATGACAATTAACGGCGGCAGTTCATTTTCGCCAGCATGGCAGACTGGATTCGTCGGCGGGTAAAAGTTGGCGTATATTTTCTGCTTATACCGGTTGGTGAAACTCATGCTATGAGCTATAGAATAATGTTCTATTGATACTGGCAGCTTGCATGATGTTTTGATAACCGATGACGATAAAACGGGTGGTTCGCTGTTATCAACGGTTGCAGCAATCAGCTGGGGAAAACTCTGACTGCTGGCTGCAATAAAACAAACCCTGTTACTGTCTGTGTCGTTGGTCACGGCAGCTATACAACTATATTCCTGCCATGGCGCCGCTATTGGGGTCAGCTCTAACTGTCCATGCAGTGATAGCGTTGCCAGGGTAGTTTTGCCCTGAGCCTGGTAACAGCACAGAATCCGTGAATTATCGATAAAAGCATAAGTTGATTGTGCAAAGACCCATTGCGGCAGACCGAATTCTTTTTCTCCTTCGGTTAACTGTTCGATATGGGCTGATGGCTCGGTGTCATGATAGCGATACAGCTGCCACCAGCCGGTACTATCAGAAATAAAATAGAGAATATCATCAGGTGACCACTGCGGTTGAAACACGGAAATGTCGTTTGCACCCGCAATATGCCGTTTTCGAATAACATTGCCCTGCTTATTGACATCCGCGAGCCAGAGCTGGTTACCATCCCAGGGCATATTCGGATGATTCCAGCTTTGCCAGCATAACTGGTCTGCTGAAGAGTTCAGCCGGGGGCTGGCATAAAAATCACTTCCCTGTTCTATGGATTTTACCTGGCCGCTGTTTACATCAATGCTTACAATCGAATTTGTGATGGATTCTTGCTCATGTGTTTCGCATATTGCGATGAGTCGTTGAAATTTATTATCGTAAACGAAGTCGGCAAAACGCATATTTACAGTTTTTGTGATGCGAATTATCTGGCTGTTCTTCCGGCAATAAATATCCTGATCGCTGTCATTAATAAAAAACAGCAGCTCACCATCAACACAATAACTGCCACCGCCGTACTCATGCACACGTGATCGAGCGTTATAAGATTCTGGTAAGATATCAGTGGTATGATTACTGGTAACTTCCACGATTACGCAGCGGCCATTTTCCTGCGGTCTGCGCTCAATATAATAAATGGCGTTTGCTGTTAGTTTTGGTTCATTCAGGGATATACTGTCCTGGACGATTAGCTCGGCTGAAATAACCGATGGCCAGTTGCCGTAAGGCGGGGGATTTTTATTGCTTTTAGTCAGCTGATTTGTCATTAGTTAATATGCCGAACAGATCATATGTATGATTTCAGGCGATCCACTGGCACCGGTAGCTGTATGGCATTTCATGCAAGGACGAATGACAATTACTGGCGCGGCGCCAGATTGTCATGCGCTGCAGTAGAACTGAACTCATTCGCTAAGGCCTTGTCACACCACGGGCACATTTTTGCCCAGGAAAACGATAAAAATAGAATTTACAGCATGATAAAGCTATTCTAATAAATAATAAAATGCTGTTTTATTTAAAATGATGTTCAAACATTAATCAATGATCAAAATCAGAGTATAAACAAGTGCTAATAGAGATCGCAGGATTACTTGTCATTAGCGGCATATTGCTGTTAGTAATTGGCATTTTTATTGCGCGGCGCTATACCCTGCGTGCCAAGCTTGTTATGGCATTTCTCGTTATCGTGTTGACGTCACTGTCTGTGCTGGCTGTAATTGACGGTTATGTCATGCGTTCGAACCTGGAAGAGAGTGCCAACAATGCGCTAACTTTGGCAGCGAGAAACTATGCGGCACGCATTGACCAGTTTAATCGCAGGAACTCGCAGTTTCTTGAAACAGAAGCCAGCCTGCCAACAATAAATTATTTTATTACCCGCAAGGCAGAGCCGCCCTTTAATCGCCAGGCGCTGCTGGAAATATTACGCGCACTAAGATCACGGCAAAATGAGCTTATCTCTTCCTATGCAATATTAAACAAAGAGGGTATCAACATTCTCGATACCGATTCAGCAAATATCGGTCTGGATGAAAGTCAGCAGGGATATTTTACAACACTGGCAAATGATCCCAGCCTTAAGAGTTATCGTTCACCGGTAATTTTTGATGATAATGAGACCTTTATAGTATTCAGCAGCGCCATAATTGACTTATCAGGAAAATTGATTGGCGTTCTCAGAGCAAAATATGATGCTTCCATTCTTACAACACTTTTTGGGCGAACCAAGGGTATGGTGGGTCGCGGTTCGTTTGCTGTATTGCTGGATGAAAATGATTTACGACTGATTCACGGGCGCCGCGAGGGTCTTAACTATACCCTGGCAACTGTACACGATGAAGAAAAAATACAGCAACTGATAAATGATAAGAGAGTGCCACAAAATGCATCATTGGCATATGTTGAGCAATCTGAATGGAACAAAAAGGTTCAAAGTATAAATGATCGTGCGCCAATCATGGAAACCCGGTTTTATGGCCTGGGTACAATGATGTTTTCTTCGGCTGTCGTCAAGTTAAATACCGCCCCATGGACAATTATCGTGTCCTTGCCTCAGGACGTATTCCTGGAGCCAGTCGTGGAACAAACAAAAAGTACCTTGTTGCTTGCGGGTATCATTATTTTTATGGTGGTGTTAATTGTTATGGCAGCGACCCAGTTATTGCTGGGTCCGGTTAAACGCCTGACAACAGTCGTTAAAGCAATTACCGATGGTGATCTGACGGCAAAAGCAAATATCGAGGCAAATGATGAAATAGGTATTCTGGCCAAAGCCTTCAATGAGATGACAAATAGCATCAATGATTTGATCGTTGATCTGGAAGATGAAGTTGGCAGCCATAAGCTTACCGCGGAAAGTTTACATAAATTATCACAGGCGATAGAGCAAAGCCCCGTTTCGGTGATGATTACCGACCTGAATGGAGCAATTGAGTACGTTAATCCTCAGTTATGCAAAATAACGGGTTATACCGAGGAAGAATTAATCGGTAAAAATCCTCGCATACTGAAATCTGGGCATACACCTCAGGTACAGTTCAAAAACATGTGGAACGCAATCACTTCGGGTAAGTCATGGAGTGGCGAACTTTATAATAAAAAGAAAAATGGCGACCTGTTCTGGGAAAATGTAACAATCTCGCCAATTAAAAATAAAGAAAACAAAAGCACGCACTATCTGGCCATTAAAGAAGATATTTCCCTGCGTAAGGATTATGAAGAACGCCTGTTATATCAGGCGAGTTACGACAAGCTGACTGACCTGCCAAATCGCACTCTGGCCTATGACCGTATTCTGCAGGCAATAGCCAACGCAACTCGTGAGCAGAAACATATTGCTCTGCTGTATATGGATTTTGATCACTTTAAGAATATTAATGACACTCTGGGCCACAGCGCCGGAGATGAGTTTTTAAGATATATGGCCAGAAGATTAAAAGCCTGTGTTCGTGATTTTGATACTGTGGCGCGACTTGGCGGTGATGAATTTTTAATCATGCTGCTTGAGGTTGATGAAACACGTGATGCACACGGCGCTACCAATGAAGAGAGGAATGTACAGGCTGACAGTTTCGAGGAGATTGTCAATAATAAAGCGGAAAGAATTTTGCGTGATGTTGCCAAACCCTGCGTGATTCAGAATATGGAATTCTCAGTTACTGCCAGTTTGGGCGTGGCAATTTTTCCGCAGGATGGCGATGATCCACATGTGCTGTTAAGGAATGCTGATACGGCGATGTATAGAGCTAAACGCAAGGGCCGTAACACGTATGAAGTATTCACGCCAGAAATGGGTGACGTGGTGATGAAACGCGTCGAGATTGACAACAAGTTGCGTCATGCCCTGGAAAATGGTGATTTTTATCTGAATTATCAGGCTTTGATGGATGCCGAGACGCGGACGATCGTTGGCGCGGAGGCATTATTACGCTGGGACGATAAGCAGCTGGGAAGTGTGTCACCGGAAGAGTTTGTTCCGCTTGCGGAAGAAAGCGGTTTGATTGTGGAAATTGGCGACTGGGTATTTGATACCGCGCTGTCCAACGTGAAGAAGTGGCGAGAAAGTTCAATTCGTGAAGATTTTTATATCGCAATAAATTTATCCAGCCGCCAGTTTAGAGGTAAAGATATTGTTAAAAATATAGCAGATGCGCTAACACGCTATGATCTGCCGGGTTCATGTCTTGAACTGGAAATCACCGAACGCCTGTTGATGAAAGATGTGCCACATGTGATCAGTTTATTGAACCAGTTCAGGGAAATGGGTATCCGCTTATCAATTGATGACTTCGGTACCGGTTATTCTTCGTTAAGTTATTTAAAACGGTTTCCGTTTGACGTGTTGAAGATAGATAAAACCTTTGTGTCCGATATTGGCGAAGATCCGGATGACACGGCATTATGTGAAGCAATTATTGCCATGGGGCACAGCCTGGGTTTAAGTATTATTGGTGAAGGCGTAGAAACCAGGGAGCAGTTTGAATTTTTAAACCAGCGCGGGGTTGAAACGATTCAGGGATATTATATCAGCGAGCCAATGATAAATGACGATTTCTTAAAGTTTATTACCGATTTTGACAGGCTTGAAAGCAAAACGTCTGTGAGCCAGTACTCCGAACAATATTAACAGGCCAGCATAAGACATTGCGCCAGAGTTATTGTCGTTATCGGGAAGAATTACCGAGGTTCCGATGCTGGAAAAATTTATTTCAATGGTTTGACCTGGTGAGACAGTAATGACTTCTTCATTGCTATCATTTGTGCCGAGGTAGTCCACCTCTGCAATCGGGTGTGGTGCGGTAAATGAAATGTCGGTTTGAGTCTGGGTATATGGTCCGATACCTGAACTGTCGTAAAACAGGGTGTTGATTGAATTTGCATGCAGGGTGTAACTTCCTTCGGCTAGTAACAGTTTGTAGTAACCATTACCCTGTCTCAAATAATCCGAAACAACGCTGACAGTTTCCCCTGTTTTGATGTTTTCCGCCCAGATATTAGCGCCCAAAATGGCAGTACCAGCTTCATCTACGAAGTGCCCCTGCAGTGTGCCATAACTGTCATAGAGATTGGCAGCAGGGTAAAGTACCGATACGGCACTAATGTCATCGGCATGCAAACCACTTTCACGGCAAAGTATCGGATACATCAACGGATAATTTTCTGGAATGTCACTCGAGCAGAAAAACGAATCCTGATTGCTTATGCCTGCCTGCGAATGATCAAGTCCAAAAAAATGCGCGATTTCATGCGCAACCAGTAGTGTTAATTCAGTGTCATTCAGAGAGGATTGCGTCTTACCATTAATGACGGCATAACCTTCTTTGAAGTAGCTGCCATATTCTGTATAGATTGAAGCTGCAAATCCGGCTATTGCGCTGCTATCCCCGAAAAATGCCTCAATAATTTTGCCATCGCTGTCATATACAACAGGGTTGTATGAATCATCGGCATTGAGTACCGAGTTATCTGGAGCGGGAATGAATTGAGTAAAATTACTGGAGTTAATATCAACATCAAGCTGTGCTGTTGTCAGGCTGATGGTTGATGTCCTCACCTCATTCCATAAATCGAATGCCTGCTGTACGATTGCATTGGCTTCCGCATTACTTCGTGTAGCCAGGTCACC
>JAJDNP010000013.1 GCA_022340645.1 Gammaproteobacteria bacterium | reverse complement strand
CGCTCCAGTCCGGACTGTTCAACCGCCGTGGCAAACGACTCATTGAAAAATGTATCGTCCTCGATATAAATTTGCTGGTGCGCCAGCTCATGAAATACCAGTCCCAGCCGCATGTATTCCGGCCACTCGAGAAAGCTGTTGAGAACCGGATCATCGTCCCAGCCCAGGGTGGAGTAGGCGGCCGCTTTTACAACATAAGTATCGTAATCCTGAAGTATCAGCGTTTCCCTGTCTTGCTGCAGCATCGCCTCGTCAAAATACCCCCTGTAGTTTGCGCAGCCGATGACAGGGTAGCACCATGAATATAATTGCGTAGAAAATTCTTTCGCCGCAAACAGGTTTTTAACCGCGTAGTCTCTGTTCAGCTTAACGTAACTGGTATAACTGTCATTAAACGACAGATCGAGTTCATTAGCCGCAAATTCACGGGCCTGTAAAATAAGCGTCAGCTTGTTGCGGGTGTCATTATCCAGGTTATCATCCGCAATTAACTGTTCAATATCCTGTGAATTATTTACGATGTCCAGGTGGCCCTTTGCCGACTGCATGTAGTACTGTATTTCCCCGCATCCGGTCAAAGCGGCAATCATTACACCGTGACAGAATACTAATAATTTATATCTGTTTAGTACTTTCACTTAACCGCCATACTGGTTCAAATAGTTAGCCATGCCTGTATTCTGTGGAACTATGAATAACAGCCATTTTACTAAAAGTCCAGCGGGATGTTCTTAACGGTACCGTATAATACGGTACTGCGAATAATAGACAAAATGATATATCTGGAAAATATAACTAATGTTCCGCTGTTTATATAAAAAATCTGCACGAAGAATTAAAACCTTGATATATACTCTCATTCTTTAACCATCAATCCCGCTTATGTCACCCGGTAACAATCGTTTTTATCTTATTATTCGTTATCGCTGGCTCATTATTATTGCCAGTGTGTTGGTTACCGTGATACTGGCCATGGGTATGCAATATCTGGCATTTAATCCGGATAGCAGGGTTTTCTTCAGTGAACAGAATCCCCAGCTGGTGGCGATGGAAGAGCTGGAAAACACGTTTGTAAAAAATGAGAATATATATATTGCAGTGCAACCGGAAACCGGGGATGTTTTTAACAGGAAAACCCTGGGCATCATCAATGAACTGACGGAAGCCTGCTGGCAAATCCCTTTTTCAAACCGGGTCGACTCTATTACCAATTTTCAGCACATGGACGTTCAGGGTGATGACCTGTCGGTAGATGATCTTGTTACAGATGCAGCAAGCCTGAGTGAAAACGACATCAGGGATATCAGGAGGATCGTGTTAAATGAACATGCCCTGGTGCATCACCTGGTTAACCCCGCAGCAACCATGGCAGGTATTAATATCAACCTGCTAAAGCCGGGCAAGTCGCTGGACGAGGTGCCGGCGACGGTTGCTTACGTCAAGGATATGCTTGCACACTTTAAAAACAAATATCCCGGTTATCAGTTTTACCTGACCGGCTCGGTGCCCTTTGACCAGGCATTCAGCCAGGTGAGCCAGGACGACAGTGCAACGCTGGTGCCGCTGATGTACCTGATTATCATTTTAGGTGTCGGGCTGCTGCTGCGCTCCTTTTCTGCTTCGTTTGTTACCCTGGTAGTAATAGGTATGTCTACGGTCGTCGCCATGGGGGCAATGGGGTATTACGGCACAATGATTACCTCGCCGACCGCGGTCGCACCGGTGATTATCATGACGTTGTCGATTGCCGATAGCGTGCATATACTTTCTACCATGTTTGCTGAAATGCGTCTCGGCCTTGATAAGCACGCAGCCATTGTAGAATCCTTGCGTATCAACCTGAAACCGGTATTCATTACCAGCCTGACGACGGCCATCGGCTTTCTCAGTATGAACAGCAGCGATGTACCGCCATTCAGGGAACTGGGTAACGTGGTTGCGGTCGGTGTGCTGGCCGCATTCATCTTTTCCGTTGTGCTGCTGCCGGCCATTATCGCGGTTCTGCCGGTACGGGTAAAAAAGGGCGGGTTATACAGGCAGGCGATGAGAGACCGCCTGGCTATCTTTGTTATTAATTACAGAAAGCCGCTGCTCATCGGCAGCAGCATTGTCATGTTTTTTCTCATGCTGGGCATTTTCCGCATAGAACTGAATGATAATTTTATTGAGTACCTGGATGAAAGCTATCAAATTCGGCGCGATACCGAACATATCGCCAGTGAGCAGCTAACAGGACTGGATATTATTGAGTATTCGATTAATTCGGGAAAGTCCAACGGCATCACCACACCCGGGTATCTTGCCGGTCTCGACCGGCTGGGCCAGTGGTTTGAGCAGCAGCCTGATGTAATGACTGTCGCCACCTTTGCCGATATTATGAAGCGCCTTAACCGCAACATGAATGGCGACGATCCTGCCTATTATAAACCGCCGGAGTCGGCGGAACTGGCCGCGCAATATTTACTGTTATACGAAATGTCATTGCCCTATGGCCTGGACCTGAATAACCGCATCGATATCGACAAGTCAAAAACCCGGATGACGGTGATCATGAAAAGGACCTCGGCGAAACAGCTCCGCGAACTTGATGAACGCGCAAGGCAATGGATGCAGCAGAATCTTCCGCCTGAAATGTACAGTTACGGCAGCGGGCTATCGGTGGTGTTTGCCCATATTTCAAAACGTAATATCGAGACCATGCTGACGGGGTTAACTGCTGCACTGGTATTGATTTCGCTAATTCTGATTCTCGCGCTGGGCAGTATTAAATACGGATTGATAAGCCTGGTTCCCAATCTTTTCCCTGCGTTTCTTGCCTTCGGCCTATGGGGTTACCTTGAGAGCCAGGTAGGTCTTGCGGTCGCAGTCGTCGCGGCCATTTCACTCGGCGTGGTGGTAGATGATACCGTGCATTTCCTCACCAAATATTTGCGCGCACTCAAAGAAAAAAACATGACGCCGGAGGATGCGGTGAAGTATTCGTTTAACACCGTCGGTACGGCAATTGTGATTACCTCTGTTACACTGGCGGCTGGATTTGCGGTGCTGGCTTTCTCCGGGTTTTATGTCAATTTTTCCATGGGGGTATTAACGGTAATCGCCATTATCTTCGCATTGCTTACCGATCTTCTATTTCTGCCGCCGTTGCTTATCACGACAGACAGGAGCTCGGAAACAGGCCAGGCGTAATATCAGGCTCAAAATGACAATATCGAAAGCAACATGCCGCTGTTGTTTCGGGCGAAGCCAGGGTGATTACATTAGATATATTGCAGGTTAAAGCAGGCTTTGTTGCTTTAATTTCTCGGTATCGTGAATGATCACGCTATTGCCATCAATACTTAATATGCCCTGTTCCTTTAAATTTTTAATAATACGTGAAAAGGTTTCGGGTTTTATTGACAGTCTTGCAGCAATGATATTTTTAGCGATGTCCAGTTTGAATTCTTTTTCGCCTTCCGGCATTTCCTGTACCAGGTAAGACGCAACACGGCAGGTGCCGCTGTGCAGGGTTAGTTTATCAATTTCATTTACCAGTGACCTCAGACGTAAACTCATCGCGGCCAGTAACTGTAAACAGGTGTCCGTTGAGTCCCACAGCATATTTTTGAAATTTTTTGCATTGATACTTAAAACTTCAGTATCCGATAGCGCCGCTGAACTCACCGGGTAATCAGCTTGATCGGCGAACATTAACGCTTCGGCAAATACCTGCCCCGGTTTGACGATTTCTATGATTTTTTCCTGCCCGTCTGCGGACATTATAAACAGTTTTATGCCACCGCGAAGCACCATGTAGAACGATCTGACCTGTTCACGCTGGTTGAACAGGATTTCACCATCACTCAGCCTGATGACCTGGCTGTTTTGGTAGACGCGGTCTAACTGAAGCTCGGTAAGCTTGGAAAATAGATGATGCTGCTTGAGTGTCTCTTTAATTAAGCTGGCATTTTTCGGTTGCATCTTTGCACGCTCGTCTTTTTTACGGTAGTTTTAGTATGCCACTATTTGGAGACCCGGCATAGTTGAGGCAGTTTATGAATATTGCCAGTTCTATATAACTGGAGCAAACTTGATTGTAAATATTATTGCGATCGCTTTGTGTATTATGGTAAAAGTTTTTCACTACAGGCTAATGTGCGTTGACATGATTTATTTCGCAGTAGAAAATTGGTATTAATCCGGCGACAATATATCGCATTCAGCGCAATGTTTGTTTTCGCACACGGGTATTCGCAAAAAGCCAGGTAACGAGCCGCAGTTAATGGCATTTATGCATCTGAAAATTGATGACCACAGTCAATAGCCGGCACATAGTTTTAGTTAAGGTTTATAATAATTATTATCTGGAGGTGTGAAATGAGTGACGCGGGCAAACTCAGCAAAATGTTGAAAACAAAAAGAGATATCAAGGAAACTGAAGACTGGATTTTTTCATTAACGCCGATTACTGTCGCATTTGTTTTTTATATATTGTTCATCATAAATTCTTCTATAGAGAAGAAAGGACTTTTCATCGCCTATGGTGCTGCGGCTGGTTTGATTGGTCTTGAAAGCTACTGGATCGTTCGAGGTTGGCGCAAACATCATTTAAGCACGGTAATAATGGGAATCCTCGGTATACTCATCACCCTGGCTGTGCTTAGTTTTTATATGTCCATCGCATGATTGCCTCGAGTGTTATGTACTAATAACGAACAGATTCACCCGGTCGTTATTTCACTCACCAGGTGTCCGTTTACAGCGCAGCGGTATTGAATGCCAGTGTGGCCATGTTGCGCGACTCAGACAGCATGTTTTATTGACGAACCACGCGCAGCCGATCACTTCGCCAGCGTGAACGACTATAATCCGGGATAGTAACTTGCCTCCCGGGATGATTCGCTGTCGTTTCACCAGCCAGTCGATTATAGAAACTGGCGGAATAGCTAACCTGCAACAATAGTACCGCCCAGGTGTTAATACTACCCGTTGCTGATCACAGTCATGTACAATGCCGATCTTAAGAAACGTGAACATGCTACCGGGTATCATCCGGTAAGTTATTGCAGCAACCTTTTTTATGCTCCTGCATTTATTATGAAAAATCCTCGAACCTCATTATTCTCACTAATTATATTGTTGCTTGCTTTCCCGGCCTCTGCCGGGACGAGAGCTGTCGTCGAGGTTGAAGAAATTGAAGGTGACAAGATAGAAAAAAGTATCGAGATTATTACCTTTGATGAGAACAGGTTCAGGATAGACCTGCTCGGCGCAGACGGCATAAAAACTGATCAAACACCTTATATTATGACGATTAACGGTGGAGTAAACTGGGTCATTGGTGACAAACCCAGGGACAAGTTTTACTGTTCTAAAATGCAGACGGTTCAATTTTTCAAAGACGTTGGAGCCCGGGTCACTAATGCAATTGAGTTTTTCAATGTCAAGGCGGAATCGCCAACGGTTAAAAAAGTTCTCGAAGAGCCGGGCCCGGAAATTCTGGGCTTCAAAACCACTCACCTGCAGATTGAAGTAAACGCCATGGCATATGCCTGGTTTTTTTTCATCAAGTTTGAATACACAGTAAAAATTATCAATGACCTGTGGTACACGGCGGACCTTGAAATGCATCCAGTCAGAAAGAAATGGATTAATGCCCTGAGCCAGTCAGGCAATAGCATCATCGATTCGCTGTTTACTGATATCACCTCAGAAATCAAGGGACAGATATTAAAGTCGGAAACTGTCTATCATATTACTGATGTCAGGAAGAAAGAAACCAGAACACAAACAAGCCGCAAGCAAGTTACCGAGATCAGGGAACTGAAACCAGGCGAGCTGGATAAGATATTCAAAATGCCGGACTGTATAACCATGGATGATGATGAAGTCGAGGAAAAGGCAAAAGCATTATTTTCCGCGCACAAATTCCTGCTATAGGTGTCAGCGAATTTATGTATAGAGAAGCATGTTGTTATTCAACTGGCTGGAATAATATGATATATCTGCATTCCCCCTTATTAAACATTGATGCAGTAATAACCCGGTAGTCATCATATAGCAAACTATTGCAATCTAATTACTCATAAATTGAGTCAAATAAATATTGAAGATCGATACCGACAATATTCAACTTCCTAGCAGGTCTCGCCTGATCCTGGGCGGTGCTATCTTTGTTAGTGGCTTTCTGGCGCCGTTGCTTATTCCTGTTGTCGCCGGTTCAAATCTATCTATAGAATGGAAATCAATCTTGTCTGGCGTGCTGGCACTTGGCATACCGGAAGTATTCATGCTGATTGCCATAACAATACTGGGTAAACCGGGCTTCAACTACATCAAAACTCACCTGTGGTCATTTATCAGGCCGCCCGATAAAGTAAGCCAGTTGCGCTATCGTACGGGACTGGTGTTATTTTTTTCTCCGGTTTTATTCGGCTGGTTTTCTCCCTACCTGGAGTTGTGGATATCGGACTATGCAGCCTATCGCATTCAACTGGCAATTGCTGGCGATATTGTTTTTGCCGTTAGTCTGTTTATACTGGGCGGTGATTTCTGGCTGAAAATAAAAGCCCTGTTCATGCACGAAAATAAAGATTGATGATGGTATTATGAAACCAGAAGCAAAAAGAAGTATCCTGCAGCTGTCTCGATTAGAGCGAATTATGGATGTGGTGTTTGCACTTGTCATCTGGCGGCTGTTTACCTTTTTACCGACGCAGCAGGTTGGTGGCAATAAATGGGCCTCGGTCAGTGAAATGTTGCTGACAGTATGGAAAACATATGTATTTGTTTTGCTGGCCGTCGTCATTGTCATTATCTACTGGCTGCAAAATAATTCCCTGCTAGGCAACCTGAAAAAAACGGATGCTATTCATACCGCGATTTCGGTTTTTCAGGTGTTTTTCGTATTGTTGTTTATCTACTCAATTGGTGCCGGTATCCGTATAGGCAGCGGTGCAGATTCCCGTGTCTTTGAAAGTTTTACTGCAATGATGGTTGGAGTTTTGTCATTGCTCTCCTGGTATTACGCCATGCATAAAGACGATTTACTCGATCCCGCATTGAGCAGGGAAGAGGCGGTACGTATTCGGGATAGAAACCTCGCCGAGCCGCTAACGGCCGCTATCACCATACCTTTTGCATTTGTGGGCCCGCTGGCCTGGGAGCTGTCCTGGCTTGCTTACCCGTTTATCAAGTATCTATTTAAAAATAATACTGGTAGTTAAGATTTATATCTGAAAATACAACGTCGTTTTCCTGCCATTCGTATTTAGCGAAAAATTTAATCGAGTTGTTGGTATTGATTACGAAATTTTGAATATATCGCGCACGTAAGCGATACGTATTGTCTGTGAAATGCTCGCCACTAACTTCAAGACGAACTGTGTTTGTGGAAAAATGTGATAGCAGGCCCGTGATAAATCCTACGCCTGGTTCGATAGTGTGGTCCAGCTGCCTGTTTGCCTCGAGCCTGGCTGTTGCCAGAGTATAAAACTGGCTGTCGCCGAATACGCTCCAGCTGCCGCCGCTACCGCCTGTTACATGGTAGCCTAACTGGTCAACGCCTTTTGTAAGCTGTCTTTCAAAACCGGTGTAAATTCGCCAGGAAAGCGGGTCGAAAAATGCTGTGCGTGGTGTCAGTGAGAAGATATCAATAAGGTCCAGCCTGTACAGCATGACTGATTCATTTTCTACTGCGCGAATCTGCAGGTTGCCTATGTTTATCGAGGCACCCCGTAGGAATCCGGTTTTGTTATCCTCAAGGTCATGAAACGACATTTTGAGTCCAAGCTCTGCATATTTACTGCCGAGGCGTTTGCCTGCGCCGGTCGTTAGCCGTTTGCTGTTATGTCCTTTTTCAGGCGGTGCAGGGACGGGAATTGAAGGTTTTACATCCAGATCCGCAGGATAGGAACTGAGTTTTTGTAGTAACTGGTAACTTCGTCTGGCGATAACGGGATCCCTGGATTTAGCGGTATTCTGGTAGCGCAGGTATTTGTAGGCAAGGTCTGTAATTCTTTTTTGTTGTATGTCTGGCAGCCGGGCGAATGCTTCAGATTCGGAAGTTTTAATATCCTCGGATAATTGTTTGACCAAATCGCGATGCTGGTCCGGGATTTGCTCCAGCTCAAAATGTATTTCAGTTGCCTGGGCAGGGCGATAGGCAAATGATTCAATCATGTGGGCGTTTTCTACTGCTCTGACAGTATCAACAGGGATTGCCGAGACAATGAATTCATCAGTCAAGTCAACACCGGGGCGTGCGACTTCAAGTAATTCAAGCAGGCGGTACGAGCAGTTCTCATCAAAATAGTAATAATCAAATTTAATGTCCTTTAGTTCCCATAAGTGGGTTACCATCAGTTCAATTTCTTCCGGGGTAAGGTTTAACTTGTATTCCCAGATATCACGATGTTCTATGCGGTCGTATTCCTGTATTTTTTTATAATATGGCTGTGCAACGAACGTCCCCGGATATCCGCCCGCCAGTCCACGAAAAGCATAAATAATAGAATTGTCGTTATTATCAACATTGGCGCCAAAGTTAACTGCCAGTGATAACCACTCTGTATGGTTCTCAGGCGGGTCCAGACGCAGCAGGGTATGACCAAACATGGATGAAGGGCTGTTTAAATGATATGCCGGAAATATCAGGCTGACGCTTCCTGCCTGGTTTGTTTTACGCCACTCTTCGTAGTCAGCACAGGTAACTTCAGGCAAGGAAGCGGGATTTATCGCGAGCTTGTCTTTCAGCCAGTTAAACCTGGCGATAAAACGGCATTGGGCGTGCTGGTCACCCTTCGTGCTGGTTTTATAGAAAGCATCAAGCGTGTGGATTAACTCGGATTCAGGACTGGTTTTTCCATCGCTGGCATTGAAAAAAGCATCATCAACAACCCTGCTTTTATAGTTCCCGTTGCCGTCTTTGTAATGTAACAGGTTCAGCCATTCTCTCTGTTGCCAAAGGTTTTTATCGGTCGCCTGCTGGCGTAACTGCTTCAGGTAATCATTGTTGCTGGAATGCGCAACCGTTGAAATGGAGAGGATAAAAAATAACAGGAACGAGCAACGGATAAGCATGAATATTGCAGATACGAATTTAGATGTATCGTTAATTTGAACTATATCCAACGGAAACACAAATAAAAAAGCCCTGCAAACATGTTTACAGGGCTTCGAATGTAAACTCGATTTTTATGACTTAAGAAACATATTTGGATAATCGAGCGTCGGCTTTCATAACTTCTTCAATTGAAGCCATCATTTCATCAGCAGTTATATTTTCATTGGGGAAGATAACGCTGAAGTTTTCGTGCATAACGTTGGCAAATGTTTCACGGTCAGGCTGCTCAATCCCGTAAACAACCGCTACTGCATTCAACGCGTCGCCTTCACCGCGTGCAACATCTTCGGAAAACTCGCCCATGATAGAGCTGACGACGTTCTTGCCGCTGTATGTTAGTTTTCCAGAAGTAGAGCAGCCATTTGTGCCGGAAGTCATACCGAAGGTATTGTTGCCGGATGTGGCATTCGTGGTGGCGCCGAGGATGTGCGGAGCCGGGCCCGACTGGCCTTCAAAAAGCATATTGCCCCAGCCACAGCCAGGGCCGCCGGCAGCTTCCGCAAATGCAACGGATGATGCGCCGAGTAAGATTAAACCTGTAACTAATTGTTTCATACTACAACTCCTGTTTTATAGGTGTTTATAAAAGAGCCAAAATGATAAGCGATTAATATAATAGTTTACAAGTACCATTTTTGTGTTATTTTCGCTGATAGTTTTACTCAGCCTGTCAATCATAAAACCAATAATGTGTCGAATTCTTCTGCTCTTTTTTGTCTTGCTTCAGGCAGCCTGCACCAGTTTTCTATTTGTCCCGTATAAACCTCTACCGTTAACTCCAGACGCTGTCGGCATATCCTATGAAAATATAAACATCACGATGCGTGACGGTATTACACTGCACGGCTGGAGACTGTTTGCCAAAGGTGAAAAGAAAGGCAGCATCCTGTTTTTTCATGGCAATGGCGATAATGTCAGTACGCAGCTGCCGAACACCTCATGGCTGCCAGAACGGGGATATGATGTCTATATTGTTGATTATCGTGGATATGGCCAGTCTGAGGGCAGGGCTGAACTGGATGCTGTTATCAGTGATATGGAGTCAATCATCGCTTTTGTTAGCGGCCGGTTAGCTGTAGATGAAAAGCTGATAATTATTGGCCACAGCCTGGGTGGTAGCATGGCGATCTATTCTGTCGCCCACAGTGCTTTCCGTGACAGAATAAAAACACTGGTAACGATTGAAGCATTCAGTGATTATCATGATGTTACCCAGGATGTTTTGTCCAGCAACTGGCTGTTCTGGCTATTCCAGTGGCCGCTTTCTTTTACTATCGATAACTCATATCGTCCACTTGATGCCATAGGCCTGGTTTCTCCCATACCAGTATTGATTATGCATAGTAAATCAGACGAGATGATTGATATCTATCATGCCGAGCGATTATATCAGGCAGCAAAACAGCCAAAGGCGTTTCAATTGATTGACAGTGATCACAATAAGGTCTTTTTCAAAGCTGAAAATCGTCAGCTATTGCTTGATTACTTAATGAGGCTGAATAAATAATAGTTAGCAGTCGTCAGTTTGCAGCAGGCAGTAAAACATTAAAAGCTTTTAACTGCAAACTGACGACTGCCAACTGATAACTTTCTTTTATTCTGTGGCGAGCTCGGCAAATTTAGCCAGTGCATTAGTGACTTTTTCAAGCGCTTCATCACAGCCCCTGATATTGTGTCTTTGCGCCAGGTAAGATGGGTTGTTATATGCAAGCCATACCTGGCCGTTTTCATCCTGGTATGCCAGTGCTTTTTGCGGTAAATCCAGAGCGGCAGTTTGTGAACATAACATCAATGGTGTGCCGACTTTCGGATTGCCGAAAATCAGTAACTCGGTAGGCCGTAATTTTAGCCCGGCTTTTTCTGCACCTGCGGTATGGTCTATTCGATTAAAAATAGTCATGCCCTTGTTTTTCACAACGGTTTCAAGTTTATCAATAGTGGCTGTTACGCTATTGCTGCTTTTTATGATTACAATTCCGTTTGATGACTCTGCATTAGCCGTTGCGCTTAACAGTATCGCTATAACGAGTGCCTGGACAGAAATGTTTTTAACGGAATTCATGGCTGAAATATTCCTCGTACAGATTTAATGGTTCAAAAAAGCAGGGCCCTTGCGGGCCCTTTGGAAGGTGCCTTAGGTAAACCTGATAAGGCGGGAGTCAAGCATCTTTTTTTATATTACTGGATTAGAAGATGTGGGTGAGCTGTATTGCATAGCGGTTAGCCACATCTTTCTGTTGCGTATTAACTGCCGGTGTATCTGACTCATAATCACGGCTGGCAACCTCAATATTGACGCGTGTTTTCTTGTTGAAGTGATATTGCGTTCCAACTGTTATTGTATCTGCGCGGCTTTCATCACCTGCTTTCGATGTGGCATGATTCTCTCCGCGAGTATAAGTATCATATCGCAGGTCAATTTCCCAGTTGCTGTTTGGGATGTACCAGCCACCTTCAACGTATCCGCCATCGGCTTCTTTGTCATTGTAAATGTCCTTGGGACGGTGCTGTCCCTGGAATATCATGCCTTTACCTTTCATGTATTCAGCTGACACACGAAATGGTTTTTTAAGGTATTTTGCGCCAAATCCCGAACGGGTACGGTCCTGTTCCTGGGTTTTGTCATAGGCGTTAGTCCGTTTACCATCCTGGTGCCAGGCGAACAATTTCAGGCCTTCACGACGACCGCCTTTGCCGCCGAATACCAGCTCGGATGACCAATATAGATAGAGGTCTTTATTGTCATCATTATCACCATAATTTAAGCCGTTACCATTACCCATCATGATTGCATAGCTGTGTTCCCAGTTATCGACTTTGAAGGTGTCGAATACCTGCACACCGACATCACGGAATGCACCAACAGACCTGGAATATTGGGCCATGTTGGCTTCAGGAGTCGAGCCCGGGGCAACATTTGTATCAGTGCTTTGAGGGAAACGTTCCAGCAGCATCTGATTGGTCACGCTGGTAAAATTGATGTAATCAAATACATGAATCGCCTGCAAGCCTTCTTCAGCGCCCGGGTATTTGAACATACCGACACGCACACGGGCCCCCGGTATATGGTTCAATGTAATACTGGCATCGGTTAATGCTGCATTATATCCAACGGGTGCGGTGATACCATGATTACCAAATTCGGCAAGCAGGAAATAGTTTACTTTTGAGTCAAGTGGAAAACCTGTGCCACGCACACCAATACGTGCGCGATTAACATTGAATCCACTCTGGGAGTCCAGGTTAGGTCCAATCAGTTTCGGCGGGATATAACCGCCAGCAGTGTTTGGAACATAGGATGGATCGCTGTCGTCATACTGATATTGCGCCTGAATGAAGCCCCACACCCTGGCGCGTTCTGATTCCCCTTCAGGTTCCGTACCTTGCAGCATTAACCAGTTTGCGGACTGTGCGACTGAAGCGCAGCTTAACAGCGTAGCGCCAATCACATTTACCATTAATGTTTTCTTGTCATTCATTCTTCAACCTCCCGGAAGATAATATATTTTTGCATTTGTGTGATTTATATTTTTTATGGCTTGATGAGAACGTAGCCGTCACTGACCAGGTCGATAATACGCACGGCGCCACCGGGTACCACCCTGGCTTTTCCGTTTATTTTTGGTTCGTAGCCGAGTAGTGCGGTCATCTTCTTGAGTGTGTTACCGCAAGCGGCAAATCGCACGCCATTGTCAGTCAAACCGCTGATACGCCCCTTGTTATGATTGTCGTCGAACATCAGACGCAGGCCCGGACCAAAAGCAACAATCTCGACATCAACCTTGTCGGGGCCATAGGCCTTTATCAGATTGTTGGCGACATTCAATACCAGTGTCTGCTTGCCAGGATCATCATCGCTGATTTGCAGCACAACTCTTTTTTCAGCAAAAGGTTTATCATTTTCTGCAGCCGCCAGCTGGTAGCTGGTGCTGATAACCATCAATAATAAAAACATCGATAAAATTTTTTTCATACAGGTCTCCTGGTTTGTTTTTTACTTTTATGGATTCAGTTTCTTCGTATATACCTGTTACAGGACGGTGGAGTTAAATAATTATTCACATTAAAATTCATATTTAGCCTCTAACCTGAATGGTGCTTACTAAAGAAATATTCATGTCATTGCGAGCGTTAGCGCGGCAATCTCAGCCGTCATTCCCTACGGTATATTGCATCCCGTTCCGGTAGAACCCGCGCCCACGCGGGAAAAAGCCTTTCCCGGCCGTAGATCGTGGATACTGTTTAATACGGCATCTCGGTATATGGGCATGAATGGATTTTGCGTCACACATACTGCAATGATGGAAACTCGTAAGTGCCATTCGCCTTTGACCGCTTTTGTCCTGAACTTTTTATGTTTTCTTAATTGATTCACTGCTCATGGTTTAATGTAGGCATATCCCATAGCCTGCAGTCTTGCGACTTCAGCAACACCGCTTGGAACAATGTCACCTGCGCTAACATTGTAAAGATCAGTTTCTCGATCAACATTTCTGCCGCTAATGGTATTTGCGCACACGTTGAAAGTTACGCCCTGATTCTTGAGGGTATCTATTTTTGCAGTCATGGTTTCATTGGCATTGGCGTATTTGAACTTTGTAAGCTTTTGTAATGAGTCTGGTTCCAGTAACATTGCAAGTCCGTTGCCATGCAGCACAACTTTTAAATCAAGGTTTTCTGCGCCGACGGCATTAATATGGTTTTGTATGTTGCGTAATGCGCCTGCCTGCATTTTGGGATCGTCGTAGTTAATGTGGTAAACCACTTTCTGTTTGCCGTATCGGTCACTGGCGTATACTGTTGAAGTCATTAACAGGCTGAGGCCGATGATAAGGACGGTTAATATACGTGTGGTTATTATCTTCATTTATTCTTACCTCTATTTAGATGGTTCCCCTGATGGATTTTTGCTGCCAGGGGATTGCAGTTCTGATCTGTTGATGAAGTCTTCGAGTATCTTTTTAGTGATGCCGCCAACCTGCATGCCTGCTATTTCTCCACCAGGGGCAAACACATAGGTCGTAGGTAACGCCTGTAAACGGCCCAGGCCGATGCGTTCCGTGATGCCTGCATCGCTTAAAAGTACTGGAAAGTCGATAAAATAGTCATCGGCAAAAGCGGTGACCTCATCTTTAATGGCATAACCGAAACTGGGAAAATCAATGGCGATGCCAACAACGATACTGTCGCTGTCCTGGTGTTCATCATGAAAACGAACGAGCTCGGGTATCTCTTCACGGCACGGCGGACAGCGCGTGCCCCAGAAATTTAACACCACCCATTTGCCGTGGCCGATGTATTCTGAAAGCCTGTGCAGGCTGTCATCCGTGCTTTTAAGGCGGATATCGAAATCGGCGTGGCCATTGATACTCAGCAATGTAAGCACTATGAAAATGATGCGGCGTATTTTATGTGATGCCTGTCTCATCTTTGATTCGTTGATAATTTAATTAGTTATGAGACGCGACCGGGGGTAAAATATTCATAAAAAAAAATTGGAATATTCCGGATGCAGACTCGTCTATACTGTGAGTTATCGAGAATTTGATTTATGAAAACTATTAAAAGCCTGTTTGCATCTTTTTCATTAAAAGCGGAATTTGCTGCCCGACGCGGCAAGCTGTACCGCATTGCTTATTCATGGTGTCACGATCCGGCACTGGCCGATGATCTTGTTCAGGAAACGATTTACAAGGCCATCAAGAATGCCTCCGGGTTGCGTGATGTCGGCACACTGGATAGCTGGTTATACAGAATTTTGTACAATTGCTGGCATGATCACCTGCGGGTTAAGGACAGAAATGTTGAATTTGTAGAGATGCATGATAATAAGCAGGTGGACCAGCCTGAAAATTATCATCAGTCGCAAATCGTCAGGCGGGTACGTTCCGCCGTGGAGCAACTGCCATTGCAATTAAGGGAAGTGGTGACATTGGCTGATTTTGGCGGTTTTAGTTATGCGCAAATTGCCGAGATCACCGGCGTTCCTGTCGGTACAGTGATGAGCCGCCTGTACAGGGCGCGGCAAAACCTGAAACAGCAGTTGCTGGCATTTGGTACTGATGAAAAATCCGAATTCAAGTTACGGAGGGTTAAGTAATGACTAGCAAGGATATTAGTGAAGACAAATTGAATTTATTCATCGACGGGCAGCTTGAGACCGATGAGATGAATGAAATACGCCAGGCTATGCTTGATGATAAGGAGTTGCGCGACCGCGTGTGCCAGGTAAATGCAGTACGTGAGCTGGTTGCGTATGCCTACAAAGAGGTGCCGGATTCGCCATATGCTCATCGCCAGCAGAAAAAAAGCAGGTCAATCTTTACCAGGGCCATTGCTGCTTCAATAATGCTGGTAGTGGGCGTGTTACTGGGCTGGTCAACTTATGAATACAGTCCCAATGCCACCCAGGCAGCCTCGGCTGAAAATACATTTCAGTATGTTGCCAATCTTGCCAATGTAGATCATCGACAACGTAAAATTATTTTACATATCGATTCTGATGATAAGAATGTCGTCGACACGGCATTAAATGAGGCGGATTATTTAATGGCAACTTACCGTAAAGCCAACATCCCGATAAAACTTGACGTTGTTACCAACAAGAGCGGTATCAATGCATTGCGTCCTGATGTTTCACCCTATATTGAGCGTATTCAGAAACTGCTTGATGATGGTGATGTGTCGGTTTATGCCTGCCAGATATCTGTTCGCAAGGCTGCAGAAAAAGAGGGTGCCCAAATTAAGTTGTTGCCCGGCGTAATGAGTGATAAAACCGCAAAGGAGTTAATTCCTGAACGGTTGAAACATGGCTGGGTTTATATCAAGGCGTAGAATTAGTCATTGGTTATTGGTCGTTTGTTGTTCGTCTTTCGTCATTTGTCAGTGGTCAAACGACCAACGACCAATAAAATATTCAAGCGATGCTAACTTTCATTAAACGCAACCGTATCAATTTTCCACTCATACAGACTGGCATGCAGCACCATGCACGATGGGCCGCCATGGGTGCGGGTTCTTCCAGAGGCGCCCGGGTTAACTACCCAGGGTTCAGCAGCCTGGTCATTTGCCCGATGATGTGTATGGCCATAAACAATCAACCGTGCTGCGGCATAGTCTGATCTGAGTTGCTGATGATCTGGATGGTTGCCCAGGCGATGACCGTGTTCGACTACCAGCAGGCCGCCTGGTAATTCCAGTGAAGCCCTGGGTGGCAGAGTGCGCACAATATGAGCCTCATCTTTTTTCCAGAAAGATGTATGGTCATTGTTACCTGCAACGGCAACCAGCTTTTTGCCGGGTTTTAATTGTTCCAGTACCTGTGCGTTGAATATATCACCGGCGTGCACAATGTAGTCACACTGGTTGACGGTTTGCGCTATTCTCGGGTCGAGGTAGCCATGGGAATCTGACAGTATGCCGACTGTGACGGAGTTATGCATCGTATGATTTAAGGGTGAAACTGTAGGTTCGAATTTATTCGGACATTAATATCGGCAGTATTGTCCGAATAAATTCGAACCTACATATTTAAACAATGTTATTAATCTTTATCGTCTAAAGCAGCTTTGCGGGCTTCTTCCTGTTTTCTCAGGTGATCGGCAATTTCTGCCTGCTTGCGCAATTCCAGAATTTCACGGCGTTCTTCAACACGTTTTTCCCAGGCGCCTTCACGTTCTTTTATTGTCATTTCGCCAAAGAACACCTGCTTCATCAGCTGGAAGCCGAATTTCATCAGGGCGATGTCGTCCGTTTCAAGTTCGGCGTACTCTTCATCAGACAGATCGTACATCTTGATGAAGGCATCGCTTAAAACGAAGCGGCGGAAGCGGTCAATATCGTAGCTGGCCATAAAAAACAGCTGTAAACTCATCTCGGACGGTTTGCCTATTGTCGGGCCGGTGGATTTTTTCTTCAGGATGATCTGATACCACTCATGGTTGAGGTCATCGTAAATTTCGACGCCTTGCTCTTTTCGGTATTCAGCGATT
Organism: Gammaproteobacteria bacterium; assembly: GCA_022340645.1. Lineage (GTDB taxonomy): Bacteria > Pseudomonadota > Gammaproteobacteria > SZUA-229 > SZUA-229. The sequence continues at coordinate 62,693 of JAJDNP010000013.1, read as the reverse complement.
GTCTGGATATGGTCCTCATCGTGGCCCTTGCAGTGGTCTTCCTTGATCAGCAGAAAGTGGCGTTCATCGGTTGATTCGCTGATTGATTTCATTGACAACAGGCCTGAAGGGTAATAACGGCAGGCAGTGGGACGGTCTGCGTAAACCGAGCAGCCTTCTTCCTTCATGAAAAGGCAGGCGCCGCTATCATCGGTGCGCAATTTCAGCCCGGGCACATTGTGTGAATCCAGCTCAAAGGGGACGGTATGTTGTTTCAAAAATTCGGTAGAGTCCATGCCCAGGGCATTTTTCAGACGAATGATGTCATAGGGCGCCAGCGTGACATCTGCACGGGAGCAGCACATGTTCCAGCAGGAAACACCTCGATGACAACGGAATTTTAATTTATCATCCAGTTCAAGGCGGGTGGGAACCACAGGACTTGAGTGGGGAAGATTAAATTTGAAAGAGTCGTCTTTGCTCATTTGTTTACCTGGTTGTTCAGTTCTATCATTGTGTTTGAAGCTGCAGTGAAATGTTAGTTACAAATTGTAAGTTATAAGTTCAAAGTTAAAACAACATAAACTTAAAACTTATAACTCTCATGTTATAAATGAAAAATCCGGGCACCAGAAGGCGCCCGGATTTCAGTAACTCAACTATTCAGAAATTACTTGAACAGTTTAGACTTGTCTACCAGGTCAACGTGTGCACGCTTGAAGCATGTCCACTTCTTGGTATTCTTGTCGTAGATTGAGTTAACGAAGCAGTGCCAGTTTTCTTCATCGATGAAGTTTTTATCTGTACGATAGTAGAAACCTGGGTAACGAGATTCCTCACGGAACTCGATGTGCTTCATGTGCGCTTCAGCTGTCAGGATACGGTGGTAGTTTTCCCATGCACGAAGTAATTCGTGAAGGTCTTTCGCACGCATCTTCTCAGCGTCTTCTTTCAGCATGTCCAGCTTCTCACCAGCCACTTTCATCATTTCTGCGTTAGTGTTGTAGTAAGTAGCCACACCCGCAACGTACTCGTCCATGATCTTCTGCAGACGGAACTGCAGCATCTTGGGAGTGATATAGTTGGGGTTAACATCGATAGCTGTGGTGTAATCTTTGTGCTCAAGGTAAGTCTTAACCGGCTGATAGATTTCAGCAACCAGATCATCAACAGATGTATCCAGTTCAGGTTTGTAATCCGCATTGTCAAGACAGTACTTAACCATTGCTTTAGCAGCCAGACGGCCTTCAGCATGTGAGCCAGAAGAGAACTTGTGGCCAGAAGCGCCAACACCGTCACCCGCTGTGAACAGGCCGTTTACAGTGGTCATGCCACGGTAGCCCCAGTTCCAGCCAGAAGGCAGGTGATCAGGTACGCCAGTTTCAGTTTCAGTTGTAGGCGCGCCTACATCTTCAGGACCTGAAGTCCAGATACCGCAACAACCAGAGTGAGAACCCAGCAGGTATGGTTCGGTAGGCATCAGCTCAGAGTTTTTCTTCTCTGGCTCAACGTTTTCACCAACCCAGATACCACACTGGCCAACACACATGTCAAGGAAGTCTTCCCATGCTTCAGCTTCAAGGTGCTTGACTTCGCGAGGTGACAGAGTTTCACGCAGTTTAGCCAGCGCAGTTACTGTGTCCATCCAGATAGGTCCACGACCTTCTTTCATCTCTTTCAGCATTAAGTGGTTACGCAGACAAGAAGCAGGAACTGCAGCCTGGCCGTACGGAGGATAGTCGTCCAGCATTTCTTTGTTGCGTGTCATGTAGGTTTCGCCATAAGCGTTAGTAGCCTGAGCTTTAAACAGCAGGAACCATGCGCCTACAGGGCCGTAACCGTCTTTGAAACGGGTAGGTACGAAACGATTTTCCATCAGTGTCAGCTCAGCGCCTGCTTCAGCAGCCATTGAGTAGGTAGAACCTGCATTCCATACCGGGTACCAGGCACGGCCGGTACCTTCACCAACAGAACGCGGACGGAAGATGTTCACACAACCACCGGCAGCCAGCAGGATTGCCTTGGCTTTGTAGACAACGATCTGGTCTTCACGAGTAGAGAAACCAACAGCACCAGCGATGCGGCTAGGATCATTTTTATCATTGATCAATTTCACAATGAAGATACGTTCCTGGATGTTGTCGATACCTAAAGCTTTTTTAGCAGCTTCAGCAACAATCCACTTGTAAGACTCACCATTGATCATGATTTGCCATTTACCAGAACGTACAGGCTTGCCACCGTCTTTCAGTGATGTCATGCCTTTAGAACCGTCATAACGTTCACCGTTTTCGTCTGTTTTCCAAATAGGCAGACCCCATTCTTCAAACAGGTGAACAGATTCATCTACGTGGCGACCTAAATCGTACGCAAGGTCATCACGAGTGATACCCATAAGGTCGTTAGAAACCATACGAGCATAGTCAGCTGGATCCTGTTCAGATCCAATGTAGGTGTTAATAGCTGACAAACCTTGAGCTACAGCGCCGGAACGGTCCATAGCAGCTTTGTCAACTAATTTAACTTTAAGGTTTGCACCTGATGCTTCTATCCAGCGTGGAATTTCAAACGCTGCACCGCAACAGGCCATACCGCCACCGATAAGAAGAATGTCTACTTCTTCTTCAATAACATCTGGATTACCAAATTCGGCCATTTTTCTAAACCTCTAATATTTATTTATTAATTAATTCGCTAGGATCGCCAGCACGGTAGCCATTCTGTTCCATGTGGTTGAAGAAGCCAGGCTCTGCAATCTTCGACATATCAGCAGCAGGTTTACCAGCATAAGGATCGATAGAACCTTCTGCAGTCGTACGAATAGGGAACTTGAAGCGTTTCATGTTGCCGTTACGGAACTTGATGGTCCACATAATTGAATCGGTACCACGTAAAGGCTGTACAGAACCGCCCAGGGGTACAACGTCAGCATAGTGACGAGCTTCAATTGCGTTTTGAGGACAGATTTTAACGCAGGAATAACATTCCCAGCATTGTTCTGGTTCCTGGTTGTAAGACTTCATGGCGTGACCAGTTTCAGAACCATCTTTGTCTAATTTCATAAGATCATGTGGGCAGATGTACATGCAAGCCGTACGGTCTTGACCTTTACACCCATCACATTTCTCAGTACGTACAAATGTAGGCATTAGTATTAACTCCTAGAGTATTTAAGTTATGCAATTGCAATAGTAATAAAACAAAGCGCTACATGTGTGCAGCCATGTTTGATTTCTATCTTTTTTCGATCTTTCTGGCAGCCGTTATTGCTCGGTTTGGTTGCCTGTTAGAATCAAAATATATTTTCAGTAACTGCAATAGAACAGTTGCTGTGACAAAGCTTTTGTTTTAGCTTTCTATGGGTGCCAGTGATCCAGTCGTCCTGATCCGCAAGCTCCCATCAAGCATAAAGTGCTAAACAGGGATTACACATTTTATGCTCAAAACACCTGAAAATGCAATTTAATACAATCAGGTGACCTGTTTCAACAGGCGGGTAGAATAGACCTTCGAGGACAAAACGCCAAACAATAATACTGTGGTTGCAATAAGTTTTTCTTATGGTGAAGCGCTATTGTTTATATGATATAAAAAACAATAACATAGGCGGGATATTATTAATTCACAAGTGATAATCATTATCTTTACGGGAAATAATCCAGTTGTTACCAAAATACGGGTAGAATAGGTCTTCAATTTATATCCCAAAATAGTTTCTCAAACAGATCCAGGTTGTTTTTAGATATGCCAGAAATTCATTCCGAAATGGATAATAACCATGTTAGCCCGACTGAAATCAAACTTCATCAAAAGTCACGTTTACTGGAAATAGCGTTTTCAGACGGCTTTCGATTCCAGTACCCCTGCGAGTACCTGCGTGTATTTTCACCCGCAGCAGAAGTCAAGGTAATGAAGCAGCCTGTTCATGGCAAACAATTGGTGAATATTTCACTACTTGAGCCGCAGGGAGGTTATGCGCTGCGAATTACCTTCGATGATGGACACGACACCGGCATTTATTCCTGGAGTACGTTGCACGAATTAGGTAAAAACTATGAAGCAAACTGGCAGAACTACCTGAAGCGGCTTGAACAGTCTGGCTTGAGCCGGGGCGATGCCCGGGTAACCGATGCTGAAGGCAGGGTGGTCATTAAATTAGTGTATTTCATTGAGCTGGCGAAACTTGCAGGCAAAGACGAAGAACAGGTAGCCATCCCTGAGTCAGTCACTAATGTTGAAACCCTGCTTGACTGGATGCGTAAACGGGGTCAGCGCTGGAAAGAACCGTTTGAAGCAAATCGCCTACAGGTGACGGTGAATAAACAGTTTGCCGAACCGTATACCCTTGTCGAGCATGGTGACGAAGTAGCGTTTGTACCCCGGCCGAAGTAAGCTTTTTCCGCAAATGAACGCGAATAAACGCAAATAAAAATCTTTTTATTTGTCATCCTGAACGACAGTGAAGGATCTTTATAAATTAGCATTTTCTTGCCATGTTCAAGATATTTCGCTATCGCTCAAGATGACAGTGAAGCAATGAGTATTGTTTTTATTTGCGTTTATTCGCGTTCATTTGCGGAAAAATAGTTTTTTATAAAGTTGTTTTTTCAAAATTCATGCGTAAAACAGAATTAAAAAAGGCAGGCGATTACTGGAAAGGATCCTTTATGGCGATGGCCAGCCCCTGCGATGTTTTAATGGAAGTTGAAGATGAGTCGCACGCACGGGAAATTCTCAACGCGGTAGCAAATGAAGCCTGGCGCATCGAGGACAAGTTCAGCCGCTATAAAAAAGATAATATTATTTACCAGATAAATAATTCCAATGGCGAAACGGTTGCCATTGACGAGGAAACATCGCGCCTGCTTGAGTTTGCGAATGAATTGTACGAGATCAGCGATGGCCTGTTTGATGTGACTTCAGGGGTGCTGCGTCAAATCTGGACGTTTGACGGCAGTGATAATCTTCCTGATAAGAAACAGGTGAAAAAAAATATTGAAAAACATCGACTGGCAGAAAGTAATCAGGGAAAAGGGGAGTATCACATTGCCGGCAGGAATGGAGATCGACCTGGGTGGTATCGGAAAAGAATACGCAGTTGACTGCTTTGTGCAGATATCACGGCAGATTACGGGTGACAGCGTGCTGGTAAATTTTGGCGGTGACCTGGCGCTAACGGCACCATGCAAGCATAAAAAATTCTGGTCAGTGGGGCGTTTACTTACCGGTTCGGATAAGGCCTACGGCCTGTTTCAGCTGTACCGCGGCGCCATAGCCACCAGCGGAGATGCCAACCGATACCTGTTGAAAAATGCTGTTCGCTACAGCCATATCCTGAATCCAAAAACCGGCTGGCCAGTTATCGATGCGCCGCATACCGTGAGTGTTGCCGCCGATACCTGTATAGAAGCAGGTATGATGTCAACGCTTGCCATGCTGCGTGGCGGGCAGGCGGAAGAATTTCTGAAAATGCAGGATATTGCTTACTGGATTGATTGAAAGATATTGTCCACAGATGAACGCAGATAAACACAGATATAAACATTTTATATTCTTCCGCAAATGAACGCGAATAAACGCAAATACCGGTAATGTTTTATTTGTAAACCCAAGAACAGTTTATGTTCTTGATTACTTTATATAATTAATTCCCAAAGGTTACTCTAACAACCATATTGACCAGCTACTGAACACAATAGTAAAGTTTTTATTTGCGTTTATTCGCGTTCATTTGCGGATAATCACTATAACAATAATATAAACAAACGGCGCTGATCGTACGATCAGCGCCGTTTTATTCAGCTACTGAAACAGGTTATTAGTTAATGCTCTGATAGTAGTTAATCAGGATCTGAGCGACTTCAGGACGCGAGAATTCCTTCGGCGGGGCAATGCCCTGTCCCAGCATTTCACGAACCTTGGTGCCCGAGAGCAGAACGAAGTCATCTTTCTGGTGGTCAGGCGCTTCACACATCATCACAACCTTGTTGAGTTTCTTCGACCAGGCAGTGTGGTCAGCTTTAAAGATTTCGATGTCTAATGCGCCGGCAGGCACTTCGTTATCAAATATTGTCTGTGCATCAAACGCACCATAGTGATCGCCCACGCCAGCGTGGTCACGGCCGATGATAAAATGCGTTGCCCCCATGTTCTGGCGGAATACGGCATGCAGAACAGCTTCCTTCGGTCCGGCGTATAGCATGTCGAAGCCGTATCCTGTCACCATTGCACTGTTGGGTGGGAAGTACAGTTCGACCATTTTACGAATCGCAGCATCACGAACCGGCGCCGGGATATCACCTGGTTTCAGTTTGCCCAGCAGCATGTGAATAACGAGGCCGTCACAACCCAGACGGTCCATAGCCATGTGACAGAGTTCTTCGTGTGCCAGGTGCATCGGGTTACGGGTCTGGAAAGCAACAACCTTTTTCCAGCCACGTTCGGCGATTTCATTGCGGATTTCAACTGCCGTGCGGAACGTATCAGGGAATTCGCTCTGGAAGTATGAGAAGTTCAATACTTTGATTGGTCCTGAAATACACACCTTGCCCTGTGCAACAAAAGCGTCAACACCAGGGTGGGCTTCATCAGCGCTTGCGCGGTAAACATTATCGACAATTAACTTGATGTCATCGTCAGAAAATTCTTCAACCGCCTCAACATCCATAACTGCAAGCACAGGATGTCCTTCGACGTTAGGGTCTTTAAGCGCGATACGGTCTCCGGCTTTAATATTGCCCGCATCATGAACCAGGTTTAATACTGGAGTCGGCCAGAACAGACCTGACGAGGTTTTCATGTCTTTCGCCACTGAAAGCGCATCAGCCTTATTCATATAGCCGGTTAAGGGATTAAAGTAGCCGGCGCCCAGCATTACCGCATTCGCGGCAGTCGCTGAACTTACAACGATGGAAGCCAGGGTTTCAGCTTCTTTTTGTAATGCATCGTTTTCAGCAGAATCGTATACGAATAATGGATTCAGTTCGTCTGAACCATGAGGTTTAATCATGTGTTTTCTCCAGGTTATTATTACGCTGTCCTGCAATGTTCGTTGAGTCAGCCCAATATTTAAAATATCTTTCTAGTTAGTTAATGGCATTTGGCGGTGCATAAATGAGAAAGTTATTACGGTGTTTCGCTAACAAATTATTACCCACCACGCAAAAGCGCGCGTATTCTACCTTAATGCGCATGGATTTCGTAGTCGGCTAAACGGGGTAGTTTTAATGTTTTGATATAGATCATGAAACGGTTCCGCAAGGCAGCTACAGATAAAAAATATTGATATATATCAAAATCTTGTATCCCGATTATTATAATATTGCTAATACCGCCCGTATTTTGTATAGTTTTAATTCGGGTAGTATCCAGTTGTACTGATTAGTTTTTGACTGATTAGTTGTAAAGAAGCGACTGGAGAAATGTTCAAAAACTAATCCTTTTGGAGGGTAAATTAATGAAAGTATTATTAACTGCAGCAGCTGCAGCATTATTAGTTGCCTCAAATACCGCCAGTGCATGGTGGAACGACGACGGCTACAATCGTAATGACTGGAACAACGACTGGAACAACGACTGGCGCAATGACTGGTACAACGACGGTTATGGCGATGGTTACGGTGATGTTGACGGTGATGTTGACGGCAGCTTTAACTTTGGTATGAGCGGTAACGCACGCGGCCGTGGCCGTGGTGACGGCCGCAGCCGTTATTATGGTAACAACCGCTGGGACAACAGCAACAGATGGGATAACCGCTGGGACAACCGTTACTATGATGGTTACTATCGTCGCCCATACTATGGTGGATATGGATATGCTCCATACTATGCGCCACCACCAGCTCCTGCTGCGCCAGCAGCGCCTGCAGCTACCAGCAAGTAAGTTCAGTCTACTGAATAAAGCTGCATAGAACAAAACAGCGTGCCAGTGTCAATCTTCACTGGCACGCTGTTTTTTTATGACTCATCTATATACCATCAGTCTGATTCTCATCTCATCTTCACTGTAATTTGTCATTGTTTATTAACCCGGACGACTGGCATAAGTCAGACTGGAAAGAGCAGGGCTTTAGAGCGATATTTGCCCAAAAATGTATTCGTATGAGTTTTTTCACGTAGTACAGATCTTTTTATCAGCGCACGCAAAACAGCTGAAACAGCCCCATTAGTTTTTCATGCTCATAACAAGGTTCATGCCCTGGCAAAGTGGTACGGGTGTGAATTTTAACGCGACTGCAAGTTGCGGCTGGCGTTGCAGCACTGAGCCTTGCAGCTGCTTGAATGTTGATGGCAATAAAAAATGCCGGGCCGGCCCGGCATTTTCCATCTAGATATATAGAAATGTTTATCGCTTTATATTTGTTCTAGATATTTCATTAACACTTTTTCAGGTAATGGAATATAACCATCCTTTATAACAACTTCCTGCCCCTGTTTTGATAGAACCAGCTTAAGGAATTCTTTGACCAGCGGATCCAGATCTTTGTTGGGGTGTTTGTTTACGTATACATAGAGGAATCGAGATAGCGGGTATTCACCGGATACAGCTTTTTCAGGGGTCGCTTCGATAAATTTTCCACCTGGTTTTTTCGTTAAAGGTACGGCGCGTACGCCGGATGTTTTATAACCGATACCGGAGTAGCCAATGCCGTTGATAGAGCTTGATACTGACTGCACGACCGAGGCGGAGCCAGGCTGCTCATTAACATTATTTTTATAGTCGCCTTTACACAGTGCATTCTTTTTGAAATAACCGTAAGTGCCGGATACAGAGTTGCGGCCATATATCTGGATATCACGACCACTCCAGCTGCCTGTAAGGCCTAACTGTCCCCATTTGGTAATGTCCTTGTCAGCACCGCATTTTCTGGTTGATGAAAACACAGCATCAACTTCCGGTATAGCCATGCCCTTAATCGGGTTATCCTTGTTGACATAAACAGCCAATGCATCGATAGCTACTGGAATAGCTGTTGGTTTATAGCCATAACGGTCTTCAAACGCAGCGATTTCCTTTGACTTCATCTTGCGGCTCATGGGACCTAAATTCGACGTGGCTTCGGTTAAAGCTGGCGGTGCCGTTGATGAGCCAGCGGCCTGTATCTGGATGTTTACATTTGGGTATGTACGTTTATATGCCTCTGCCCATAATGTCATCAGGTTGGCCAGGGTATCAGAACCCACGCTGGACAGGTTGCCGGAAATTCCGCTAACAGCTTTGTATTCCGGGATGCCTTTGTCTACAGATACCGCGGATGCGCTGCTTGCTGTTAACAGGCCAATGCTTAGAATACCGGCGGTTAATGCCGTATTTGCAATGGTTATAAATCGTTTGTATATCATTATTATAAAACTCCAGTTATAGTTAGTATCAGTATTTTGAGTAACGATTGTGAAAGTTATATGACAGGGATGTTACATTATTGTTAAGAGATAACTGTTTAGCTCTTTATGCTGGAGAGAGGGAAGTTACAACAAAAATTGCTGCCTTCATTCGGTTTGCTTACTATGTTTAAACTGGCGCTATGCCGGTCGAGTATCTGTTTGACAATGGCGAGCCCCAGCCCGGTCCCGCCTTTCTCACTCGAACGGCCGGCATCGACACGATAAAAACGCTCGGTTAACCTGGGAATATGTTCTTCGCTGATACCTACACCACTGTCCTGCACACAAATAGATAATCCTTTATCGTGTGTGCTGGCATACAGCTTTATATTACCGTTTTCAGGCGTGTAACGTATGGCATTGGTAAGCAGGTTTGAAATGGCCATGCGTAATTCTTCGTAACAACCATATAATTCTGCAGCGGGTTTGCTGGCTGAACCTTCTGCTTCAAATGCCAGTTCAATATGATGTTTATTCTGATCAAAAGAAAGCGCTTCTTTATATGCTTCATTCAATAAAGTTACAATATCAACCGTTTTTGTGTAATCAACAGCGGATGCCGATTCCAGCTTCGCCAGGTCAATCAGTTCACTGATAATTTTATCCATGCGTACAGTTTGCTGCTGGATTTTTTCCAGCGGGTGTTTTGTTGTATCGTCAGTTTTGTCCTGCAGGTATTCAATATAACCAGACATCACCGTGAGCGGGGTGCGTAATTCATGGGATGCATTGGAGATAAAGTCACGCCGCATATCATCAAGCTGGCTTTGTGCGGTGATATCACGCGCGCTTACCAAATATTGACCATCGCCATAGGGAGTGATGGATATATTTATTTTTTTCCCCTTGAGAGTAAATTCAAGCGGTTTTTTAAAGTCTTTTTTCAGCAGGTAATTTACGAACTTTGGCTGTCGAACTAAATTGTAAATACGCTGGCCGATATCAAGACCCGGATGCAAGTTAAACATTTGCCTGGCGGCCGGATTGAACCACTCGATTTCATTTGCTTTATTCAATGCAATGGTAGCTTCCGGCAGTGCCTGCGTGGATTTTTGAAAGCGTTTGAGAATCGAGGTCAGTTTACGTCGAGCTTTGCGCTGACGTTTATAGAGATGATAGAGCTGATAGTATATGTCATCCCAAATGCCAAAAACCTCAGGCGTTTTTTTTGACGGGTTAGCCAGCCATTTACTCAGCATATTCAGGTTATAAAAATTCCATATCACGTAAACCAGTAAACCGGCAAAAAGAAACTCAAATACTAGATCATAAAGGGTGCCTGCCACTAATAATAATAATATCCACAATATAACAAATATTAGTTCACGCCTTATTGTCGAAGCCATGGTTTATTATCGCAGTCTGGAGAAACGATATCCACTGCCATGAACTGTTTGCAATAGTGAGTCCAGCTTGAATGGTGCAAGCTGCTTGCGCAGACGTCTGATATGGACATCAACGGTACGTTCTTCAACATAAACCTGGGGGCCCCATACCTGGTCGAGTAACTGGGTTCGGGAAAATACTCGATCAGTGTTTGACATAAAATGGTGCAGTAAACGAAACTCGGTCGGTGATAATTCTAAAGGCGTGTGCTTAACTTTCACACGATGGCTTGCCGGGTCCAGGTATAACTCACCAATTTGCAAAGGCTGTTCATCAGGCATAACGCGCCGCAACAGTGCCTGAATTCTTGAGTTTAACTCACGAACAGAAAAGGGTTTGGTTACGTAGTCATCGGCGCCAACATCCAGTCCGAGGATTCTATCTTCTTCTTCTGCTTTGGCGGTTATCATGATGACCGGCAGTTTAGAATGATATTTGCGGATACGGTGTAATAGATCAATACCGCTATTATCCGGCAGCATCCAGTCAAGCAGTACCAGATCAATAGATTTATTTTCAATCGTTGCCCAGGCATCTTTTACTGTTGATACAGTGTGCAGCGTGTAGCCTTCTGTGGACAATGAAAAATTTAGCATATCCTGTATGCCTGGATCATCCTCAACAATCAGTATGTTTGCATGTTTCATGATAATATATCTTTTTCAACTTCATCTAAATCAAGATGGCGAATGTCTTTGCCTTTAACCAGGTAAATGACATATTCACCGATGTTTTTTGCGTGATCGCCGATGCGCTCCAGGGCGCGTGCTGCCCATATCATATCCAGTACCTGGGAAATCGTTCTGGGATCTTCCATCATATAGGTAATCAGCATGCGCATCAGATCCTGATAATCCTTGTCAGTATTATTGTCTTCGCGAACTACTTTGAGTGCTGCGTCCACACTCAGCCGGGCATAGGCGTCGAGCACATCATGCACCATCTGTTTTACCTGTTCACCAAGATGACGTATGCCCGCGAAACGGCTATGAATGGGGGTATCATTTTCCGCGAGATTTAATGCCATCTTCGCTATTCTTTCTGCTTCATCGCCGATGCGTTCGAGGTCGGTAATGGTTTTGATTACGGCGATGACCATGCGCAAGTCAGAGGCTGCAGGTTGACGCTTTGCCAGTATTCTGGTGCAGGCTTCATCTATAGCAACTTCGAGTGCATTGACTTTATGGTCCTGGAGAATGATTTTTTCAGCATCCGGTGCGTTTGAGTATTTTAATGCTTCGATTGCGCCGGAAATCTGCTGTTCTACCAGGCCCCCCATTTTTAAAACCTGGTTGTGCAGGTTTTCCATTTCCTCGTCAAACTTATGGGAAATATGATGGCTTATATTATTTGAATCCATAATCTAATCTCGTCAGGTTAAATATTTTTACGGCTGCATATCGTCATCAAGGTATTCAGCCGTATCGGCCGGTGATGTAATCCTCAGTTTGTTTCTTTGCCGGGTTGGTAAATATTTTATTGGTATCGCCAAACTCGATCATTTCACCTAAATACATAAAACCGGTTTCATCGGACACGCGGGCCGCCTGCTGCATATTGTGAGTGACAATAAGGATGGTGTACTTTGATTTTAATTCGTATATCAGCTCTTCAATTTTTAGCGTGGATATCGGGTCAAGCGCGGATGCGGGTTCATCGAGTAATAAAATCTCCGGTTCAATGGCGATGGCGCGCGCAATAACCAGGCGTTGCTGCTGTCCGCCAGACAGACCCAGTGCACTTTCACTCAGCCGATCTTTAACTTCGCTCCATAAAGCGGCGCCCTTAAGCGCCCATTCTACTTTTTCTTCTAATAATCTGCGCTTGTTGATACCCTGTAAACGTAAACCGTATGCGACATTTTCAAATATGCTCATCGGGAATGGGTTAGGTTTTTGAAACACCATGCCAACGCGTTGCCTAAGTGATGTTACATCAACATCAGGGGCATAAATATTTTTTCCATCGAGAATGATTTCGCCCGTGACACGTACACTATCCACCAGATCGTTCATGCGGTTGAAGCAGCGTAACAGGGTAGATTTGCCGCAGCCACTGGGACCGATAAATGCAGTGACCTGGTTCTTTTTCATCTGAAAGCTGACATCGGTTAACGCACGGCTTTCTCCGTAAAACAGGTTCAGGTTATTCACATCCATACAAATCGTACTGTCAGTCGTGGCTGATGAGCCAGGCAGTATTGCAGGATCGATTTTTGTTGCGACAGTTTCAGTCATAATGTTTCCCAGATTCATTCAGGCCAGAGATATTCAATCAGCCGTCAAGTGCGCGATATTTCTCACGCAGCCTGTTTCTTAAATTAATAGCAGTTATATTAAGCGTAACAATAACCACAACAAGCAAAAACGATGTGGCATAGACCAGTGGCCTGGCGGCCTCTACATTCGGGCTCTGAAAGCCTACATCGTAAATATGAAATCCCAGGTGCATGAATTTCCGGTCAAGATGTAAATACGGAAAGTTACCGTCCAGTGGCAGGCTGGGCGCAAGTTTTACTACGCCAACCAGCATTAATGGCGCAACTTCACCAGCGGCACGGGCTATTGCTAATATCAGTCCGGTCATAATGGCCGGGCTTGCCATAGGTAAAACAACTCGCCACAATGTTTCAGCTTTGGTTGCTCCCAGTCCGAGGCTGCCTTCGCGTAAACTTTTGGGGATGCGCGACAGGCCTTCTTCAGTGGCGACGATTACAACGGGCAGGGTGAGCAGCGCAAGGGTGAGCGACGACCACAATAAACCCGGTGTGCCAAAAGTGGGTGAGGGGAGCGCTTCCGGGAAAAACAGGGCATCGATATTACCGCCGAGGAAATAAACGAAAAATCCCAGGCCAAACACCCCGTATACAATAGAAGGCACCCCGGCGAGATTGTTTACCGCGATGCGGATGATACGCGTCAACACGCCCTGTTTTGCATATTCACGCAGGTAAACGGCTGCAATGACACCAAATGGCGTGACCAGTACGGCCATTAACATTACCATCATCACGGTGCCGAAAATAGCAGGAAAAATACCGCCCTCGGTGTTTGCTTCGCGAGGATCCTCGGTAATGAAATCCCATAGCGAATGCATATAGAAGCCAAGCTTGTTCCATAGTGTCATTTTATTGGGCTGCCAGGCTTTAACAACTTTTTTCAGTGGCACGGTAACTTCGCTGCCATCCATCACCGTGGCGCGAATCGAATCACGATTGATCTGCTGATAAAGTTCTTTTGTCTGTTTTAATAAGTCACTATATTGCTGTTTTAATTCGCTGCGTTGAGTTTCTATTTCTTTCTTTGCTGCATCAGACAAATCGTTATTCAGCTGCAGTCGTCTCTCCTTCAGTCGTATCCGCTCCAGCTGGTAATTAACCGCGCCAATCTTGACACGTTCCAGCTGCAGGATCTGTTTGCGTATATCGATGACACGATGCAGGCGCTTAATGAATTCCGGCCACGCCGTTTCACCTTCAGCAACCATCTGGTCGTTTTCATACACGGTGTTGAGAAAACCGTAAAAGTTTCCCCACTCAACGCGTTCGAGCACCATCAGGTTTTTCGGCTGTTCGGTTTTAACCAGGTTAATGTCGTATAGCCATCTAAAGTCACTGCCTAAAATATCACGGTTGCCGGTTTTAACCAGATATCGTGTTACAGTCTTATCACCTGCTTGAGTGTTTCGTATTTTTTTGAAATCGGGCAGCGTATCAATCGGTATCGTTTCGGATTCGACGATTTCTCCAATAACAGTCAGGGCGTTTTCATTGTTTTTATAATAAAAAGCCTGAACATCTGCCGGCCAGAAATGGCTCATGCCGCGCATTAATATCAACATTAACAGTCCGAACACGGCGACCAGTGCGATAGCAATCGCGCCGGCATTCAGCCAGATCCACGGGGTGCCGGTTTTGAACCACTGATTTAACCGCGGGTTAATCATAGTTCGCTATACCTTTGCCGTAATCTGTGGCGGATAAGTTCTGCTAATGTATTGAACACAAAAGTGAACAGGAACAGGATTAATGCCGCAAGGAACAGTACGCGATAGTGGGTGCTGAAAACTTCCGCTTCCGGCACTTCTACCGCCAGGTTTGCCGCCAGTGTCCGCATACCCTGGAAAATGCTCATATCCATTACCGGGGTATTGCCTGTCGCCATAAGCACGATCATGGTTTCACCTACGGCGCGGCCAAACCCCATCATCACTGCAGAGAATATGCCAGGACTGGCTGCAGGCAGAACCACGCTCGTCATGGTTTGCCAGCGCGTTGCGCCAAGCGCCAGGGAACCCCGTACCAGGTGCTGCGGCACCCCGAACAGGGCGTCTTCGGCAATCGAAAATATGGTAGGGATAACGGCAAATCCCATAATCAGGCCGACGACCAGTGCGTTGCGCTGGTCATAGTCCAGCCCCCATACATTACTCATGTAGTTACGCAGGCTGCCATTGAAAAACAGTGTTTCAACAGGTGAACTCAAAGCTGTGGAGATCCAGATTAAAAGCAGCACCACTGGAACTAATAGCGCGGCTTCCCAGCCTTCGAATGCCGATTTGTTCGGGACAAAACCCCAGAGCCAGGCGCATAATAAAAAACCGACCGGCAATATTATCAGCAGGGTAAAGATACCAGCCAGATGTGTTTCAACATAGGGCGCCAGCCAAAGACCTGCAAGAAAACCAAGGATAACGGTCGGCAGCGCCTCCATGATTTCAATCGCCGGCTTAACCGTCTGACGCATACGCGGCGCCATAAACTGGGCAGTAAACATGGCGCCAAAAATGGCGATGGGCACGGCAAAAATCATGGCGTAAAAGGCGGCTTTGATGGTGCCGAAGGATAAAGGCATCAAGCTGAATTTGGCTTCGAACTCATTGGTTGAGGCAGATGACTGCCAGATATAATCCGCTTCGTCATAACCTTCATACCAGACTTTTTCCCATAACACGTCCCAGGAAACTTCCGGGTATTCATTATCTACTTTATAAAAATGTACCAGGTTATTACTGTCACTCACTATCAAATTCTGTGCCCTGGGCGACCACGCCATCTGGTCGACAAGGGTGTTTGCGGTATTAATGCTTGCCAGCGTTCTCTGTGAGGTTGAATAGTTGATCGTGATATTGCCGCGATTGTCTGCAACAGCAAAACCTTTGCGTTGCTGTTCAGTTGCAATATAACTGACTGCCTGCCTGTTTTTAACGAAATTACGAATATAGACCAGTTCTCTGCCGCCGTCTTTTCGCACGGACATCCATTGTTGCACTTCACCGTTTTCCATCCCTGCCAGTAGTGATGAGCCACCGAGCAGCAGTTTCAGCCGGGTGATTTTGTGTTCAAGATTGTACGTTCTTTTTTTGCCATCAAAGCCATCTTCATCTAGCGAATAATCGAACAGCCTGCCGTTTTCTGCAGAAGCGTAGAAGTGGTCCAGTCCAGGTGTCAGCGCCACGGCATAGATTTCACCCTGAAATGGCTGTTCAGACCTGGATTCGAGTTCGATGCTGATATCGCCGCTGATAAATGATTCTTCACGCTGATAACGGGCAAACACCAGGCGATTGTCATTTGTGGTGGCAGCCACGCCCACGACATCATCGCTTAGCTGTATATCGATATGTGATAAAGCCGCACCGGATTCGTCCAGTACTAACGGGTCCTTGCCGAGCGGATAATCAAGCACGGGCGTCAGGGTCCGGACATCGCCCGGGTAACTCAGGTCAAATTTATACCGGATTGCCAATACAGAGCCGTTTTCCAGCGCCAGTGCGACAAGGTTGAGATTTGCGGCAACGCTGGTTATGCTGGCAGGTAAATGCAGATTTTCGTCACGTATTATTTTTCCCGAATCCGTTTTAAAGAAAATAACATGGCCCTCACTGGTGAACCTGACGCCAACGGTGCCCTGTTCTTCAAGGCCAAGCTGCAGGGTTTTACCGTCACCCGGCGCCCTGTAGCTAGCACTTTCCCTGATTTCAGCCGGTTCGAACATCGGGATTACAACATAAAGCAAATAGAAGAAAATCAACAGGATAGCGATAATGACACTAATGCCGCCCGAGGCCACGAAATACCGTGCCAGACGGTCCTTGAAGGCCCTGCGATTGTAGCGTACCTGTAATGACGGATTTTTCATGGCCGAAGTTTATCCCTGGAATGTTACAAGGTTATTACAAGGTGTGACGGTTATATGACAATGTTGCAAGTCTACCCATTTTTTAATATTTACGGGGTCGCATTTTAAAAAGCATATCACCACAGATACACAGAGGTTTATTGGTAATGTTTAAGGCGTTTCTAACCGCAGGTGCGAATTCATTCGTACGATGCGAGCATGCATTGATAACGTTGTGCGAATAAATTTGTACCTGCGTTATATTGTTTTTTTTAATAAAAAATCTCTGTGACCTCTGTGTCTCTGCGGTAAAAATTCTCATAATTGTAATAATAATGTCGCAATGTTGTAGCAATATGGTCATAAGGCCGTAGCGATGCTGTAATAAACCATGCTTAAGCTTCCGTTCGCAAATATTTATATCGGGTGTTTATTCATGAAACCAAATGGAAGCGTCATCAGTTGGCGCCAGCGGTTCATTATCAGGCATGATACCAGGGCGCAGCTAACCTGCAGAATGGGTGAGAACTCGATGGTGGTAAAAACAAAGATGAAGATGAGCTGTTCCTGCAGGGACAGTTTGTTTTCTAAACAGAGTCATAGCTGACTGAATGGACTCCTGCATTTACATGGACGTTTTTTTTACAAAACAGACTTTTTTATATTTTTCCGCAAATGAACGCAAATTAACGCGAATCCAAAGCTTAATAATATCCACAGATAATTGGGATATTTAGCACTGAAGGATCATTAATTACTTGATAATTATTTTTGCATTTAGTTATTTGCGTGTATTTGCGGAAAACGTTTATCTTTTATCACCCCAAAGCTCATCCAGGCGTTTATCACGGCCGCAACTGTAGCGATAGTATTTATAGCGAATCGGGTTATTCTTATAGTAGTCCTGGTGATACTCTTCAGCCGGGTAGAAAGTGCTGGCCGCTTTAATTTCGGTGGTGATCTTTCCTGTAAACGGTCTGGTTTTTTGCAGTTGCTGCAAAGACTGTTTTGCCGCTTTTTCCTGTTGTTTATTTAGATAATAAATGCCTGAACGGTACTGCGAGCCGTAATCGCAAAACTGGTGGTTGACTGCAACCGGATCGACATTCTTCCAGAACACGTCAAGCAACTGCTGATATGATATTTTTGCAGGATCAAATACGATTTTAATGGCTTCGGCATGACCGGTGTTACCGGCAGAGACTTCTTTATAGGTCGGGTTATCCTTGTGCCCGCCAGTGTAACCGGAGGTGGTAGAAATAACGCCATCGAGCTTGTCGAAGGGCGGTTCCATGCACCAGAAACAGCCGCCGGCAAAGATGGCGGTTTCGGTTTTCTGTGAATTGTCTGCGCAGGCAGTATTAGTTAGCAGGGCAGTGGTAAACAGGTTTAATAATAGTATCAGGGTAAGTTTCATTGCCGTCTTGGATTAATTATCAGGTTTTTTTACGACTTATGATAACCGGATTAGTTTATGCAACAGGAGTGAAGTTAAGAAATTGTGATAATTAGGGTAGAGTTGATTATGGTGACAGTGCATGTACCTTGCTTGGGCACATCATTTCGTAGAATCCGTACCCTCGCGGGGAAGGCGAAGTAAATGTATGGTTGTCCATTATTGATGCATTATTGATGATTGATGGTATAACCGCAGTACTTCCACCAAACCGTGCACTTGTAACTTTGCCGCTAGAATCGTTTGTAAAATTAGTATCAATTATGAACAGCCAAAAATTACCTCGTTATATAATCATGAAGGTTTGCAAAATACTGCTAAGCCAGCTAATCCAGGTAGACTAGATTAAGTCAACCTTGCTGTTGCAGGGATGGGTCTCTGAATATGTCGGAAAATTTTCACTGCTGGTGTGAGATAGTATCCGGGACTGAATGAATGTCTAGCAATAATCGCAGAATGACTAAACTGCACTGTGAAGCGATGCATATTGATTTATGTAAATAAATTTGAGCAAACCGGGCAATCCAAGAAAAACAGACATTTTTTAACTGATTCAATAAGATACAAGCGACAAACATGGTCGAAATTTATTTAGGTGGAGAGATTATGATGTTTCTGGTCTGTATACTAAACCATAGAAATCAACTCAAAGAGTAAATTCTTTTGTTTTGGAAGACAGGCTACTTGTCGATGATGTTTACACTTCGAAAATTCAGAAAATACTAAAAATACTGAATACTGTCTAACTTATTGATAATCATAGCTGATATATAATATCTGATAACAAATCCTGGTGAACATAAGCATAAGTCGTGTTGTTAGTCGGCGGTCTTTACACTTTGGTAATTAATGATTTTCTATTGTAATAGCTATCTTACTGATAATAGCTGTTATTTCATTTTTGGCATGTTCATTGCTGGTACTTAGGCTAATAATGGGCGCCTACTGCATTAGTCCAACATGCATAAAAATTATAAAGCAGAAGGTAGATATTTCTAAAATGAATTTAGAAAATTGGGGGAATTTATGAAATCAAATCTTGCAGGATTATTGTGTTCCACTGTGCTGGCTGTTACAGCTATACCGACACAGGCGGCTTATATTCAATTAGATCTCGGTACAACATTCAGTTCAGGTGCTGTTGCACCAGACGGAGCCGCACCATATGGGACTATTGTAATAGATGATGGCGGTACTTCAGGTTCTGTAACCATGACACTTACAGCCTCTTCAACTATTGGCAGTGCGATTATAACTGATGTATATCTAAATTTAGACCCAAGTCTTGACCCTACTCTTCTATCATTTACGTATGATGGTAGTTCTACAGGCCCAGCAGCGTCCGGTGGTGGGGATAATGGTATATCTACCGGAGTGGATGGCTTTCAAGCCGATGGTGATGGTCTATATGACATTAATTTTAACTTCCCGCCGCCACCAGGATCCCCGGGTAGTGCGATAGATTTTGGTGAAGTTGTCATTTACACTATTACTTCAACCGAGGCTATAACTGCAAGTTCGTTTGGCTTCCTGAGCGCCCCTGGTGGTGGTGAAGGTCCATTTTACGCAGCTGCTCACTTCCAGAAAACTGGCACCAATAATAATAAAAGTGCCTGGGAAGGAGCTGATACCGTTACTACGGTTCCTGTGCCTGCAGCTGTCTGGTTATTTGGTTCCGGCCTGATTGGATTGGTTGGTGTAGCAAGAAGAAAGAATGCCTAATAACAGTAGTAGTAACAAAAAAATATCAAGAACGGCTCCTGCAGGAGCCGTTCTTGTTTGTATTGAAAGATTAGCCAATCTTCCTTTCATTGATGTATAGTTGTTGTATCAATTATGGACAGCCATAAATTTCCGGGAAACTTTATCATAGAAATTTTCATTATTTATTTTATATATAAATCAATAAGTTATATATGATGCTGATATGGAAGAATTCTCGACAAGCCGGTGGATGGTTCTGAACATTAAACCAAATATATACTGCCAGGGAGTGAAGCCAGATGTATTGCTGCTGTCGACATCGATACAGTTTTTAGTGATACCGCCTTTTATATAAATTTTCCGGTTAAAGTCATATTGTAATCTTGTGCCAGCGCCATAATTCAGTTCTGTTGAAGTGCAGGTATATTCCCACCATGGACCACGCAACCAGCACGCAGTACCTTATTTCCTGTAGAACGCGAATCAGAACCAATCAGGGTCTTTTAACCTCTATTGGCAGATATGTACAGTGTGATCGGCGTACATCATATTAAATAGTCCGCTTTGAATTGTTGTTACAAATACTCGTAGTGAAAAAAGCTTTACTCGGCACACTTTATACAGGTCGTTACATAAGGTAAGGCGGCAAGCCTTTTCTCGGCTATCTTTTCTCCGCAGACGGCGCAGGTGCCGTAGGTGCCATCTTTGATACGTCTGATGGCAGCATCTATCAGCCTGACGGTTTGCTGCGCTTCGCCGTCGATGGCTTTTAGCACGTCATCATTCTCACGCTGCGTGACCTGTTCTGCGAAGTCTTTTTCGACCGGCTCTTTTTTATGGTGAACATCGGACTGAATGGACTGAATTCTGTGAGTAAGTTCCTCTCGCAGTGTCTGCAGTTTTTCAAGTGTTTCCTGATTGGATGGCATTAATAGTCACCTGCAAAAATAGATTAACTGTAAAGAAATCAGTGTTTCAGTATGTTATACGTATAGAGGGAGGAGGTCTTTGACTCTGTGACAACCTCATCAAACATGATCTTTCGCTATTATTGTACACTGATTAGAATCAAGTTTTTATATAATTAATAAGCCACTGATTTACAAGACATGACAAAAAAAGCAGGCAGGCCAGCATAAGGCTTTACCGTTGCTGGCAAACCATGCCTGCAACACTGTCGTTTTGCAGGCCTACAGCTAATATTTTTCACCATAGAGGCACAGAGGACACAG
Source organism: Gammaproteobacteria bacterium (assembly GCA_022340645.1). Lineage (GTDB taxonomy): Bacteria > Pseudomonadota > Gammaproteobacteria > SZUA-229 > SZUA-229. The sequence continues at coordinate 41,433 of JAJDNP010000013.1, read as the reverse complement.
AGGAAAGCATTATTTCATGTTTTAAAAAAACTCTGTGTCCTCTGTGTCCTCTGTGCCTCTGTGGTGAATCCTTTGTTTTCGATAAAAAAGCCGAACCGGTTTCCCGGCTCGGCTTTTTTATCATACGTTATTAGAGGTATGATATTACAGCAACGGCACCATCAATAAAGCAACAATATTGATAATTTTAATCAATGGGTTAATCGCAGGGCCCGCGGTATCTTTGTACGGGTCGCCTACGGTATCACCGGTTACTGCAGCCTTGTGGGCATCGGAACCTTTGCCGCCGTAATTACCATCTTCGATGTATTTCTTGGCATTGTCCCAGGCGCCGCCGCCGGTGGTCATTGAAATCGCAACGAACAGGCCGGTAACAATGGTGCCAATCAACATACCGCCCAGCGCCTGCGCGCCAAGCAGGTAACCAACCGCTACTGGTACAGCGATAGGTAATAATGAAGGAATCATCATTTCCTTGATGGCTGCTATGGTCAACATATCAACTGCTTTTGAATAGTCAGGCTTTTGGGTTTTATCCATAATGCCGGGCATTTCTTTAAACTGGCGGCGAACTTCATTAACGATACCGCCCGCAGCGCGGCCAACCGCTTCCATTGCCATGGCGCCGAACAGGTAAGGCACCAGGCCGCCGATAAACAGGCCGATGATGATCATATGGTTAGATAGATCAAAACTTGTCGCCATTCCAGCATGTTTCAGGGTGTTAGTGTAATCAGCGAACAATACCAGTGTTGCCAGACCGGCAGAACCAATGGCATAACCCTTGGTAACTGCTTTTGTGGTGTTACCAACGGCATCCAGCGGGTCGGTGATGTTTCGTACTTCTTCCGGCAGTTCGGCCATTTCTGCAATACCGCCGGCGTTGTCGGTGATCGGGCCATAGGCGTCCAGCGCGACGACGATACCGGTCATGGATAACATGGCGGTTGCAGCAACGGCGATACCGTATAAACCTGCCAGTTCATGGGCGCCCCAGATGGAGGCGCAGACGGCAAGTACCGGTGCGGTTGTGGCTTTCATTGAGATACCAAGGCCGGCAATAACGTTGGTGCCGTCACCGGTAGTTGATGCCTGGGCAATGCGACGCACAGGCGCGAACTCGGTTGCCGTGTAATACTCGGTGATCGCAATCATGGCAACAGTAAGGCCCAGACCGATTAATGAGCAATAAAACAGGTTCATCGCGGAGTAGCCTTCAATATCTGACATCATGCTTTGGGTAACAAAATAGAAGGCAATAGCTGAAAGAATAGCGGAAACCAGTGAACCCTTGTACAGCGCATTCATGATTTTTGCGCCTTCTGATGTTTTAACAAAGAAGGTGCCGATAATCGAACTGATAATTGAAATACCGCCCAGAACCATCGGGTAGGTAACAGCAAGCTCGCCGGCATTTTTTAGCAGCAGGCCGCCCAGTAACATGGTCGCAACCAGGGTTACCGCGTAGGTTTCAAACAGGTCAGCCGCCATACCTGCACAGTCACCGACGTTATCACCGACATTGTCGGCGATTACGGCCGGGTTGCGTGGATCATCTTCAGGGATTCCGGCTTCAACTTTACCCACGATGTCGGCGCCAACATCGGCGCCTTTGGTGAAAATACCACCACCCAAACGAGCGAAAATAGAAATGAGTGAACCGCCAAATGCCAGGCCAACCATTGAGTGCAGGGCTTTATCCATTTCAAAACCCATGGCCATTAAAATGCTGTAATAGCCGGCAACGCCCAGCAACGCCAGGCCAACCACTAACATACCGGTGATAGCGCCGCCTTTAAAGGCGATTTCTAATGCTGGCGCGATACCGCCACGCGCCGCTTCGGCGGTACGCGAGTTGGCGCGCACCGAAACGTTCATACCGATGAAACCGGCAAGACCTGAAAAAATTGCACCAATAGCAAAACCCATTGCGGTAGTTGTGTCCAGTGCATACATGATAACCAGGTACACGACGACACCAACCATGGCAATCGCAGTATACTGACGTTTCAGGTAAGCCTGTGCGCCTTCCTGGATTGCAGCTTGTATGCGTACCATTTCTTCATTACCCATAGGGTTTGAAAGCACGTTAAAAGTCGTGAAGACGCCGTAGCCAACGCCGAGCAGGGCGCAGCCAATGGCAAAAAGTATTTCAATAGACATTTGTCAAGTCTCCTTGATAAGAAATTATAAATAATATGTTTCAGGTTCTATAATCAAAAGCCCTGCAAAACAGGGCTTTATTTAATTAAAAAATATATTTTTAGCTTTCCAGTGCGCTGAAGATTGCATCCCGGATATCTTCAACACTTCCTATACCGGCAATGTGGTGATATTTCGGTGCATTCGCATCACCTGATTTTGACCAATCAGTGTAGTATGCAATAAGCGGTTCAGTCTGTTCATGATATACATCAAGTCTTTTCTTGACGGTATCTTCCTTATCATCATCACGCTGGATCAGGTCTTCACCGGTAACATCATCTTTACCTTCCACTTTCGGTGGATTGAAAATAACGTGGTAAGTGCGGCCTGAGGCAACGTGGACACGGCGGCCGGACATGCGCTTGATAATTTCGTTATCGTCAACGTCGATTTCTACGACAGCATCGATATTGACACCCTGATCTTTCAGCGCGTCAGCCTGCGCCAGGGTACGAGGGAAACCGTCAAACAAAAAGCCATTTTTACAGTCATCTTCAGCAATGCGGTCTTTTACCAGGCCCAGGATAATTTCGTCGGTAACCAGGCCGCCGGCATCCATTACCTTTTTAGCTTCCAGCCCCATGGGGGTACCGGCTTTTACCGCAGCGCGCAGCATGTCGCCGGTAGAGATTTGTGGTATGTTAAATTTTTTTGTGATGAAACCTGCCTGGGTGCCTTTACCAGCGCCAGGACCGCCTAATAATATTAATTTCATGTTGTTTCTCGTTTTATTAGTTACCATAAAAAATACCTGTCGCGATTAAGCTGAACAGGTATTTTCTTTAACTTTTAAAGGCACTTTCAAACTTAGTGCCGGGTTTAATCGCCCATTGTTTTTCAAGGTCATACTCTCGAATCAGTGCATCAACTGCCTGCTGGCCATGGTCACGCATGACTTCAGCTAATACCATTTTGGCAGCATTGCGGTTGTAACCGCTGCCAAGACTGGAATGCATGGCAATCAGTTCATGTGCTTTTTCGAGAGTCATCGGCGTAGTTACCTGATTTTACCTATTTCATTTTGAAGGCAGGGCACTTTTTAGGCACCATGACTTTTTTCAATTGCACATATTTTGGTAAACCGTTTTTATTGTATACGGGATATTCTTCACCACGGATAAGCGGCTCCAGATAATCACGGCACCGCTTGGTAATGCCAAAACCGTCTGTTGAGATATAGCTCTTGGGCATCATTTTCTCAACATTGGCAACTTTGCTCAGTGGCGCCATTTCAATTTTCCAGCGATAAGGGCTGTTGCTGGTGCGCTTGATCGCAGGCATCACAGAGTTATGGCCTTTGAGGGCAAATTCAACAGCCGCTTTACCTGTGGCGTAAGCCTGTTCAACGTCAGATTTGGAAGCAATGTGACGGGCTGCGCGTTGCAGGTAGTCGGCCACCGCCCAGTGGTATTTATGGCCGAGTTTTTCCTGGATCATGCCGGCAACAACTGGCGCTGCGCCACCTAACTGGCTGTGGCCGAAGGCGTCTTTCAGACCGGTTTCGGCAAGGAAGCGGCCATCCGGCCAGGCTACGCCTTCAGAAACTACCACAGAGCAGTAACCGAATTTTTTCACTTTGTCATTTACAGCTTTAAGGAATTTTGTCTGATTGAATTTTACTTCCGGGAACAGTACAACAATCGGAATTTCATGTTCAGCAGTTGAAGCCATTGCGCCAGCAGCAGCAATCCAGCCGGCGTGACGGCCCATCACTTCAAGTACGAATACTTTGGTTGATGTTTTGCACATAGAAGCGACGTCATAACTTGCTTCCAGTGTTGAAACCGCAATGTATTTTGCAACCGAACCGAAACCAGGACAGTTGTCGGTAATTGGCAGATCGTTATCAACCGTTTTAGGTACGTGAACCGCGGTGATAGGGTAACCCATTTTTTTACCGATTTGAGATACCTTCAAACAGGTATCGGCTGAGTCACCGCCGCCGTTGTAGAAAAAGTAGCCAATGTTATGGGCTTTGAAGATTTCTATTAAACGTTCGTATTCAGCTTTGTTGTCTTCCAGGCTTTTAAGTTTGAAACGGCATGAACCAAAAGCGCCTGACGGTGTGCCGCGCAAGCCAGCGATGGTGGCTTTGGTTTCTTTGCTGGTATCGATTAACTCTTCAGTTAAAGCGCCGATGATACCGTTGTTGCCAGCAAATACTTTTCCAATTTTATCTTTGTGCTGACGTGCGGTTTCAATGACACCACATGCTGATGCATTGATCACTGCGGTTACACCGCCGGATTGTGCATAAAATGCGTTCATTTTGCTCATAATAGTCCTCAGAAGTTATATTGATTATTAATTTTTTACCGCAGAGAATCAGCGTGTACAAAGGAAAAGCATTTTTATTATTGTTTGCGTGAAGCGCAAATAAAAAACTCTGTATACTCCGTGTCTCTGTGGTGAAAGTCGTTAGTTTTGTTCTTTTTCTGCTTCTTGTCGTAAATCGGTTTCTTTATCGGCATGTACCTGTAACAAGGTTGTTATGCAATCAGCAATATCATCAAAATCTGATTTGCCTGTACCGTATTGTTGATAGCCCCTGTAATAAAACTGGGTGCGGTATGATCGTTCACCGGTTTTGATAATGACGAAACTGGTTTCTCCTACCTGCCAGAATATTGCCGGGCATGTTGTTAGTTCTCGTTCATGTGGAAACATCCTGATTTCAACATCAGCGAGTTGCAGGTCGATGTCCAGCCTGGGCCAGCGTTCTTTTAAAGTTGTATTAACCGCCCACTGCTCAGTATCGGTAAAATCTTTGATTGTAGACATAAGACTGATGCACAGTTTTCCTGGGTGGCGAGGATACCTTAAATTGAGAAAAATTTCAGCTCAAAGACGCCAGAATTCTGCAATAGTATCCCTAAATAGTAAGGTAAAGGCGGTGTTTTAATGCAACACGTTCATGTTTTCAACACCGCGATTCAGTTCTTCGGCGGTGGCATCGCGTACTTCTCTCACCGTGATGTTATAAGTGATGGTTTTACCAGCAAACGGGTGATTGCCGTCAACGGTTAATTTGCCATCAGCAATCTCGGTCACACGGAAAATTTTGCTTTCGCCTTTGTCATTCTGAAATTCGACTTCAGCGCCAATGGTGTGAAACTGTGGCGGTACATTGTCAATATCATCAGTGAAGGCAAGTTCGGGCTGATGCGGTCCGAAGCCTTCTTCCGGGCTAATAGTAACATGCACTTCGTCGCCTGCCTGATGCCCTTCAAGTGCGCTTTCGATTTTTTCAATAACCTGGCTGTTTGCGCCATGGATATACTGGATCGGCATATCGATGCGCTCCAGGATGTTGTCATTTTCGTCGGTAATGGTGTAGCTGAGCGAAACAAACTTGTTTTTACGGATTATGTCTGACATTGTTGGTATATAACTTTAAAAAAGCAGGTATTTTACACTTTTCTTAAATGGATTGCAGAATGCTGAAAACATATTCATTGAGTGGCGCCGAGAATTAGAGAAAACTGTTTTCCGCAAATGAACGCGAATAAACGCAAATTCATATGATAGTTAAAATAAAAACTTTTTATCTTCCCGCCATCCTGAGCAATAACGAAATATTTGATTTCACAACTATGATGATGTGATATTCCCGATATTCTTACTATCGTTCAGGAAAATATTGATAAAAACTATATTTGCGTTTATTCGCGTTCATTTGCGGATGAATTATAAAAAAGTTCTTTCTGTGCCCTGGCGGTTAGAATAATAAAATTCTCTGTGCATTCCGTCCCTCTATGGTTAAAATAATTGCTTTAAGTTTTTATCAACAGGTGTTATATGGAATCAGGTAGTGCTTGCGCGGAGAGTCAACCTTTTGCATTAAGAGTGCTGGGTGACAGTATGTTGCCTGAATTTGCTGAAGGTGCAATTATTATTATTGATCCGGCTGGTGTCATCCGTGACGGCTGTTACGTGATGGCTGAATACAACAATGAGTATATATTCCGCCAGCTGCGTATCGTTGACGACAAATATTTTCTGCAGCCATTAAATGACTTATACGATACCGTTGAAATCAGCGGACAGGATGCGATTCACGGCGTGATTACCCAGCAGGCGGGCAGGCGTAGAAAGGACCGGAAGCACTACAAGTAAGTCAGTGAATAGTTGTAAGTTTTAAGTTACAAGTTAAAAAACTGGATAATCAATTAATGACTGATTGATGTTATTACTGAGAGTTTTTTTAAAACACTTATAACTTAAAACTATTAATTTATAACTGCTGTTAAGCGATTATGGTCCGCCGATCCGGGTGCATAAAGGCAGAGCAGAAGCCCTGTTTTAGCATTTCTTCAACATCATCTGGATCCAGCAGGGTTTGCTCCAGGTCGTAAAGCGGCAGTTCGTAATCATTCCAGCCGCGCAAACCGGTTTTCATTGAGCAGATATTTTTAAAACCCATTATTTGTAGCATTTGTGTCGCCAGCACACTGCGCAATCCCGAGCGGCAGATGATTACGATTTCTTCGTCCCTGCCATCTACAAGTGCCGGTATGGCATCTTCGTATTCAGCTTCACAGGCAGATTCCAGTATACCCCGGGGAACAAGCATTGAGCCTTTGATATGAAATCTTGAAAATTCGCATTCTTCACGTATATCGACGATCATCAGCTCACTGTTCTGCTGCTGACGTTCTTCCACGTCCCAGGGCATAACTTCCTTAATAGTTTTGCTGGCTTCGGCGACTATTTCTTTAAATGTTTTCATGTTTAATCTTTATTTTCATTCATAAAACAATTTTTCCGCAAATGAACGCGAATAAACGCAAATATAAAAGTAAAAAACTATTATTAATTTGCCATCTCGAATGTTAGCGATGAATCTAATACACCGGATATTGGGGTGTAATGTACTCAAGCTCCTTCACTATCGATCAGGATGAAAGAAAAAGAAGATTTTTATTTGCGTGTATTTGCGTTCATTTGCGGTAAACATTTAGCTTTTTTCTTTGTTACGTAAGCCCTGCTCGACGGCCATGACGGCAGCTTCTACGCGTGAATGTATGTTCAGTTTTCTGAGGATGGCTTTGACATGCAATTTGACAGTGCCGTCAGAAATCCCCAGGTTTCTGGCAATCAGTTTATTGCTTTGGCCATCGGCTAGCAGGTAAAGAATTTCTGTTTCCCGTGGTGTAAGTTCTGAAAATGGGCCGTCGTCATCGATGGTGGTTTCGCCCTGAACCATCCGGGCTAACGCGTCGGTGAGGTCTGCAGCGACGACATTTTTGCCATTTTCGATGTCGCGCAATGCCCCAACCAGTTCTTCTGGCTCCATGTCCTTTAGCAGGTAACCCTGCGCGCCTGTGCGTAAAGCCTTGATCAGGTCACTTTCATCATTACTGGTGGTTAGCATAACCACCGGTGTACCGGGCAACTCGCTGCGTAGAATCGGCAGAGTATCCAGGCCGCTCATGTTCGGCATTCGTAAATCCAGCAGAATAATGTCAGGCTGGATCTGTTTTGCCAGTTCAATGCCTTCGTTGCCGTCTGCCGCCATACCGGCAACATCAATACTACGCTGTTCCAGCAGCCCTTTCAGGCCGTCTCGAAACAGTGCATGGTCGTCAATGATTATTACGCGCATTTTATTGTTCTTTTAGTAAGTCATTTTTAGCCGAATTAGTCAGAACCCGGAATTTATCACGAATTCTCTGGCGTGTCCTGATATTGGAACTTTAGTTCGACACGGGTACCTTCATCCGGCTCGGTTTCGACCTTGAGATCACCGCCGATATGTTTGGCTCTTTCTTTCATGATACTCAGTCCGAAGTGTTTACCGTCAGAACTGTTAATTTTTCTTTGATCGAAACCTTTGCCGTCGTTTTCAATCAGCATTCGAATATTTCCATGGCCATCATGGGTTAATAATACGCGAACGATGTGGGCCCTGGCATGTTTTTTAATATTGGTAAGTGCCTCCTGCACAATACGGTATGCATTTAGCTCTATGTTGGAGGGCAGTGTGAGGGTTTCATCATTGCATTGCAACTTTATGTGTATACCTGTTTCTCTGCGGAACTTCTCAACGGCGCGTTTTATGGCTGGAAACAGGCCCTGCTGTTCGATCGGGATGCGGCAATACGCGATCAGTTCGCGTAAGTCTGTACTGGCTTCATCCAGGGTATGTTCAATTGATTCGATGGTTTTGAAGGCCATAAAGTCACCGACGGGCTGCAGGCTCTGGTCGAGGACGCGTATCTGAAAACGCAGCGATGCCAGTGTCTGCGCCAGTGAGTCGTGCAGTTCATTGGCAATAATATTGCGTTCATTTTTAATAAGCTGCTGGTTGTTATTTTCAACTATGTTGTTTCGTTCAATGAATTCACCGAGGTGGGCGCCGATAGAAAGCATTAAATATGCCTGTTCTTCCTTAATGTAGGTGTCGTTGTCAACAAACAGGTTGATGACGCCAAGCGTTTGAAGTTTATATCTTACCGGAATGCAAATCTGTTTCGGCGGCAGGGTATCGATGCCCAGTTTATTCTTACGAATATGTATATCATTCGTAATTTCTGTTTCGAAAGTGAACAGATAACCGTCAATCGGCGTATGTTGAATGCTATCCGCCTGTTCTTCAGTAAAACCATAATAGGCAATTAAATCCATCAGGCCGTCATCAGTGATTAACTGTATCGAGCCTGCTTCTGCAGAAAAGTATTGTTTCAATAAAATGAGAAAATCATGAAAAGTCTGGTTTTTCTCATTAACCGCGCTTAAAGCACTTGTTATTTGATACAGCAGAACAAGGGATGGTTGACTGCATTCAAATGAAAATTTATCTGCCATGGGCCAGGCCCGATGAATATCATCGGGCTTATTCTGAGGGTGGTTTATAGGTCGGATCATTCGGGTTCAAAAAGATAAACTGAAACTTGCCGGGTTCAAGTTCAACATAGTCAATGGTGGAGTTTTTTAATAAATCGGCACTGGCTGCGGATACGACAATTTCAACATCACCGGCGGTAATAGTAATATCGTCTTCCTTGCTGTCATCGAATCCCATAGCGTAGTGAATACTGTTGTCTTCATTTCGTGATGCAGCAATGCGTAGCGGCATGCCTTCGGTTTTGCCCTGTTCTGCGGAGAGTTTGATTTGCGCCACTGCGGCGGGAGTTACTGTAATCATAATATCGACTATTTTGCTTGTATTGCGGTGAATTAACCGTTTTGAGTTTGCTGTTTTGTTTTACAGGCTTTTACATAGTTAATGAATCTTTTTGCCCATGGATTGTTTCTGGTATTTCGCTGATGGGTATAGGTTGCCAGAAGATTCTTGTATAAATAGCCATCGGATTTACCATTAATTCCCTGGCCGCGTTTCACATCAAAGGCAAATTTTACATTTTTATCAACCGTTTTAAAACGCGAATAATGAAATTCGTGGGCATTGATAATCTGTGAGTTTTTAACAGCATCAGCAGCGCCTGGCCAGGGGCTGTTTTCTGTTTCCTGTAGCTGTACATAACCGCGGCCCTGCGGTCGGCTTTCCATGATTATATCGGCATCGATGCTGCCGACCATCGCACACTCATCGCCGTTCCATTCGATAGAACGGGCCAGGTACATCAGGCCGCCGCATTCTGCATAAGTCGGCAGGCCGTTTTCGATGGCTGATTTGATGGCGGTGCGCATGGTCGCATTGGCCTGCAGAACATGCATGTGGGTTTCGGGAAAGCCGCCGCCGATAAACAGTGCATCGATTTCAGGCAATGTGCTGTCCTTGCAGGGATCAAAACTGATCAGCTCTGCACCGGCGTCCTGCAAGGCCTCCAGGTCATCGGGGTAATAAAAACCGAAGGCGGATGATCTCACCAATCCTAATTTAATCGCCGGTTCGCTATCTGAAGAGCTGCTGCCAGGCTTGATTTCAGTCTGAATTTCGCGGATTGTATCAGCAGCCGATATTTCATTTGCCAGTCGGGCAATGGCAAGCACGGCGTCTAGATCAACCTGTTCGTTAACGGCATCGGCGAGCAAACTGATTTTCCGGGTGCAAAAGGGGTCTTCATTGCCGGGCACCAGCCCTAAATGGCGTTCTTCAATATCGAATCGGCTGTCATTATGTATTGCGCCGACAACTTCGACATCCGTGTAGTGTTCTATCACCTTGCGCAGTTTACTTTCGTGGCGTGAGCCGCCAAGCTGATTGAGAATGATGCCTTTTATGGCAACATTTTTATCAAATGCCTGGTAGCCCAGTATCAATGGCGCAATTCCCCGGGTCATACCCCTGGCATTCAATACCAGTATTACGGGTGTCTGTGTAAGTGTGGCCAGTGCGGCATTACTGTTGCTGCCGTCAATATCAAGACCGTCGTACAGACCTTTGTTGCCTTCGATCATGGTGATGTCCGCATCCCGTGATTTATTCAGCATTAGCGACAGTATCTCATCGCGCTCCATCGTATAAAAATCAAGATTGTAGCAGTTTCGGCCAGTTGCCTGTGCTAACCAGTAGGGGTCAATGTAATCAGGGCCTTTCTTGAAAGTCTGCACCACCAGGCCACGCTGTTTTAATGCTGCACACAGACCGATACTGACGGTGGTTTTGCCAGAAGATTTGTGAGCGGCGGAAATAAAAATACGTGACATAGACAAAGTAGAAACAGCTCAAAAAAACAAAAAAGATTATCCGCGAAAAACGCAAAAGACGCGAAGTTGTTAAAAACTATTAAAGCTTTTCTTTGCGGCTTTTGCGTTTTTCGCGGACTAAGTTTGTTCTTTTCGTTAAATTAACAGCAAATATGTTATTTAGCAGAATGCGGATCTGCTACGCTGTCTGCCAGTGAAGCAGGCAGGAATCGTAGGACTTTAAGTGCAAATACAACAATGAAAAGTGACACGGCAACCCCGCCCAGACCCAGCAGGAACTCGGGCAGGCTGGGTGAGTAGCTGTTGATCACGCCATCGTAGAAAGTGCTGCTGACTTCGTAGCCAGGGAATATTTCCAGCGGGAAAGCCTGGCCGGCAATCAATATGGTGTAAATCTTGGATAAGCCGCCGATGATGACCATGGTGCTGATCAGGCCCAGGGTAGTGCGGCAGTTTTTAACGCCCGGTGCGTATATCAATGCTAAGGGAACCAGGCCGCCGATTATAATTTCACCTATCCAGAATATGCCGGTATAAATTCCGCCGTCCAGTAACAGGAATCTTTCAACATCATGGTGCTGGGTAGCATACAGGTTAGTCAGGTGGTAAACAGCAGTGAAATAGAGTACCGAAGCGACAAAGACACCGAGCAGGTTTCTCAGGCGGCTGACAACAGCGTCGCCCAGCTCCATGTTGGCCCACTTGTAGCTTGCCATCAGCACCAGGATGAATATGGCAAGGCCGAATGAGAATGACATGATGACAAACATTGGCGCCATGAGGGCGGCGTCATAGGCTGAACGGGCAACCAGAAAGCCGAAAATAGAGCCGGTACCAGTGGTGAGAATCAGACGCCAGACGAATGCAAAAAAGCCGGCATAGGGTTTGAATCTGTACACGGTGTGGTCCATCATGGTCCACAGGTAAGCGCCAACGAATGCGAAGAAACCGGTATATAAAAAGATGTTCCAGGCAAAGATTGACTTGAAGTTGTAATAAGTCATGGCAATGATCAAACGATCGGGACGGCCTAAATCAAGCAGCAGGACAACAAGGCCGCCAGCCAGCAGGGAAATCGCTAATAGTGCAGACAGGCGAGCCATTGGCTCATAAATTTTCTTTCTGAACACCGAGGCAATAGAGGCAACGTTTAATGCGCCTGAAGCGGCGACGATGAGAAATATGGCGAATACATGCGGCATGCCCCAGACGATCTGGTTGCTCATTCCAGTTACATAGTGGCCATGATGCTCCATGTAATACGCGGACGCCAGACCAATCAGCATCAACAGGGCCAGTCCACCCAGTAAAGCGAAATAGCCCAGGCTTTTACCCTGGAGAGAGGTGTATTCTATTTTACTCATCTTGATTCTCTTGGTTACTCATTTAATCCTTGATAACGAACGCCGGTGTTTAACGCCAGGTCAGAGCGAAGTTGTTTACCGCCATGTTTTTTCAGTTCCTGTGATATTGGGCTGTTTGGATCTTTAAGATCGCCGAATATCATGGCATTATGATTTTTAGCAGTACAGGCTTCAACACAGGCAGGTATACCGCCGTTATCAACGCGGGTTACACACATGGTGCATGCTTCCACGGTACCTTTACCGCGCGGCGCAGTTAATTTCTGGTTTTCAACGTCTTCATGCACAAAAGAACGCGCTTTGTAAGGGCAGGCCATCATGCAGTATCGGCAACCGATACAGATATGCTTGTCTACCAGGGCAATGCCATCGGCGCGCACAAAAGATGCGCCTGTCGGACAGACATCTACACATGGCGCTGTTTCACAGTGCTGGCACATCAAGGGCAATGAAAGTTCATGCCCTGTTGATTTGCTTTTCAGGCTTACTTTACGTATGTATTGTGTATCTGATTGCGGCCGGCCGTGTCCCGACAGGCCATTTTGTTTATTGCAGGCGTCAACGCATTCTGTGCAACCATTGGCGCATTTCGTGGTATCGATTAACATACCCCAACGATTTTTGTCACTGACATCTTCATCCAGCGGCCTCGTTGAAACTGAAGTATTCAAGTTACCTGCGCCGGATTTGGCGGCATGGGCTGTTTGATGTAACAGTATGCCGGGTGCTATAGTAATGGTGCCGGCTACAGCCGCTTTTGATATAAACTCACGTCTTGATGTATTCACGGGTTCTGCATCCATCATGGTTGTTGTATCAACCATTGTTTTTGTATCAAGTGTCGTACCGTTAGAGTCTTTCATTACTGATTAACTCCCTCGCCTGAAGCATCACGAGCTGTCAAAGTATTATTCAGCTGTTGTTTTAATGAAGAAATCTGTTTCCCGCGTTTGATGTATTTTTGCGGACGATCAGCGTGACACTGGAAGCAGTCAATCTGTACAGCGGCATACTGATGGCAGGCGTTACAGAAATGTTCATCGCTTTCAATACCGGCGATTTCGCCATTTTCATCAGGGGTAACATGACAGTTAATACAGTTGGCCAGGCTTTCCGGCTCGTTGCGGATACCTTCATGCATGGTTTCGTCACGTTCATGCAGAATGTATTTCATGTGATTTCTGATTATTTCATGTTCGGGGCGAATACATTCTTTACCTTCAGGTACATGAATTTTGGGCAACGGCGTTTCAGCCAGCGCCGAATTCGACAGCAGCATTAAGCCAATCAGTGCATGAAACCCCACCAATGTATGAACCAGTACACCAGCTTGTCGTAAAAATCTTGTCATCAGATTACCTGTTATTAATACACCTATATTAATGGTGATTGGTTTTGCAGGAGCGGGATTTATTCCGTGATTGTCTCGTTTTTAGCAATCTGTTCGCGGAAAAAATTCCGCTCCTACAAGGTCAACCGTTATTAACCGTTATTCACCCAGCGCCATGTCAATGTAGCCTGTAGGACATACGTCGGAACAAATATGGCAGCCAATACATTTGTTGTAGTCTGTATCAACGTATCGGCCAGTCGTCTGTTTGTCTTTCTTGACACGGAAAACAGCATCCTGTGGACAGTAGATAACGCAGTTATCGCATTCGAAGCACATGCCGCAGCTCATGCAGCGATTGGCTTCGGCGACTGCTTTTTCTTCCTCAAGACTGATCTGGCGTTCGGTAAAGTGGCCCAGAACTTCATCAGAAGATGGTACGTCGGTAGCGCGATGGTTACGTGCCTCGTAGCCGAAGTGCCCCAGGAACAACTTGTCATAGGAAATAATTTCCTGTGAAGAGCGGTCTTCATAGTTGTGGATAGCATAACTTGACTTGTCGGTACCGCGCTGCTCATCTTCCTGGTAGTCATTTGAACTGTAAGAGTCAACACTCAAACCGGCTTCAGTCATTTTTTTAGCGAGTTTAAAGTGGTGCACGTCAACTTTAGGGCGTTTCTTAAGTTCAATGTGGTTAAAGTCATTTTCGATCGTTTCAGAAACGATGTAAGCCTGGCCAATAGCGGTTGTCAGCAGGTGAGGGCGCACGATGTCGCCACATACATAGTGATTAGCCTTGCCGGGCACGCGGTACAAGTTATCGGCATCGACCAGGTTGCGGCCGTTGTTTAGATCTTCAACGCCTTCCAGGTTGCCACCCTGACCAATTGCGGCAACAATGATGTCGGCGTCAACAGTGTATTCTTTGCCACCTTCAACCCTGACTGGCGCGTTCTTTTCCCACTTGCAGTCAGCAAACTTCATGCCGGTGGCGCGGCCGCTGGCATCACGAATCAGTTCAATCGGCATGATTTCGTTCATGATCTTAACGCCTTCGATGAGGGCGTCTTCGACTTCGTGCTGTGCAGCAGTCATTTCTTCCTGCTTGAACAGTGCAGTCAGGACCACAGAATCACAGGGAACGTTTGCAGATGAGTCATGGCCTGCGTGAGAAATTGTACCGTTGACAACGTCTTCAGGTTTTTCGCTGTAGTTAGCCAGGGTGCCGATACGGCGAGATACAGATACTACGTCGATAGAGGTATCACCACCACCGATACACAGTACTTTCTTGCCGGTGTATTTCATTTCGCCCTTGTTGAACTGCTCCAGGAAATTAACCGCAGACACACAGTTAGGTGTTTCATTCCAGCCTTCAACCGGAACACCGCGGCCAGTCCAGCAGCCAAGAGCCCATAAAATGGCGTCATATTCATTTTCGAGTTCTTCTACGCTGACATCACGGCCGACGCGGGTGTTCATGCGGGTATTGATGTGGCCCATGTCCAGAATGCGCTGGCATTCGTTGTTCAGGTAGTCGCGTGGTGTACGATAGCCGGGGATACCGTAGCGCATCATGCCGCCAAGCTCAGCGTGGTCGTCAAAAATGGTAGAAGCAATGCCTTTGCGGCGCAGCTGATATGCAGCAGCCATGCCTGCAGGACCACCGCCGATGATGGCAACTTTCTTGCCTGTCATCTGTGCGCTGTTGTCAAATTTGAAACCTTCCTTGAAGGCAGTATCGCCGATATATTGCTCTACAGAGTTAATGCCGACAAAGTCTTCAACGTGGTTACGGTTGCAGCCATCCTGGCACGGAGCGGGGCATACGCGGCCCATCATCGATGGGAAAGGGTTGGCATCAGTGGAACGGCGGAATGCATATTCCTGCATGGAAACATCTGCAGGCGGTTTTTCAATACCGCGAACGATATCCAGCCAGCCGCGAATGTCTTCACCTGAAGGACAACTACCCTGACACGGCGGAGTACGATGTACATAGGTCGGGCACTTGTGCGATGTATCTTCTTTGAAAATTTTATTGCCCCAGCTACGCCAGCTGTCGTCGCCGTCTTTAAATTTTCTGAAGGTTAACTTCGTATTTTGCATATCTTCTTTAGAAGTGGCCATGCCAGTTCTCCTGTTGCTTGAACCTGGGGACATAGTCCCGGGTCTGTGTCAAAAAATAATTGTTAATAAAATTCGTTTCTTTATGATTTGTGCGAATTAAATCGTAGCTACATTGTTATTCGTCGTTATTCGTCTGTTTCCTGTCCTTCTAAAACAATCGCGTTGCTCACCAGCTGGTGAACACTTACAATCTGGTCCATGGTCATGCCGTAATACGGCAGGACTTTCGTAAACTGGGACTTACAGATAGCGCATATTGCCGCCATATGGGTAACACCATGGTCATTGCTGACGTTTTTCAGTGCTTCCATCCTGGGCTGCGCACCCTTGATACGCAGTTCCATAAGGTCGTCGGTTAACAGGCCGCCACCGCCGCCACAGCAGAATGTCTGATCCTGAATTGTGTCAGCAGACATATCATGGAAGTTGTTGCATACAGCCTTGATCACTGCTCGCGGCGTGGTGAACTGACTACCCGGTTTGTCGCCAATACGTGATGCACGCGCAATATTGCATGAATCATGGAATGTCAAAGTCATGTGATCGTTTTCTGACTTGTTGATATTGAGTATGCCCCGGTCCAGGCAGTCCTTGGTGAATTCAAGGATATGCTGCGGCACGGGGTAGTTCGGATCCAGGAAATCCCATGGACCGGCCAGGGTATTCAAATGGTTGTAGGCAACACGCCACGCATGGCCGCATTCGCCAAAAATAATACGTTTTACGCCGAGTTCTTTTGCGGCATCCCGAATGCGCAACGAGATTTTGCGCATTTGTTCGTAGTTGCCGATAAACAGGCCAAAGTTGGCGGCTTCGGACGCCTTCGAGCTCATTGTCCAGGTAACACCTGCGGCATGGAAGACTTTACCGTAGCCGATCAGGCCATCGATATGCGGCTCCGCAAAGAAGTCTGCAGAAGGCGTAACCAGCAGGATTTCAGCGCCTTTTTCATCCAGCGGATAACGTACCTTGACGCCAATGTCTTCTTCCACTTCTTCTTCAAGACCTTCCAGGGTGTCAACCAGGGCAGGTTCAGGCAGACCAAGGTTGTTGCCGATCTTGTGAACCTTGGGGATGATCTGGTTGGAATATTTCTGACCCATGCCAATCTGCGCCAGCATGTCGCGGGCGGCCATTGTTACTTCAGCGGTGTCAATGCCAAACGGACAGAATACGGCGCAGCGGCGGCATTCAGAGCACTGATGGTAGTAACTGTACATCTGCTTGATGACGTCTTCAGTTAAATCAACGGCTCCCACCAGTTTCGGGAAATATTTTCCGGCAAATGTGAAATAACGGCGATAGACCTTGCGCAACAGATCCTGGCGTGCAACAGGCATATTTACAGGATCGGCTGTACCAATAAAATAGTGACACTTGTCGGTGCAGGCACCGCATTTTACGCAGATGTCCATAAATACCTGCAAAGAGCGGTACTTGCTAAGCTTTTCCTGCATTAGCTCAAGGAATCTCTCTTTCCAGCCGTCAATTAACTTGCCGGTTTCTCCGGAAAAGGGAAAGCCCATGTCGGACTGGAATTCTTCACCGGCAACGAAGGGTGAGCTGTGTGCCATCGCACCTTCCATAATGGACGGTATGATAGGGAATTCGTGCGTTTCTGGTATTTTGTAATCAGCCATTCTTCTATTTCCAGTTAACTAACATATCTGCCTGCTGTTGATCACGTTATTACGCGTTACGGCCATCCTTAGCTTCGAGTTCAGCCCCCCAGGGTGACAAATGACGTTTTTCACGCGGATTGTCAAGCTGGTAACGGGTAGGCGCCATGAACAGTCCCGGCAGATGTATCAATTTGCTGACCGGGAAAATCACCATCAAAAACAGCACCATGGTGAGGTGCGCCAGTAAAACGGGATCAGTGGGTAAATTTTGCCAGTCAAACAAAAACAGACCCATGATAAACGCTTTTAACTGAACGATGTCTGTATGTGCAACAAAGGCAATCGATAAACCGGTTACGGCAATACCCAGAATTAATATCAGCATTAAATAGTCTGATATGGATGAAATATAACGTACTCGATCGACAAAAATACGGCGAGCCAGTAAACCCAGCAGGCCGATAACCATGGTAAATCCGGCATAATGGCCAAAGCTTTGAACAACCATGTTGTTAATCAGGGGCCAGAAAATTGAGTCGGGAGAGATGACATAACGCAGGTGACGCAGAAAAGCCAGCAGCAGTGAAAAATGGAACATGAAACTGAAAATCCAGGTCCATTTTGTTGCGCGGAAAAGGCTGTTAAACAGCACAACTTCTGTGAAAAACCTGTAGGCAACACCCGTTTTAGTTAACGGCGCCGGGGTAACGGCTATTTTCAACGGCGCTGGTACACGTTTGTATTGCAATATCTTGTTGGTAATGCCAACAACTAATATGATCATCGCCACATAAAATAGTATGACGTACAAAATACTCAGTGCGCTCATTGATACATTTCTCGTAAAGTGAATCTTAATAGTTTGCCTACTGAGTCAGGTTTTACCATAACCCAATAGACATAGTCTGTAGCCAGACAAAGTTTGCCGGGTGACGGCAGGGAACGCCTGGCCCAACCAAATTTAACCTTCAACCTTAAATAAGGCACATTACCCTAAACGTAATGTGCCTTATTTAAAGTTGCGAGGCGTGTGCCTCGCAGCTTTAAAGAATTAGATTCGGGTACTAAGCCTGAATCCTGATACTTATACACAACCTGTTGGTTTTGGCAGACCGGCATATTTACACGCCTGTTTGCCCGGGCCGTATGGGAACAGCTCGTACAGGTATTTGCTGTTACCTTTGTCTTTCCCCAGTTTTTTACCAACAGCTTTGGTCAGAACGCGAACAGCAGGAGCAATTTGATACTCTTCGTAATATTCGCGCAGGAAGTTGATGATTTCCCAGTGGTCACTTGTCAGCGGCTGGTCTTCAGCAGCTGCCATGACTTCTGCTACAGCTGGTTCCCAGTCATTCAGGTTTGCTAAGTAGCCTTCTTCATCAACTTCTAGTTGTTTACCATTTACCTCGATTGGCATATTTATATCCTCGTAGTGAGCGTATGATTAATGAAATATTTAAAGCCAAGATTGAACAGAGTCGTGCTCAGCCACTAAATTTACAAAGCCATCGTAATCGACGACTTTAATACCGTCAGCCAGCTTACTTTCCAGCCCGCGCGCCTGAAGATCAGGGCCGAGCACGGCGAATGAAACGCCACTGGCATTTTTGATTTTATCAGCAACACTGTGACCAGTGGTCGCTGCATATACCCCGTCTTCGATAAACAGGATTGTTGAACCATCTTTTGCGTAGCCAAGACAGGTATCAAAAGAGCTGGACTCGAACGGAGATTTGTTTACTGTGTGTAATAGCGCCATATTTATCTCCTAGAAGCTTAAAATCACATCTTGTTCATCGATAACATCAGCAAGCTCAGAGCGGCTTACCAGACGAATAGAATCTTTTTCCGCCCAGTCTTCGTCTTCATCTTCCCATACCAGGTGCTGCAGGTCATATAAGGTCAGACCACGTTCTTCAAGAGATTCTTTTTCGACATATATCTTGTTGACGTCGTAATCACCCAGGGCTGCATAGGTTGGTGAAAAGTTTTTCTGGCCAATTGCCTGAGTGTTCTGTCCTTTAACTAACTGGTAAACACCGTCACCGATGAAAGCAAGACTAACGTCCTGATCAAACGCGGCGCCGATGAGTACAACCTCCAGTGATTCCAGGGCATAGATTGTGCCATAAGGTGCTTTACGGTTAATGTACATGAATTTTTTAATTGCCATTTCTATTCTCCTCGCCCTTAAGCACCGAATACAACAAGGCGATCAGAATTGATGCCAGCTTCAATCAATTGTCCAAGCCCGGAAATACGGAAGGCTGCAGCAATATTATCTGTATCCAGTCCCTGACGTTTTGCTTCGTCAGCATCCATCATGCCGCGACGCTGTGCGGCGGCAATGCAGACAACCATATCCAGGTTGTTTTCTTTGCCCAGTTCCTGCCACAGTTTACCAATATTGCGGTCGTCCTGCGGGGGAACCGCAAGACGTGTCGCATTATTAACACCGTCATGGTAGAAGAACACTCGAAATATTTCGTGTCCGGCAGCAAGTGCAGCCTTGGTGAACTGGTACGCAGTATCAGATGCCTGATGCTGGTAAGGCCCTTCATTTATTTGAATACTAAATTTCACAGGGCCCCCTTCAGAAACGAATGTGAGTTGAAGCATTCAGGCTGTTACGAGCGCCGCGCCAGTTATCTATGTGATACTTGGTGAAAGGCAGGTTAGTCACTTCAAAGAAGCGCGGCCAGCCGATACGTTCAATCCAGTCATTGATACGTTCCCAGTCCCTGGCATCTTCTTTATATGCTTTCAGGATATTTTTTACGATAGCTGTTGCTTCAGGCCAGCGTGGCGGGTTGTTCGGGATGCCGGCGGCAACCAGTTTCTGGAAAGTCGGTTTGCTGCGAGCATTTGAGTGGTTGCCACCAACCCAGATGGCCAGCTTGCTGTGCTCGGCATCGTTAATCTGCATAGGAGGGCAGGGTGGGAAGCATGCGCCGCAGCAGATACATTTCTTCTCGTCAACTTCCAGTGAGGGTTTGCCGTTTACCATGGCTGGACGAATTGCAGCAACCGGGCAGCGTGCAACAACTGAAGGACGCTCGCAAATGTTTGATACCAGGTCGTGATTGATCTTGGGTGGCTTGGTGTGCTGAACATTAATCGCGATATCACCCTGGCCGCCGCAGTTAATCTGGCAGCAGGAAGTTGTGATATGAACGCGGTTAGGCATGTTGCAGTTGCGGAATTCGTCGATTAACTCGTCCATCATTGATTTCACAACACCTGATGCGTCAGTGCCCGGGATGTCACAGTGTAACCAGCCCTGAGTATGCGAAAGCATGGTGACTGAGTTCTTGGTGCCGCCAACAATGAAACCTGCATCGATAACCGCTTTGATCAGCGGTTCAACTTTAGCGGCATCGGCAACCTGGTATTCAATATTACTGCGTATGGTGAAATGCACGTAACCGTCAGCATATTCATCGCCAATATCACAAAGTTTGCGCAGGGTGAAGACATCAAGGATGCGCTGTGTACCGACACGTACAGTCCAGATTTCGTCACCGCTGTAAGCGACGTGGCGAAGTACGCCTGGTTTTGGGTGCTCATGGTATTTCCATGCACCGAAGTTTTTGCGCATCACGGGATGCATGTACTGGAACGCGTCCGGGCAGCCGGATTCAATTGGTGAACGATGTTTATCACTCATTTTTTATTCCTCAAAAAATCAATATTTGTTAGAAGGGGGCTTACGCCCCCTATTAAATCAGGTTACGTAACGGCTTATGCGTTAGCTGCTTCCGCTTTACGCTCGAACCATTTTTCAGCTTCTTCATCCCAGCCATCCATGCGGACGTAAGAACTCTGGCGTGGACTGCTAACCATGTTTGGATCAACTTCAAGACCGATACCTTCCAGGTAGTTAACCAGGCCGATACGTTCGATCATTTCACCTGTGCGTTCGTGTTCCAGGCCATTTTCAGCCCAGAAATCGATCATTTCTTCAGCCAGTTCTATGAGGCTTTCGTAATCTTCTTCGGTTTCCATTTTCTTGAATGGAATTACTACTGTACCCATCAAGTCACCGATCTTTAATGTACGTTTACCGCCAACCAGGACAGTGACACCTTTGTCGTCACCGGGGTGCAGTGCTTTCGGCATTACGTTCAGGCAGTGCATGCAACGTACGCAGTTACGGTTATCAACATTTAAGGTATTGTCGTCGTTCAGTGACAGTGCATTTGTTGGACAGCGTGAGATAACGTTATCAATGTAGTATTGACGACCGTTTTCACCTTTAGCGGCGATATAATTTTTAACTTCTTCCTGGTCAACTTTCATGTCATCACGCCAG
Source organism: Gammaproteobacteria bacterium (assembly GCA_022340645.1). GTDB lineage: Bacteria > Pseudomonadota > Gammaproteobacteria > SZUA-229 > SZUA-229. Next base: position 19,857 of record JAJDNP010000013.1, on the reverse strand, counting down.
GTACCGATAATGGCCATATCAGCACGTTCGATAGCATTCTGGCAGTCGTTCGGGCAACCAGAGACCTTGAATTTAAATTTATATGGCAGTGCAGGGCGGTGAACGTCATCGGTAAAGTTGTTAACCAGGTGACGGTGGATACTGTGCTCGTTTGTACAGGACATTTCACAGCGTGCAGCACCTACGCATGACATTGCTGTGCGTACACATGGACCGGCGCCGCCGAGGTCCCAGCCATACTCATTGATTTCATCGAAGAAATGCTGTGTATTTTCAGTTGAGGTGCCGATAAACATAATATTGCCGGTCTGACCGTGGAAAGTCTGCAGGCCTGAACCCCATTTTTCCCAGCTGTCGCCCAGTTTGCGCAGCATGTCCGTGGTGTAGTGATTGCCAGCTGGTGGCTGTACACGCAGCGTGTGGAATTCTTTTGATTCAGGGAACGCTGAACCAACTTCAGAGAAACGTGGAATAATACCGCCGCCGTAACCAAATACAGATACGGTGCCACCTTTCCAGTAACCTTTGCGTGTTTCGTATGAATGTTCCAGCTGACCGAGCAAGCTGCTGGTTACAGCCTGGATACGTTCATCTGGATGTTCATCACGTAATCTTTTAATACCTGAAATAAAACTTGGCCATGGGCCTTTTTCAAGCTCGTCGAGCATAGGTGTTTCATAAATCTTTTTGGCCATGGATTCTCTCCTGTCTGCCTATGTAGTTGTGTCTGATTAGAAATGACTAGTGTTTAGCATGGGGTGCAGATTTTAGTACCAATCATTTTTATAAACAATATCCCCTTAAATGTTTTTACAAACATCCGGGTTTTTATCTTTGTATAAGCAATTTTAGGTGGCGGCAACAAACTGTAGAACCCTACGCATGGGGGGGGTATTCAGGTTTGGGTTATCCACTATGGGATAGAGTGTTTTTTACGAGCTTGTTTGCAAACACAGACTTAGAAATTAGTCGCTTGCGTGTTATGCGGTATTTCATCCAAATTGTTAATTACATACTGTAATTAGTCAGAGTTGTCATAAGTATAAATCCATCAATAAACCCATATATTGTAATATTGTTAAATCAGGTTTTCTCAGGCAAGCTTGAGTTAGTCATAACACGGTATCTTTTTTGAGTTTCTTAAATATATTAATGTGAAATACATGCCACAGCTAGCAAAACAGACCGCAATAACCGATTCGCCTTTTTATCCGGGCAATAAATCGGCTTATAAACAGTGGCGTGAAGCGAAGCTGCGCTTCCTCAAGCCGGCAATGAGCGATGTGCTTGTCAGGATAACAGACCCATACCGGTTATCTGCTGAAGAAAATGCGGCCATTGCTGTCTGTTGTGAAAATTACAATATGGCTGTATATCAACTGGGTGATACCAGTGTTCGCGACAAGTCACTGGTGCATGCTCTGGGTAAACAGTTTGCCATGGAAAAGCTGGATGCGAACCTGCGTTCCGATGAAGACAGTATTAGCAGCCTGGAAGTGCGTGAGCAAAACGGCAATCAGTATATTCCCTACACAAATAAGGCATTAAGCTGGCACACTGACGGTTATTATAACCCCCTTGATAAACAGATATTCGGCATCATAATGCATTGTGTAAGCCCGGCGGCTGCAGGCGGCGTCAATAGTTTGTTAAATCCGGAGAATATTTATATCGCGCTGCGTGATGAAAATCCTGCCTATATTGAAGCGTTGATGCACCCGCAGGCGATGACCATTCCGGCAAATATTGACTCGGGCGAAGTGATTCGTCAGGCACAAACCGGCCCGGTGTTTATGATAAAGCCGAACGGGCGCCTGCATATGCGTTTTTCCGCCAGAAAACGCAATATACGCTGGCGAGACACGCCGGATACACAAAATGCAGTTGCCATGATTAATGATTTTCTGGCGGATGAGAGCAATGTGTTACAGGTAAAACTGGAAGCCGGCCAGGGCATTATATGTAATAACGTACTGCACAATCGCAGTGGCTTTACGGACGGTAGTATACAGAAAAGGTTGATGTATAGGGCCAGATACTATGATGCAGTTGAAAGTTTTAAGTTATAAGTTACAAATTAAAAACTTACTACTTAAAACATGTAACTTAAAACTGGTTTAATGAGGTTTTAGAAATGTTGTGGTTAAGTGAAGTGCTGATTCAGAATCCTGACATGGAAAATTTTGAGCAGCTTAAAAACGAGCTCAAGAAACGTGCTGCAGCGGGAGAGCTGTTTTTTCGTATGGATGTGAAACCGCCGTTTACAGATACCCCGGCTGACTGGGAAGATAAACTGGAAGCGGCATTTACCTCGAAACTATAATTAACCGGTGTTGCCTAAAAAAATAATGGCATGATTTAAGTAGAAATTTATGTACTGGCAAGAAGAAAACAAAAAAATAGATGATGTAACGCGCTCTGACAAGGTGATTGACCTGAGTTTCAAAATTGACTGCAGGCAAATACCGACATCTCATGCATGGGAACTGTCACAGGCGCTATACGCGGTGCTGCCCTGGATTAAAGACGAGCCTGAGGTGGGTGTGCACCAGATACATGGCGCGGCTTCCGGTAATGGCTGGGAGCGCCCGGCTGATGGTGAACTTATTCAGCTTTCAAAGCGCACACGTATGAATTTGCGGGTGCCGGTAACGCGCATAGATGATGCCGGTAAACTGGTTGGCAAGGTGCTAGATGTTGCCGGCTATTCCGTTTCAATCGGTAAAATGTCCAGTAAGGCTGTTGAACCGTTTGCCACGATTTTTGCCCGCTATGTTGTCGTACCGGAAGGTTTGAATGAAGAAGACTTTCTGCAATGGGTGGTTGAAGGCATGCAATCTCGAGACATTCAGGCGCGCAAGCTGCTCTGTGGAATAGGGCATGAATTCGAAGCCAATGGTGAAACTATTCAAACGCGAAGCCTGATGATCGCTGATCTTGACAAGGCGGCATCGGTAGCATTGCAGGAAAAAGGTTTCGGTCCTCACCGTCATTATGGCTGCGGTATTTTTATTCCGCATAAAGGTATCAAGGCGGTTGGCGAGACCGAAGACAAGTCTCATTTCACAGGCATTAAGTAATTTACCGTCGCTGGATATAAAGTAAGAATGTGCATATTTGTGCAGTCTTTAGCGATGACACATATCTGTAGCCCTGAATACGATATATTGCCGCCGGGTTAATAATGTTACGATGACAGGTTACCCATCAGAAAAGTTTTTTACTTATCTATTTTGTAATACTGGAAAAAACAGGTGTATTCCGTTAATATTCGCGCCAATTTTTTCATTGCAATTATTTAATAATGTGAAATAAAAGGTGAAACAAACATGTCGGCACTTAACTCAGTTGAAAGAACAGAAAATGGTTACCTGGTGAACGCCAGTGACTGGAACGAAGAAATTGCAGCAGAAATATTTGCTGAAGAAGGTATTGATCCTACACCAGAGCACTGGGACGTTGTAAAATATGTTCGCAAGGAAACGCTGGATGGTAACGAGCCAAATGAGCGTACTATTATGAAAGCGATGGGGAAACTCTGGGGACGTAAACTGACTTCCAAGGAAATGTACGAAATGTTTCCTAATATGCCGTCAAAACAGGGGCTGAAGATCGGCGGTTGTCCGCAAAGTACTCGCAAAGGCGGTTATTAAAAATAACAGGCGAATATTTAGCTTTATTTCTTCCCATTTTTAGATATATGGGTAAGATATCCGGCAGGCTAAAATTATTTTAAATAACGAATTCAAAAATACAGGGTCTACCGTGGCCTTTCACACATTCAAAGGTGAAACATCATGAGCAGTAAAACAGAATTAATCAAAGAAATGCTGGAAATGCAGAAGAAATTTATTGAGCACGAGCACAGTAGCGGCATAGATCCGCAGGATTATTTTACACCGGAAGCAGGTTCTGATTTAGACGGTTACCGTCAGAAATACATGGAACTGGCTATGAAAGTTGTTGACCTGGCGCACGAAGAAGCCGGTTCTCACAGATAAGCCTGTCCTTCGATTTAAAACGCTATTTTACAAAAAAGCCGCGACATGGTGCTGTCGCGGCTTTTTTTTTGTACTATTTTGCAATAATCATGAGTATGCTGAAGTTCACTTATTTACTTGATATGAGTCAGCCAGTTGCGTTGCTGGTCTTTGCTGTCAACTGACGTCTGAACTGCTTTTTTTGAGTTGCCTGCGCAGCTGTTACTCAGCGCGTATTATTAATTAATTTTAATCAAAAGCCTTGTACAGGTGTTTGCAGTGGATCACCGTGCCTTGCGGTGATGTTGCAATATGGAGGTTGCAGCCTATGGTGCCAGCGCGGTAGCGCATAATACGAACACCTAGACTATTTTTGAATGTTTCATCGCTAACCTGAAAACCATCGCCATCATCACTGACGCTAAGTTCAAAGTGGCCGATGTTACTCATTGTAATCCTGATATTTTTAGCATTGGCATGTTTCACCGCATTATTGACCGCTTCCTGGACGATACGGTAAATCTGGATAGAAATTGTGTTGTCACTGATATTGACGGGTTGCGACGATTCATAAGTACATTTAATCCCTGTTACTTTCTGCACATCATTAGCCAGCAGTTTAATCGCGTCTTCCAGTCCCAGCGTTTCTATCGACATCGGCGCCATGCCGCGCGATAGTGTGCGGCTATCTTCCGCCGCCTTTTGTAAGTAACTGATAATTTCATCCATTTTTGCACTTTGCGGGATGTTTTCACGCGCCAGTTCACGTTTCAGGCTGGATATCATCATGCCTAAACCTGTTAGCTGCTGGCCCAGCCCGTCATGTATGTCCTGCCCGATGCGCTCCTGTTCCAGTGAACAGATATCAGCGACTTCTTTCTCCAGAGCCCTCTGTTGACTGAGGTCACGTATAATGCCGCAGAACAGGTCAAGATGATCAATCGTAGTAATATTTAGCTCAAGTGGAATGATGGCGCCATCTTTACGAAGGCCGGGCAATTCCCTCTTTTTGTCACCATATAACGTTTTTCCTGTCTTTAAAAATTTTGCCAGGTAACTGTCATGCTGCTCACGATATGGTGATGGCATTAGCATGCTGACATTTTGGCCAATGACTTCATCGGCGTGATAGCCAAATAGTTTTTCAGATGCGGCATTGTAATCGGTAATCGCGCCGGTTTTATCGATGACAATAATGGATTCTGCCGCATTATCCATGATTGCATGCAGCCGACGCTGGCTGGTTTCCAGCTGCTTTTCGTAATGCATGCGCTCAGTCAGGTCATGCATCAGCCAAATTTCACTATGATCAAAGCGGTAGGCTGCGAACTCAATAAAGCGCCTGCTTCCGTTCTTGCAAATGATAAGGATAGGCCCGCTGGTTTCGCTGAATCCCTTCGCACGAGCTTTTTCATACATGCTTCGGATTTTGTCGGCATCATTGCCATGCAGCTGGTTAAACCACCGGTCAACTGTTTTAAGTTCGTCACGTTTATATCCTGTGAGTCGCTCAGCGGCGCGGTTCATTCTGATATTATTCGATGAGACAAAAACAGCGCCAGCGGGCAGCTGTTCGACCATGCTTAGCAGTCGTTCATTTTGTGTACGAAGTTCGTCTATATGCCTGCGTTCACTGATATCACGTTCTGTGGTGGCAATGGCCACCAGTCGGCCTGCTTCATCATACTGTGGGGTCACCGTCATCCACATATCAAGCACTTTGCCGTCTTTGGTCTGCCGCCGTGCATCAAACGAGTTAACTGCTTTACCTCCAGCTACCAGTTTTATGTACTCCAGTCCTTCATCCTGGCTGTTAGCGGGTACCAGCTGGTGCACATTCATCTTCAATGCTTCACTTTCTGTGTAACCGTATATCAGTTCGGCGCCGTGGTTCCAGGTTATAATATTTCCATCTAAATCATGCACCGTAATAGCATCGTTGGAATCTTGCAGTACGGTGGCGAGGCGACGCGACTGCGCCTCGGATTTGACACGTTCGGTAATATCAAAAAATGTGATGACCACGCCCTCGATGCGATTGTCCGGGGTGCGGTAGGGCAGAATGCGGCGCAGGTAATTCCGGCCCTCAGCGGTATGAATTTCTTTTTCCACCGGGGCCAGGTTTTGCAGAACGCGGTGCGCGTCATCCAGCAGGTCAGTACCGGTGAATTCTGTGGCAAAAGTGTTGATTGCCCGCCCGTTATCGCTGTTGATCAGCTTGAGCAGTTTGCCGGTTGCCGGAGTGAACTGTTTGATGTGTAACTCGGCATCCAGAAACAGCGTGGCAATGTTGGTGCTGTTGAGCAGGTTGATCATGTCATTATTCGCCTGGTCCAGCTGCTCGACTTTGTCCTGCAGCTGATTGTTGACCGTACTGAGCTCTTCGTTGAGCGACTGCAGCTCTTCTTTTGACGTTTCCAGTTCTTCATTTGAGGACTGCAGTTCTTCATTCATCGACATGATTTCTTCATTTGAGGCTTTTAGTTCTTCATTAGAACTTTCCATTTCCTCAATCGTGCTTTGCAGGTCTTCACGCGTGGATTTGAGTTCATATTCCAGCTGGGTTACCTGTGACGATTCCTGTTCTGCTGTATATTCGGTCTTCTCGGCTTTTATCGGCAGGTATTCTTTATTCAACTGGAAAGTTACCAGCAGCAGACCTTCCGCCTGTTTTGAATCAACAATGGGTTTGACCGTAATGCTGCAGGGCTGCCACGTGTTGTTGTTTTTGACACGTGCGCTGCTGTCAGAAACCGGCTGGTTCTCCCGAATAGCTTTGTGGCAGGTGGCGCGAAGTCTGGTGCGTAAACCCTCGCGCGCCATGGCTATCAGGTCGCGGGTTGGTTCGCCTGTGGGGGATTCCAGGAAGTCGCCGGTAGCGCCATAAAAATACAGAATTTCATACTTGCGGTTGATCAGCGCCGAAGCAGGGCCATAGTCCTGCAGTAGCTGGTGCTGGGTCAGTTCCGCATAATTAACTTCGCGGCTACTGCGAGGTTCTGTCAGCGGCTGCAACAAACCGCGACGTGTGTAACTCGATATAATCGGGAAATTGATCAAATCGTGCCGTGTCGGACCAATGCGCCGGAACAGTCGCCACTTTTTGGATACAGTTTCAAACATGTTCACCTGGCGGCCGACAGTTTCCGAGGAACCGAGAAATAAATAGCCGTCTTCGTGCAGCGCGAAGTGGAAAAGTGAAATGACTTTACGCTGCACCTCGGGATCGAGGTAAATAAGGACATTACGGCAGATGATCAGGTCGAGTTTGGAGAAAGGTGCGTCGCTGATCAGGTTTTGAGCAGCAAATACTACCGACTCGCGCAGCTGTTTCCTGACCTGGTAGTGGCTCTCGGTTGCTGTAAAAAACTGTGCTAAACGTTTTGCCGAAATATCGGCGGTGATGCTTTGCGGATAAATACCCTGGCGGGCAAACTCAAGTGCGTTTTCGTCGATGTCAGTGGCGTATATCTTGAGATCGGGCTGTTTCTGCATTGCCGAAAACTGTTCTATCAGCAGCATGGCGATGGAATAGGCTTCTTCACCGGTAGCGCAGCCGGGGACCCATACGCGCACCGGATTATCGGCTTCACAGCGCTCGACTAATTGCGGCAGTACACGCTGCTCCAGTTCATTCCAGGCTTCGGCGTCACGGAAAAAGCCGGTCACGCTGATCAGCAGGTCGCGATACAGTCGATCAACTTCATTTGCATCATTTCGCAGCAACTCGAGATAGTCACTGAGTCGGTCTACATGGTTAAGACCCATGCGGCGTTGAATACGGCGCAGCAGCATGGTTTTGCGGTAGCAGCGAAAATCATATTTCAGACGGGCGCGCAGCAGGGCAAGAATATGGTTAAGCTGGTCCTGATCTGTTTCCGGCAGTGCAGCGGATTTCCAGTCGCCCCTGATATAGGCATGCTGTGTGTATTTAATTAGTTCCTCTGGCATTTGCTCGGGCGCCAGAATGTAATCGATGCAGCCGGTGTCGATCGCATTTTGTGGCATACTGTCATATTCGGCAGTATCGGGATGCTGCACCATGGCCATGCCGCCGTTTGCCTTGATCGCCTGCAGACCTGAGGTGCCATATGAACCGGTACCCGACAGAATGATGCCAATGGCGCGTTCCTCCTGGTCCTGTGCCAGGGAGAGCAGGAAAGTGTCGATGGCGTTTTCTACACCTCGTGGTTTCGGCGGTGTACTCAGTAGCAGCTTGCGCTTTTGTATTTCCAGGTAACGTGCTGGCGGGATGATGTAAACGTGATTGGGTTCTACCTGCATTTTATCTGTCACCTCGCAAACCGGCATGACCGTCTGTTTGGAAAGCAATTCAACCATCAGGCTTTGATGGCCGGGATCCAGGTGCGGCACCAGCACAAAAGCTATATTGCTATTGTCCGGCATGTGTGAGAAAAAAGTTTTATAAGCATTAAGGCCGCCGGCGGAAGCGCCTATGCCGACAATGGGAAAATCTGGCTGATTGTTATCTGCGGTATCTGTTTTTCTGGTGCCGCCGGATTGTTTCTGCTGCGGCTTGTTATTGTTCGATTCGGGGTCAGATTTAGAGTTAGATTGGGGCATCGAGCCACTCATGTTCGCATTCAGGGTGTTTGCATATTAAACCTAAATGCAGGGCGTTTATATAGCCAGCCTGGCAGCGATGACTGTTTTGCTGGCGGCAGCAATGTTGGCAGGTGTTGATTTTTTGAGATGAACTGTAACGTAATTCAAGCATTGGCTTATTCGAGTACTTCAAGATGGTTTGATTCCAGTGACCACTGTATGGCTCGGCGTGTCAGCTCGCCTGCATTGCCAAGCCCCAGCTTCTTTTTAATATTGGCACGATGTGATTCGATGGTTTTGATGCTGAGATTGAGATTGCTCGCAATCTCACCCGTGCCAAGACCGCGGCCGATAAGTTCAAATACTTCGAGTTCGCGATTTGACAGCAGGTTAACCGGTGAAAGTTCTGCCGATGTTGGGGTAATTGCATTGTTTTTCGCCAGCTGTTCTGACAGGTGCTCGCTGATATATTTTTTTCCGTTAAGTATTTGCCTGACCGCATTAATGACTTCATCACCGGTTGCCGATTTGCATATGTAACCTTTAGCGCCTAATTTCAGTGCGCGTTCAGCGAACATGCTTTCATCATGCATGGAGGAGACAAGAATTGAAAGTTCTGGAAACCTGGCGAGCAGGTGCTTTATCAGTTCGAGGCCGTTTCCATCAGGCAGTGACAGGTCGATTATTGCCAGGTCGGGCCTGGTTTCTGTGAGCAACATAAGCGTTTCATGCACACTGGCAGCTTCGCCACAGACACGCAGTTCAGGTTCGCCATCAATAAGCTGGTGCATTCCATGACGTACAAGCGGGTGATCATCAACGATAAAAATACTTGCCTGTGACACTACAAATCTCTTTTGTTTAAGTTATTTTTTCCGTTACAAACACTTTTATAAAACGCCAGGTCAATTGCAAATAGTTTACCTGAAATGGATCCCGCCGCTCCATGGCAGGTAAAAACCAGACTCGCTCAGAGAGGGTAGTACAGAGCTGGCCTGCCTTATTTCACTTCAATATTTCGACGTTTGGCCTGTTCCATTTTTGGCATGGTCAGCTCAAGTACACCATCCTTGAATGTTGCACTTGTTTTTTCTGCATTGACCCCGGCCGGTAAAGATAAGGTACGGGTATAAGAACCGCGCGACGTTTCACAGCGGTAGTAATCACCTTTCTCTTCTTTTTCCTCTTTGCTGGTTTCGCCCTTAATGGTGACAGTGTTATCTGTCATCGAAATATCGATGTCTTTTTTATCAACACCGGGTAACTCGGCACGAATGAATATTTCATTGTCACGATCTATGATATCGACTTTCGGCATCTGGCCTTTAAACGGCTGGCTCAATGTGCCAAAAGACGGCCATTCATGTTTGTAACGGCGCAGCCACGACCTGGGGAAAAAGTCTTCCATTAACCTTTCCATATCTTCGAACGGGCTTAGTAAATGCTGCGGTTCAGCTCGAGCAGCCTCTTTTTTAACCGGTACAACTTCAGATTTTTTTTCTTTTTCAGCCATCACAATTCTCCTTACTATAAAGTTATCACGCAATACTGCATATCAAACGGCATTAGATTGCACCAATCGAGACAAATGTGCTATCAGGGATTTGCCTAAACTGACAAGTGTCACTGTTACGAATACAATTTTCTGGCAAAGCAAAAAATCGATATCCACAGATGAACGCAGATAAAAAACATGTTATTTTTTGTCATCCAGAAAGCTGGTGAGCTACGTTTGGCTGTATCTATTTATTAATCGTTCAAAACATTTCGCTCACGCTCAAAATGACGCAGGATCAATAACATAGTTTAATCTGTGTTTATTTACTACGCGCCTCCTGCGCTATGTCCTTCGGACCGTACTGGCGAAGGTTCAAAATGCTCCCGGCATTTTAGTGTATTCATCTGTGGACAAAATATTTCTGATATAACATTAAATATCTGACCACATTCTCAGTAAATTAACATAACTGTTGCTCAGCAGTTCAAGCTCTTTTGATTCCGGTGCGGTTTGTATCAGGGTTTCTCGTGCCTGGCTCAGGTTATATAAAATTTCGCGTTTTGCCGGGTCGCGGATGGTGCTTTGTAACCAGGTGACTGCAACCATGCGTTCGCCTCGCGTTACTTCTGCTACCCGGTGGGTGCTCGAGGAAGGGTAGAGCACCGCATGGCCGGCAGCAAGTTTAACTTTCTGCTCGCCGTAGGTAGTGCTGATGATCAGTTCGCCGCCGTCATAAGCTTCCGGTTCATTAAGAAATATAGTGATGGATATATCGGTGCGATAACGCTGGCTGGGCGGCCCCATGACAGGATCATCGATATGATTGCCATAATACATGCCTGTGGTATATTTCGCGTAGAAGGGGGTGGCAATTCTTTTGGCAAATGCTGCTGCTATGTAAGTCGGATTCCGCACCAGGCTGCCCATTACCAGGTTGTTCAGCCGCTGCGTTTCGATCTCCGAAATAAACATCTCGTGATTATTTTTAACGCGCCGCGCCTCGCTGCCGGCAGAGGCGGTGCCTTCACGAAAATTGGCGGTGGCCATAAGGTCCTGAATCAGGCTGATCTCTTCTTTGTTTAGTACCTCAGGAATAGTAACAAGCATAATTTTCTCTGCGCATGTTTAAGGCGACTGTGATTAATTAACATAAATTCGGGCATCGCCCCACAGGGCGGGCTTTGAAGCGCACATTTTCAGCGTTATTGCGCTTATCAATGGAAGCGCCATACATTGCAAACCTTGCCTTGAATCTGCACGCTTACAAGCCCGCAGAACTTTATGATAATTAATCAGAGTTGCCTAAAATATAAAAACTGTTGTTCAATATTGCTGGTTATAACATGATAATTGTTTGCATTTTGTGGCAATATTAACAGAATATGAATTCAAAAGAGAGAGTGGTTTATGAAACTGAATATCATAATTGACGGCCGTTCGAACGCATTTGAAGTGCCTGACGAAATCCTTGTTGAAGCCCGGGATTTTTTTAATAAACTGGATGAAGACATCGACAGAGGCTGGCAGATGAGTCGTGAATGGGTAGACAGTCCGGATAGCGAACAACGCTGCCAGATTGCAGCGGATAAAATATTAACCGCAATAGAAACGGATAATGAAAAACTGCTGATGTTGATGGCCGCTTATATATTGCATACCATGCCCGGGGTGAAGTCAGTTGATATTGATATCACGGGTGATATGAACCAGACAGAAATTATCATGGAACAGGAGTCTGTAAAACCACTCGGTCCCATATTTAACTAGTTCAGGAAATACTGTTAATTTAGCTGATTACCGATATGTAAATTAATTCCCTTAGAAATTTCCTTAATACTTATTTATCATCTGTAAATACGGTACGCCGGCTAACTTGAATATAAATATGCAAGCCATATCACACTACCCGCCGATAGAAGAACGAATTAATATCGCTTCGCATGCTATCGGTTTGCTATTAAGTGTTGCCGCCCTGGTGGTCCTGGTCATACATGCCAGCCTGCATGGCAATGCATGGCATATTGTCAGTTTCAGCATTTTTGGCTCAAGTTTAATTATTCTATATGCAGCCTCAACAATATATCACAGCGCTAAAGAGCCCAGGTTAAGAAGCAGGCTAAGAGTCATGGATCATGCTTCTATTTATGTTCTCATTGCCGGAACCTATACACCGTTTACGCTAGTCACACTGAATGGTGTAACCGGCTGGACCTTGTTCGGTATCACCTGGGGGCTGGCTGTGAGCGGTATCATTTTGAAACTGTTTTTTACAGGGCAATATAACGTGCTTTCAACACTTATGTATATATTTATGGGCTGGATAATTGTTTTTGCCATTAAACCATTAGTTAATAACCTGCCTGTTGACGGTTTGTTCTGGCTGGTGGCAGGCGGCGTGGCTTACACAATCGGTGCGATTCTATATGGCATTAAAAAAATTAAATTCAATCACTCCATCTTTCATGTGTTCGTTTTGCTGGGTAGTAGTTGTCACTTCGTAGCGATATATTTTTATGTTTTACCTGAATAATGAGTCCGCGAAGAACGCACTAAAATACCGGGAGCATTTTGAACGTACGCCAGTACGGTCCGAAGGACGTAGCGCAGTGCGTAGGCCTGCATAAGGTACGTTGCAGGCATTTTTTTGTGAATGCTGCCATTCGCATTGTCAACAGCTGTTTTTAAGCTGTCCAGAAAGGCAAAACACAGGAAGTTTTTGTAACATGCCGCCACTATTCCCGGCCGGGGCCCGGTCCTGCAATATATTGCATCTCATTCCTGCAGGAGCCGCGCCCACGCGGGGAAAAGCCATTCCTGTCTGACTGCAAATCTTAAGATTGTTGTAACAAACGGTCGTGAGTTATCTGTTTAAATAGCTGTGCTTGTATAACATCATATTCAAGGAGACTGGTTATGAGCGGTAGCAATGATTCTAAGGCGTTAAATGGATTGCTGATAAAACCAGGGTCGAGGGCTGAAGAAGACCAACTGGCCAAAATACGTGAGCATCAAAGGAGAGAGAGAAAGGAAAAGTTATATTCATCTGGCTTGAAAAACCATTAAGTCTGTAAAATTTGTAAGCCTTTACCGATTACCCATCGGGGCTGTTAAAAAATTTCCAAACTACTTCTTAACATGATAATGGCAGCCTTTCTGGCTGCTTTTATCTTTAAACAGAATATGACATGAAATGCTGAACACCCATTCTGTTTAACCTGGTTTGACTCGGCTTACAAAGGGTGTTTATATTTTCCGTACCGTCCATGCCGCACGAGGCCCCACGTTAATGAATAAGCTCGAGCAGTTGAAACAGATGACTACGGTGGTCGCCGACACCGGCGACATCGACTCCATAGCCAGCTACAGGCCCACCGACGCAACCACCAACCCGTCGCTGCTATACAAGGCGGCCCGGCAGCCCAGGTACCGGCATCTGCTGGACGATGCCATCGACTACGCCGCGGGCCGTAGCCAGGCCATGGAGAGCCGCGCCCGCGACATGATGGACCGGCTGGCGGTAAATTTCGGCGCCGAGATCCTCAAGATTGTACCCGGCCGTGTTTCCACCGAGGTGGACGCACGTTTGTCCTTCGATACCGAGGCGACCATTGCCCGCGCCGAGAAGATCATAGGCCTGTACGCGGACGCAGGCGTGGACACGGCCCGGATCCTGATTAAGGTCGCCTCCACCTGGGAGGGTATCAAGGCCGCCGGCGAGCTGCAGCGGCGTGGCATCCACTGCAACCTCACGCTGATGTTCGGACTGGCCCAGGCCATTGCCTGTGCCGAAGCCGGGGTGACCCTGGTCTCACCGTTCGTGGGACGCATCCTTGACTGGTACAAGAAGGCCGAAGGGGTGGACGGCTACGTGCCTGCGGACGATCCCGGTGTCAGGTCGGTAACCAGGATCTACAACTACTACAAGCATCATGGTTATGCAACGGTGGTGATGGGCGCCAGCTTCCGCAACACCGGCGAGATTCTCGAACTGGCCGGCTGCGACCTGCTGACCATCGCCCCCAGCCTGATGGAAGAACTGCGCAATGCCGAAGGCGTGGTGATCCGCCACCTCAACGTCGACGCCGCGCGCGGCATGGACATTCCTCGAGTCGAAATGAACGAGCGCCGCTTCCGCTGGGACATGAACGAGGACGGCATGGCTACCGAGAAACTGGCTGAAGGCATACGCAATTTCACCAGGGATACCCTCAAGCTGGAGGAATTCGCCTGCAAGGCCTGCGAGGGGAACGCCTGGCCGGTTTCCAGGTAGCCTGATCATTAACCCAACCTACGGATTGAATGTGGTTTTAATAACGGACATCCAGAAAATTTATCTGATAGAGAAAAATCGACCCTGAATGCCCGTTGGTGAAAAAGAAAAAACTATTAGATTCTTCCGCAAATGAACGCAAATACACGCGAATTATTAAAAACAAAAAAATAAATTATCCACAGATAAACGCAGATGAACACAGATATTTAAAAGCATGGAATCGTTTTTACCAATGTTTATTATTTGCGTGCATTTACTACGCGCCTCCTGCGCTGCATCCTTCGGATCGTACTGGCGTACGTTCAAAATGCTCCCGGCATTTTAGTGCGTTCATTTGCGGAAAAAATTAGTTTTTCCTGGCAGTCTGCTCATGGCCGGACAACGACTAATGGTAAATAATCGTGACCGGCTATTAATGATTACACTTCGGTCTGTTTAGCCTCTAAAACATCATCGACTTCAATGCCTATATACCTGACCGTGCTTTACGTCTGGCTATCCCGATTAAACCTGCAAGTCCAAAGCCGAAGAGCCACACTGCCGCCGGCAACGGCACGATCGAAACGGGTGTCCCCTCGAGCACTTCGAAGTTGCTGAATACCGCGCTGACCGTACCGGACGTCAATGCCGAAAAGAAAGCCGGATCGTCGCTTCTCAGAAAGAAGGAGGCGAGCAGGTGGTCGCCATTCCAGCTGTGCTGAAGGCCGCTGAATGTGCCGCTGTAACTGGGCGCGGCACTGCCGGGAGTGGCATTCACTCCGTAGCTGATGTCGCCGGAAAGGCTGTCGTAATGCACGAAAAAGCGGCCGCTGGTGGTGAGGCCCGGGACCGGCAATACCTGAGTTTGCGAAATGTCGTTGATTCGTGCGCCGCCGGAAAAAACGGGCGCTCCACCGTTCAGGATAGCCAGCAGTGCGCCAGCCGAGTTCGTGCCGGCGCTATCTTCGCCAACGCCAAAGCCGATGGCGGCAAAACCGGTCGGAGAAAGAGAGGTCAAAGCAAAGTCAACCGCAATGTGGAAGTCCTGGCTGGCCGAAAAGTAGCTGCCGTACGACGAACTGGCCACGTTGTTGCCGTTAACGCTCTGGTAACCGATGTCGGTGCCTGCCGGCACAGGACCGATGGCAGTGAGCGTGGCCTGGGTGAGATTGTCGATGCTGCCCGTCATGCCAGTATGAGGCGGATCCTGTACCTGCGTCCACGAATTGAAATCATCAATTGACGAAGCAGAGACGGGCATAACGATAGCCAGCCAAAGCAGGGTAACGGCTGTACAATTTGTTGCAATATTCTGCCTGGACACTTTAATGCTCCCGTGGATTAGTGAATTACCCAACGCCGGCGTGCTGTTCGAATTTTAAGTATGGCGGATGGTGGTATCGGTAGTCGAATCAAAACGATCGCCTCTTCCGCGAATCCTCCCACAAGTATAGTCAACAGGATTAGAAGTTCAGGGTCAGAGTAACCACATATGATGGTCTGCTCGTGGCTGAATATTACTGTCGATATAAATGTCCGAAGGTCTGTTTTCAGGAGTCTGAGGTATTGCCGTAGAATGCAGTAAGGCACGAACCGCATCTATCGCGTTTCAATCCGCGTTAATCTGTGGAGTATAAAAAAAGCATTTCTTTGCGTCTTTTACTACGCGCTTCCTGCGCGATGTCTTTCGGGCCATACTAGCGTACGTTCAAAATGCTCCCGGCATTTTAGTGCGTTGTTTGCGGGTATTGCCTGCAATGTATCGTATGCAGGCCTGGCGTTCATAAAAATTATGTTTTGATTTGCGTGTATTTGCGGAAAAAAATAAGAATTTCATGACAGCCCGTTCACGGCAGATTTTTCGCAGTTCTAGAAAAACATTTGAATGTCAGTTATTCGAGGTTATCTTCAATGCTTTCATAAGCCTCGTTTATAAACCTGGGTGTGCATAATGCGAGAAAGATTAAATCGCATGAACCATTATTGGTGATCCGTTGACGGCACACAGGTGGGATCAGCACTACGTCGCCGGCGTTAACAGTTTGTGCTGGCAGTTCTCCAACTTCAACCAGGCCGCTGCCGCTGATAATACAGTAGCGCTCAGTGATTCCTTTCAGGCGATGCCAGCGAGTGGTAACACCGGGTTCCACTCTCGCCTGGGCAATGGATAACTCCGGATCGTCAGCTGAGTTGGACAGTTCAGTGATGAAACATTTTTCGTCGGTGTAATATTCTTTATTGTGTATTTTCTGTTTTATGAATGTTTTCAATGGATTTGCCTTCCTGTTTTTTTACCCCAGAGTCGCGGAGATGCCGAGTTTAACTGGTAAAATCCGGAGCCTTACTCAACGTAGGTTCGAATTTATTCGGACGATACGGGCACATTCTAGAACCATGGTCCGAATAAATTCGAACCTGCACTATATTTATTTCTCAAATTAAAAACTCTGTGTCTCCGCGCCTCCGCGGTGAAAAATTTACCTAATAACCCTCAGCACTTTTTTCATTCGATAATGCTGTATTTCATCAAACAACAAGTAACTTTTCTCTGTAACTTCGTATCCCTGCTTTTGATAGAAACCAAGCGCCGGCTCCCTTGCATCAAGAACGATCGTTTTGCAGCAGGCATTTTGCGCGACCTTCTCCAGTGCCTGGATCATCGTTCGTCCGATACCTTTTCTTTCATGTTCCGGGGCAACCGCCATGTAGCGAATTTGCGCCTCCGTGTCTGAATTGAATTGCAGGCGGGCAACACCGATAACATTGCTTTTGTCTTCACTGGCAGTATCAATGGCCATAACATGAACGCACTGTTGTTCCAGGTTATCAACTTCAGAATCTTCCGGCTGGTTCCATGGCGCCCGCAGTATTTCCCAGCGCAGGCGATAATAACGCTTAAACTCAGCCTTGCTTTTTGGTTGTTTTATTTCAAAAGACACCGAATTAATTTAAGGCAGCTCTGATTAATTATCATAAAGTTCTGCGGACTTTCAAGCGTACAGATTCAAGGCATGTTTCGCAATGAATACTTACTGCCTTCATAAGAGGCATAACGCAGAAGATGTGCGCTTGAAAGCCCGCCCCGTGGGGCGATACCCAATAACCTGACTCTGCGTTATTGCTTTTCACCATACAAGAAGTATGCTTTCAAACCAATGCCTTGATTCAGGTTATTGGGTATCGCCAGAATTTATGATAATTAATCAGAGTTGCCTTAAGCACATAGAATCATTAAAAAACTATTGTCCGCGAATAACGCACTAAAATGCCTTGAGCATTTTTAACGTACGCTAGTACGGTCCGATGGACATAGCGCAGGTAGCGCGCGTAGTAAAAGACGGAAATATTGAAAACATAAAAAGTTTTTCTTCGCGTCCTTAGTGTTATTCGCGGATTAAAAATATTTTATGCAAAAACCACCCAGGTGGTCGCAATATATTTCACACCTTTTTCCAGTGTTACGCCGCGATGTTCATGCGTCCAGAAAGGCGGAAACAGGCATAGTTTGCCAGCTTCCGGTTTCACCCTGGCCTGCTGATAGGAAAACTCTGTTTCACCGCCCGGCCCATCCACATCATTTAGATACCATACTGCAACAAGCTGACGGTCGGCAAATTCGTGACTGCCGCCATCGATATGCCAGTGGTAGTATTCGCCTGCATTGGTGCGCTGTATGGCATAACCATTATCTTTAAACGGGCCTTTGAAAAAGGGGTAGGTTTCCCTGAACTCAACCAGTGCCTGGCTGAGCGAGCGAAACAGCTCATGATCCAGGTCTTTCCAGTTTTCCTTGCCGCTGGTAACCAGGTCGGTTGAACGTTTCATGCTGGTGTCTTCAACAAATGACTGGCTGATTCTGCCCGGATACTGGTTTTCGGTGTCCGCCTCAAACCGCCGTATCATTTCCTGGCAGATATCCAAAGGCAGGGCGTGTTTTTTTTCAAAAATAAAGGTATTCGGTTTTACTTCGATAATGGTTTTTTGTTCAGTATTCATTTGTGTTATCTGGGGAGGTTAGAGAGAAGTGTTATTTTACTGGAATTTGATGTAAGTAAAGGAAGATTCGGTATTGGCTGGTTACGTGATGCAGCTACAGGCAAAAAGAAAACGAGAGTGTTTAAAAACACCGCGGCCGGTCATCGGCAGGCGGCGCCCTGGCTATTAAAATACCGGCGCCAGCCAAATGGCCGCTGCGAGATTGAGAGTATCGAGTGAGGCGCCGGTCAGGGTATATCGTGTCTGCAAATCGTTCGTAGATTCTGCAATCATAAATTTATAAATTTTATCATGTCAGTCATTTTGACAATACTTAACTTGCCTTTGATGGCAACAGCGGCAGAAAAACCAGTATCAATTTTTAAACATTGTATATGCCATTTATCGATATCCTGCTGGTCGAAAATATTTTCCAGCATAGTAACATATTCATTGTTATCAATGTGCAGTGTGAACTGGTCCAGTGGCAATGACAGGCCTTCGCCGCGCGCCTTGATATAAGCTTCTTTGGCAGACCAGTAGTCAAAAAAACAGGTTTGTTGATTGCTGCTGCCAAGAATATAGTTTATTTCCTGAGCTGAAAAAAATTTATCGATGATTGTTTTGTAATCCAGGGCCTCATTGTACTTTTCGATATCGCAGCCAATTAACCGGTGTTGTGTAATAGCGAGCAGTACATGGTCGTGACTTTTACTCAGGCTGAACTGCAATGATTGCGGGTTTATCGAGCCCTCGATAAATGGCTTGCCATAATCATTTTCTGTGAACTTTATCTGGTCGCAGGCAACATCCAGGTAACAGGCAAGCACTTTCCTGAGAAACACGCGGCGCGTGATGTATCCCAGGCGGTCTTTTTCCAGTATAAAATTGTTACTTTTGTCTTTCTCCCTGTTTGAAAGACAATCCGTGTGGTTAAGCAGCTCTTTCGACTGTTCCCCGGCAGCAAGATGCCAGATATGGACCTCATGGTCAGCTAAAGCACCCGGCCAGTATTGTTCCAGTTTCATCAAAGGTATGTGTTTGTTTGACTGCATTCGCGTAATTATACGTGAGTACCGGTTCGAAAAATATCTTCAGGCTTTTGTCATCTGTTTTTTCTAAGGAATAATTCACCTGCAACGGCAAAGCCTTATACAGCACTGCGGAAAGGGGGCGTACGCAGGCCACAAGGAAATCAAGCTCACCACCTTAAAGTTAATCGACATCGAGACGGGGCTGCAATGTCCGCGTCACAGTCGATATGATTTGCATGCAGCTGAATCTGCCTGGCGTTTCGGTGTTATCTTCAACAATGAGCAAGTTATGAGTCATAGACATTGCTGTCCCACTTAATGTTAGAAACATGGATTGGGAACTGTTGTGCGAGACCGTATGCCGCATGGATGCGGCATACGAGCGTACAAGGAGGTATTCACAGCGTGTCTCGGGCGACCGTTGCCAGTTCATGTTTCGGATGACATAAACAGTTATCTCTTTCATGTATAACAGTGAGTTATGTGTACGCCTGTAATTTAAATGGGACAGCAATGGAGTCATAGATTATTTCTTCTGTGCAACGATAATGT
>JAJDNP010000011.1 GCA_022340645.1 Gammaproteobacteria bacterium | reverse complement strand
CGGACGGTACGGGGTAATCAGGCCATTGACTCGATTGCCACGCCCCACTTCACCGTCATCGCCAGATTCTGCCGAAGTGCCTGTCACTGTAATATAGAGGCTGCCTTTTTTCAAATCATCTGCTGTATTAACAGAAATACGTATCGCTTTGTCTGATACGGTTCTTGCGATTTTTTCAGCCAGGCTGGCAAGCTGTGCTTTCTTTTGCGCATAATCATCAACATCCGAGATATAGCGGTCAACGAATGCGCAGGCGATGGTCAGTTCAATATCATCATAATGGCGTACCGCCATCACTTTGATATCTTCACCGTGTTGTGGATGTGCCGCCTTGATCTCGGCTGAATTCAGAGTTTGCTCAACATGCAGTACAATATTTTCCAGCTCACTGAGCGGGGCATAACCTACACCGCAGGATGTGTCGTTTGCCAATGCGATACCCGTTTGCTGCTGGCGCAAATACAGTTCAACCAGGTCTGCTGAACCGGGCCGGATCAAGCTGTGCAGTTTAATATCATGCTCGGCATCAAGCGCATGAAAATTTGATTTGAGCCATTGTCTGCAGCTTGTTTCTACAAGTTCATCAATGGGAACCTTAACGCCTTTAAACTCATCTGTTGCACGTCCCGCGAGAAAAATCTCCATGGCGGATATAATTTTTCCACCGCCAAATTTCGCCTGAGAAATACCGCCCCAAAGTAAGGCCTTGTCCACATTGTGATGAAGTACAAGGCCAAAGTTGTCCAGATAATAACGGCATAGCGTACGGCTGAGCTCTTCCGCCAGCGCATCACACATCGTGTCCGGATGACCAATGCCCTTGCGCTCAACAATTTCAACTGTCTGGCTACTATAGGGTGCCGGGCAAAGAGAAAGCTGTGACAGTGTAGACATGATCAATCCTGTTGCATGTTTGACGTTTGAAAAGTATAAAACCAATCACATTAGAAATACATAAATATAAAGATTAACGTAAATCATAAATACAGTTAAATATTTTCACGGCAAGCCTGGACTGGCAATGATATTAATCAATAATTCTGCGAGTAATATGTGGTCAATTCAGCACGTAGGAAACAATAAACAACAGGCATTGCACCTCATGTCATGCAAGGTATCAATATGGTAAAGCCGGATATCTTGCCCGCTTTTTGTATTAAATTTATGCTGGAAAAACAGGTTTCGCCCGGATGACAGGTTATTGGATGGTCAGCTGCAATGTTGTGATGAGATCAGCAAGTGATATAGGATTCCTCCTGTTTTAGCTGTGAGCGGTGGTGATACCTGGTGTTTTGCCTCAATTGCGCCGCCTGGCCGCGTTGATTATGAGGTGGTTGTTATCTGGCACTATCCTGCTTAATAAACCAAAACCAGCAGAAATGCCCAGCAGCGAGGCAACCCATAAGTAGTAGCCGGCGGCGCGTCCTTCGCCATAAAAGGCCAGTGCGATAAAAAACAGGATCATGTAAAACAATGCGATGAATTTATATAGCCGTTTTCCAGGATAAAATAATGCCGCTGGCGAGAAAACAATTATTATATTTCCTACTCCAACTAACCCGAACAACACGCTAGACAAATCACTAAATGATTCTGGAATCTTCACGATTATCGCCCAGGCGGCCATCCATCCCATGTATGGCTCTACACCCTGGAAGTGCACAGCTGGCAACCCCAGACTAGCCAGAAATGCTAACCAGGCAAGAACTACTAAGGCTGAACTGGCACGCCTCATTCATTAAGCCGTATTACGCCAGGCATTAGCGGCAATGTGCACGCACAGCGGGCACATTGCACGACTGCATGCGCTTGTCATGTGCGCTGCATTTAGGCAGGCACAACATTAGTTGCACATGGACCTTTCTGGCCCTGGCCAACTTCAAACTCAACTTTCTGACCCTCATTAAGCGACGCGTAGCCGCCTCCGCTTTTAATTTCTGAATGATGAACGAAGAGATCTTTCCCTCCATCATCGGGCGTGATAAAACCATAGCCTTTAGCAGCATCGAACCACTTAACTGTACCTTTACTCATTTTTAATTTCTCAATCTGAATGGTGAATCATAATAATAATTTCCACATTCGAATTCACCTTTTCGAAGTAGAAATAGAGTTACCGTTCTAAAGGGGACGGAGGTATTAAATTTTAACCGCATTGTTATCTCTTAAACATGGCTGTCCACGTCTGTTCCCGTCTGTTCGTCCAGGTTTAATACCATACTTCTTTTCAATGGCACTGTTGAACCGGTCATCTCCAACAGGTTGACAATATTGTCCTGCTTTTGGAATTAAATCAACATCTACGTCGTTGGGATGATTATTGAGCAATGTGCCAATTCGCTGATAGTTTCTATTGATGTATTGCGCGTACCTGTAGCCAGCAACTTTCATTGTATTTAAAATTGATGTTTATTCTTTGAGCGTTGCTAAAACATGTATATGATTTGACATTAAACAATAAGCTGTACAGAAACGTCATGGCCTGACGCCATTTCTTCCCACATCTCCAAATAATACTGCTAATTTTCAGGCCCGATAAAACAGGCTTCACCATTATTACCGCGTTGTGCATTGTGGCGGGATAACCTGGCAGGTACATCCTTGCACGTCCAGGCAAAGCAACTCCCTTGCTAATGATTAATTTTAACTGATAGTAACAATCACATCAGGATTGGTCAAAGTTTAATCCCTCCGTCCCATTAAATAATAGAGATAAAACGTCATTGGTCGATCTGGCTGCAAGTTATGCCTGTCGCGCTATTGCGTTATTATCAC
This sequence comes from Gammaproteobacteria bacterium, assembly GCA_022340645.1. GTDB lineage: Bacteria > Pseudomonadota > Gammaproteobacteria > SZUA-229 > SZUA-229. Next base: position 5,973 of record JAJDNP010000011.1, on the reverse strand, counting down.
CATAATATTACGATTATGTGTCAATCCTGTTATCTTTTGAATTCTGTATCGATTAGCTTCAACGAACAGGTGTGGCAAATACGCATAAGAGAGTGATCCACAATGAATAAGACATATATCTGGTGGAAATTCCTGTGTTTTACCGCCGTAATCAATATCCTGATCTGGTTGGCAGCAATCGGAATGCGAACGGATATGCAGAACTTTTCTTATTCACAGCCAGTATTATCTGGAATATACGTGATGATTTGCGCTTTCCGTTCTTTTTATCCAAGAGTGGATCTGGAGCGTTATTGTTTATTTGACACGCCATTATCATCCGTAGTTCTTGGCAGAGGGTGTGCGACCATAGCAGAGATATGTTTCAGTATTCAGTGCGCTCTTTTAATCTATGATCTTGGCGCCCTGCTCAATTCACCAGCAATTACTTTCATCTCCTACACAATCGTTCCAGTCATTGTTCTGGCCCAGGGCTGCTGCTGGTATGCTACCCTCACGCTTAATCACTTCTGGCATGGCATGGAGGAATCGGCCTGGGTTGTGATGGTTTTACTGGCGGCCGGTTGTTTTGTAACAGGTTTTATCATGCTGGACGGTGTCTACCAGTTATTAATGAGCATCGGCCTTTTGAGCTGTATAGGCAGCGCTTACATCATGCTGTTTTTAGATATCCCAATGTATTTATCGAGAAAGAAGGATGGCTCAAGATCAGGCATGCAATATCTTAATATTGAAGAAGGCATTCAAGATGCTTTAACGCGGCGTGTTCAATCCAGTGACTGGGAAGTATGGAAGAAAGAAGCCTTATGGATCACCCCTTACTTTACTTTTGGAGTTTGGCTAAGCATTGGCATGGTGCTTGTCAATTTCAATTCCTGAAAGTGATAAGGGTTCAGGTAACACGATAAAGGGGGCAGTGCCTTGCAGATTTGTAAGCCCGAGTAAAACCGTGACCTGTAGCCGGTAATTGTTATGTGACGACGGTATCGTGTCCACTCTGATCCATTATGCGGGTTTAATAATCCGTGGTGCTGCCTGCTGAAATTCCGTATTATCTGCTGAATTGATCAGACTGATGGTTCAGGTTTCATCCTGACGGAGTGATATGTCTCTCTACCAGGCCACAACGAATTCTCACACCTGGAACTTCCAGGGTCTTCGCGACCTCATGGCAAAGGCCACACCGTTGCGCTCCGGTGATTGCCTGGCCGGGATCGCATCCGAAAGTGCACAGCAACGTGTTGCCGCACAAATGGCCCTCGCGGATGTACCGCTGAAGCAATTTGTTGATGAGGCGGTGGTTCCCTATGAGGAGGATGAGGTCACGCGCCTGATCATCGATAGTCATGATAGCAGCGCGTTTTCACCCTTGTCTGCTTTCACGGTAGGTGATTTTCGTGACTGGTTATTGTCGGAACAGGCGGACCGTGAGATGCTGCAACAGGTGGCCCCGGGTTTAACCCCGGAGATGGCGGCAGCGGTGTCCAAAATCATGCGCGTTCAGGACTTGATCCTGGTTGCGCAGAAGTGTGAAGTGGTGACCCGCTTCCGCAATACCATCGGGCGTAAAGGATGTATGTCCACACGTTTGCAACCCAATCATCCCACCGATAATCCGGCAGGGATAGCTGCCAGTGTGCTGGACGGTTTATTGTACGGCAATGGTGATGCCGTGATCGGCATCAACCCGGCAAGTGACAGCCCGCGAGCGGTGCTTGCATTATTGAACATGCTTGATGATGTAATCAATCACTATGAGATTCCAACCCAGTCCTGCGTGTTAACCCATGTAAGCACCCAACTGCAATTGATGCAACAGGGAGCGCCTCTTGACCTGGTTTTTCAATCCATTGCGGGTACCGAAAAAGCGAACGACAGTTTCGGTGTCACCCTGGCGATGCTGGGCGAGGCCCGGGATGCGGCACTGCAACTGAATCGAGGTTCTGAGTTTGAGAGTGGCATGCATGGGGACAATGTCATGTATTTTGAAACCGGGCAAGGCAGCGCCTTATCGGCCAATGCACACCATGGAGTAGATCAGCAGACCTGCGAAGCGCGCGCCTACGCGGTGGCAAGAGCGTTCAAGCCGCTATTGGTCAATACGGTGGTGGGTTTTATCGGCCCCGAGTACCTGTACAATGGGAAGCAGATCATTCGCGCCGGGCTGGAAGATCATTTTTGCGGCAAACTGCTGGGCCTGCCGATGGGCTGCGACATCTGTTATACCAATCACGCAGATGCCGACCAGGATGATATGGATATGCTGCTGACGCAGCTTGCGGTTGCCGGGGTCAACTTTATTATGGGTGTGCCTGGCAGTGATGACATCATGCTGCATTATCAAAGCACCAGCTTCCACGATGCATTATATGTACGCGAGGTACTGGGCAAGCGGCCGGCAGCAGAATTTGAGGCATGGTTGCAGCGCATGGGTATTTTTTCTGAAGCCGGTAAATTGAAGGTCGGGCAGGAATTGCCACCCGGGTTTGACCGGTTACTTGCTAAACCGTGGTAGATGAACGGCTCAACATGAAACGGTCGGATTCCACTACCCTTAAACAAGGAATCACCAGCAATGCTGGCGATACTGTGATCGAAAATCGATGGCAGGCTTTGAGAAAATATACTGATGCGCGGATTGGTATGGGACGCGTCGGCGTCAGTCAGCCTACTTCAGATCAACTTCAGTTCCAGTTAGCCCATGCCTGCGCACGGGATGCGGTGAATAAAGCGGTAGACTGGATTGCCATCGAGCCAGCGTTAGGGGCTCTGGGTGTTCCCGTGTTTAGTCTCAAAACCCGGGCGCCGGACCGCCTGACCTACCTGCAACGACCCGACCTGGGACGACAATTACATCAGGGATCTGCTGATTTTTTGACGCGATGGCGACACCAGCACGATAATCCTGTCGATGTTTGTATGGTGATTGCCGACGGGCTTTCCGCCACCGCAATCGAACAGCAGGCGGTGCCGATGGTGATCCGGCTTGTCGATGATCTCAGGAGCAGCAGTCATCGATGCTCTGCGATCTGTCTGCTCCGCCAGGGGCGAGTCGCGGCCGGTGATGAAATTGCCCAGATCATGAAAGCCGAATTCGTTGTGATGTTGATTGGTGAACGGCCTGGATTAAGTGCATCCGATAGTCTCGGTATATATTTTACCTATCGTGCACATGTCGGGTGCTCTGATGCACAACGCAATTGCATATCCAATATCCGGCCAAAAGGGTTGAGCTTTGAGGACGCAAGTCAACGTCTGGTCTGGTTGATCGATGAAGCCGAGCGACTGCAATTATCCGGTGTACAACTGAAGGATGACAGTTACCTGGATGACGCGTTATCGAACTGCTCGACCAATCAGGGCAATTTTTTAGTCGATAAGCGTAATGACAGGACCTGAGCCGATATCAGAATTCAAGCTGGCGGAAATGAGTATTAAAACGAATAATTCAAAGGGAACGGAGGGATTAAAAAATGATTAGTACTGCAAAGTGGTTAAAAAATAATCCCTCCGTCCCCTTTGATCTCCTATAATCAAACACATGATACTATCTGATGAATTTTAAAGCCGAACAGAAAGCGGTAACGGGAGAGAATAATTGACAGTTAGAAGAATACTTGAATCCAACGAACAGGCTCTAAAAAATGATCTGGATGAAATGTACAGCCTGGTGAGTCTTGCACTGGACAGGGCGTTACAAAGCTTATTGGAAAATAATGTTGATACGGCAGCACAGGTAATAACCGAAGACAGCCTGATAAATCAGCTGCAACACAAGATTGAAAATAAGTGCATCAGAACCATTGCACTGCAACAACCTGTCGCCAGTGATCTACGCAAACTAATGAGTGATATCTTTATCTCCATGGAGCTGGAGCGCATTGCTGATCACGCAGCAGCGATCGCCAGGATAGTACTTAAGTTCGAAACTCCTCCTGATGCCCGGCACGTACAGCCTGTCTCGGAAATGGGCGACAAGTGCAAAACAATGCTAAATGCCGTCATGCAGGCTTATGATGAAACAGATGAATCGCTTGCCAGAAATGCGGCATGCATGGATGATGAGATTGACAGCGCCGAACAGGAATTCGATGATTTTATGCTACGCGAAATAAGCGGTGAGGTAGATCATAAAATTGTATACACCTATCTGTTATGGATCGCACATAACCTGGAACGCATCGGTGACAGAGCAACTAACATTGCTGAACGCGTTGCATATATAACAACTAATGAAACACCCGAGCTGAATCGCTAAACGTGGTCTTCCGCCCAATATTTACACAGCTCTGAATAACCCCGTTACAATTTGTTTGTTTTAAGGACTATAAACTATCAACCCGGCGATATATATTGTCGCCGGGTTAATAATACGTCACGGAGGACTTGCCATGCCGCTAGAACATGGCTGTACTTGTTTTTTCATCCCTGACTTCAGCTTCTTCTTCCGGCCTTGTTCGTACTGAGCCAGTTTGACCATTTAACATGGCCAGCGACATCAGCAGTAACACGATACCTCCACCGACACGGAACGATGCCAGGCTGGTTCCCATGGTTTGCAATATCGTTTAGCCTGAAAATGTTGCTGGCACAAGGACGAGTATTACGTTAACAGCCGAAATACTGGCAATACCTTCGCGTTCACTCGCGCTATAATTTTTAGTTAATGCGAGAAATATTGGTACCGCGGTAAAAAGGTTCGAGAATGACAAACAGGGCGTTAAAAAACGGGTGTATTCTGTCCAGTATTCCATGATGCAAGTTACAGGTATTATCAGTCGTACCAAGTTGGCAACAAGTATGTGTTAATCAATAATAATCGGAGACCAAGGTGGAATCTATATCGCTAAATGTTCTGGTATGGGCAGGAATTATTTTTTGTATCAGTCAGTCTGCAATGTTCTCGGGCCTCAACCTGGCTTTACTGGGCATCAGTCGCCTGCGTCTGGAAGTGGAAGCGCAAGCGGCTAATCCTGCGGCACTAAAGATTCTAGCATTGCGCAGAGATTCCAATTTTCTTTTGACTACTGTCCTCTGGGGCAATGTTGCCATAAATGTGCTACTGACACTGTTGTCAAATTCCGTGATGACCGGGCTGACTGCTTTTCTATTTTCAACCGTACTGATTACCTTCGCCGGTGAAATCGCGCCACAGGCATATTTTTCCCGCAATGCCATGCATATGGGTTCTCTACTGGCGCCTGTATTACGTTTTTACCAGTTATTGCTATACCCGGTGGCTAAGCCCAGCGCACTGGTACTGGATAAATGGCTTGGCAAGGAGGGTATCAGTTACTTCAGGGAGCGGGATCTGCATACCCTGATTCGCAAGCATATTGAAGCAGACGAATCAGATATAAGTCGCCTCGAAGGCATCGGCGCAATGAATTTTCTGAAACTGGATGATATTGTTGTGACCCAGGAAGGCGTGCAGATTGATGCTGAGAGTATTATTAGCCTGCCGGTAAAAGAAGGCATGCCTGTTTTTCCGGATTTTGAACCTGATGCGAATGATACCTTTTTGAGCAGCATTAACCGTTCTGGCAAGAAGTGGGTAATTATTGTTGATCAACAGAATCAGCCCTGCATGGTTTTAAATGCAAATGATTTTCTGCGTGATGCCATTTTTAGCAAACGGCCGACCAGGCCTTATAACTATTGCCACCGTCCCGTTATTGTCACTGATGTGAATACCCTGCTTGGTAAAGTGTTAACAAAATTAAAGGTTAATGAAAAGGCTGGAGACGATGAGGTGATAGATAACGATCTTATTCTTATCTGGTCCAGTGAAAAACGGGTGATAACGGGTACGGATATTCTCGGGCGATTGTTGCATGGAATAGCAACACGTTAAAACAGGCAGATGTAAAATTAACGATTAATAATTGATCTGAATAATGTTAACTTGCAAACTGGCCTGGCCATCTAAAAAATCAGCCAACAATGCGAGCCTCCCGTACTGGTCTGACTTAT
>JAJDNP010000153.1 GCA_022340645.1 Gammaproteobacteria bacterium | reverse complement strand
GGCGACCGTTGCCAGTTCATGTTTCGGATGACATAAACAGTTATCTCTTTCATGTATAACAGTGAGTTATGTACACGTGTAATTTGAATGGGACAGCAATGGGGGGGGGGAGTAGCGATTTTATTTTGATCAGCTATCTCGATTACGTGGCCGTCCTCCATTAGTTATTGATCCATCCAGCGCCTACTCAAGATTTGATAGCATTTATCACAGGCTGACCAGCATGACTCAATGATCAGTGTAAATGCCAGGTCAAATTTCAATGCAATTCAACAACTCTGACAGCTTACATTGCTTTTGGGCGCTTGATTCATCAACTACATTCTGACTAATATATCAACATGCTGAAATATCTGCCGGGCATCCTGATCATACAAATCGCTACTCTAGCTATGACACTAGCAGCACTAAAATCTGGTGACCAGGAGTTTTGGCTGGCAGTGTTATTGCTTGCTTTGATCATTGGCCTGGTTACCGCTTTCTGGTTTGCCTCCATCGCCAGCCATGTTAAAAAAGATGCACTGGCGCAGGCCAAAGATGAATTTTCCAAAGAGCGGGAAAAATTGCGAGTTGACGCCGAACGCCAAAAGACCAGACTTATCCGCAAAAGTCATGAAGAAATCCGCAAAGAGACTAATCGTGCGCATGCCAGATCCAGCTTCAAACTGGGTGCGGGTTTTATTGGTATTATCGCGGCTGGCTCACTGATGATATTCAGCCAGTTTCTTACACTGGGCTTGTTGACACTGGCTGTCGGTGGTGGAGCGCTGGGAGGTTATCTCGTGCGCGTCCGCCAAGAGGCCGTATCGCGACATAAAGAGGCTTTTGCTATTAGTGAAGGGAGAAAACCTGCTATTGAGGTTCAGCCTGTGAAGGGTGATTCCAGCTAAATTCACTTCCAGTAGAGCGCAGCACAGGCCTTTTGTGAAATTGCACCAGATAATGAGCTAAAAACAGCCAGTATTTGCAGATGCCATTGACCCATGAACAGGTGCCTAATGGCCTGATCATATTTATCATAGCCTTCTCAGCAAAGATCTATGAACAGTGCAAATACCGGGCCTAATTTGAATGCAATTTAACAAACCATGGAATATATCCGAACCCAAAAACCCCGTAGGCACCTTGTCTTAAAGAGTGCTTTTATTGCTTCCTTTTGTTTACTTGTTCAGATTGCAGCTCTTCCTGAAAACAGCCCGGGCGCAACAGAAACAGAAGAAGAAATCGCGAGCCAAGATGTGTGGCATGCCGCAAAGTTAAGAGGCGTCTCCTTTCGTGCCGTCGGACAGGAACCGGGCTGGTTACTGGAAATAACCAATGGTGAGAGAATTTTACTGGTTACCGATTATGGCCAGAAGAAAACAACCTATCCCTATGTTGAACCTGCTGTTAACCAGGAAAAGCGCAAGACCGTTTTTACTATTAAGGAACGGAACCTGGAAGTTGTGATTAAAGGCAAGGCTTGCGCAGACAGCATGTCCGGCGAGATGTTTGACGTCAGTGTTTTCGTTATAGCGAATGGAAGACAACTGGTCGGTTGCGGCAGGGCACTACATTGACACAGCTGATTACATCAATAATCTTACTGGCATTGTCACTGCCTGCTTTCGCTGAAGATAATAGTATTCGCTATCGCGGCCAGTACACCTATGGCCACGAGGTCAATACCTTTTGCCCTTCGATTAACTCTCAATGTTACTGGCTAAGCCCGGACACTGCCCCGTCACAGCGCGAGCAACTCAGGCAGTTATCACAGGACAACACCAGTAAACCTTACCAGGCTATTTGTGTTGTAGTGGAAGGAAGAATCAACCGTGACCCCGCCGCCAGAAACAATATTGGTTTTGCAACCCGCTACGATGGCCTGTTCACCGTATTCAGGGTCTTTAATTTATGCAACAAAACCAGCATCGTCACACAGGGCGATTTGCAGCATCACCGCTGGCTGCTTGAAAGTATCAATGGCAGCAAAATTGACGCTGAGGAACTCGACTATAAAATTCCCGAACTGGATTTTGGCGAACAAATGACGGTGTCTGGCAATACCGGCTGTAACAAATTTCGTGGACAGGCCGGTTTACAGGACGAGAACTTTGCCATTGATCCCATGCAGTTCACCATGATGCGCTGCTCTCCCCAGCAAAATGTGCTGGAATCGCTGCTTAAACAGGTGCTTGACAGTGACTCGAAAATAACGATTGATTATAAAAAACGCCTGTTACTGAAAGCCGGCGATACCTTGCTGGAGTATCGCTTAAAAGACTGGGTCAACTAGCATCAGGCTTCCCATAATCATTGATCAATAAGAGTTTGTAAGACAAGCCAGGAGCGAAAGGATCAGATACGGAAATTCTCATCCTGGATCGACAAACTATTATTCGGATGATCAAAGGTTCAGTCCCTTACACATCTACCATACATTCAGATCACAAATGAAGATAATGTCCCTAAAATTGTAAAAGGACTGATCGCCTTTGCACACGCTATGGATTTCGAAATCATTGCCGAAGGTATCGAAACCGACATTCAGGCCAAAACACTCAAATCTCTCGGCACACATATGGCACAGGGCTGGCTCTACTCGAAGCCATTAAACGCCCCTGACTTTATAAACTTCCACAGCGAATACAATGCGCGCCCATAAGCCAGCATAATAATATTCCACAGAAACTAAAAATTAAATCATAACAATTATCACCAGAAGGTCTATGCTTTAAACAAATGATAACGGCAGAAAACAGGAGACCCCAATGGCTCAAAAACGCAACCTGACCATCCATTTTATGGACGGCACTATAGTCGCTTACGATTTTCCCAGGCAAGTCGAAAATGATTCGACAATATCCTCTAAAATAGCATCCCTGCTGGATAAGCAGTACATTGTTATTGAAGGTGATGGCGCCATACACTTTTATCCGGTGAACAACATAAAATCCATACAGCTACACCCCGTCCCACAAAAACTGCCTGACTTTGTAATACACAGTGCATCAGCCGCTGATAAATACTAGGGCAACTCTGATTAATTATCATAAATTCTGGCTTTTGGGTATCGCCCCACAGGGCGGGCTTTCAAGTGCATATCTTCTGCGTTATGGCTCTTATGAATGGAATAACCATTCATTGCAAACCATGCCTTGAATCTGCACGCTTGAATGCCCGCAGTACTTTATGATAATTAATCAGAGTTGCCCTGGATAATAAAAGAATAAAAGGGAAGGTACGGCTCATACTTGTATATAAGCACTTGCAATAGTTTTCCATTAGTTAAATATTTCGACAAGCGATACTCGCGCCTCGATAAAGTCAAATCATACGATCAGGCCAGTATATGTCAGAGTCCTTGTTCGCTTGATAAGCGGCAAATTGGCATTAACCAAATGACGGCATGGCATGAAAAAATGTCAAACTGACATATATATTCCTTAATCATAATATACTGATATTCTTAATATTACTGCAATCAGTTGATTAGGTCATCATTTAATATGGCATGACATTTGCTTAAATAGTGCTTAATGCCAGGTATATCACGTTGCTGTGTGCATTGGCTAAAACGTTTGCTGTTGAACTCAATGAAATTCATATTAAAGAGTGATGAGGGACTCAAGGACTGTTTTCAACACAATAATAAATTTAAACAAACTTATAACCTTGGGAGGATGAGGACTATGATTACCGGTCTTCTAAAACAGTTCTTGAAAAAAACAGCCGTTATGGCTGTGTGTACCAGCTTTCTGCTGGTAATGACAATTGGCAGCGTTTATGCTGGCAAACCACCACCGCAGCCACTATCGTGCGATATTTCACCTGATCCTGGTACAACAGATGAAGGTGTTGCAATAACCTTTACCGGCTCTGCAAATGGCGGTGCCAAGGGGTCCAAGACATATGTCTGGAATTTCTCTGATGGGCCCGGTGATCCGGTAGCTTCTTCCTCTAACCCTGTTGATGTGACATATGGTACTGCGGGTACTTATAATGTTCTACTTGAGGCTACTGACAAAGATGGTGCAACTGCAAACTGTAGTACGACTGTTACTGTAAATACTGTCGGTGCTAATCGCGCACCCGTGGCACAGAATGATGAGTACAATACACAACAGGATGCCTTATTAAGTGTTCTTGCTCCCGGCGTACTGGTGAATGATAATGATCCTGACGGTGATCCTATGACAGCCGTGCTGGATGTCGATGTTAGCGCCGGAACCCTTAATCTGTCAGCAAACGGTTCTTTTACCTTTGACCCACCAGCGGGTGCTTCGGGTTCGTACAGCTTCACATACCATGCATTTGATGGTGATTTATCGTCTAATACTGCCGTGGTTACCATCGGTGTAACGGCTAATAATGCAGTTTCTATAAACTCTACCAGTGTTAATGGTACCTCTGTGCCTGCCGGTCCGGTTGCTGAACAGCCAATTGTACCAAACACCGATTTTGCAATTGTTGCAATCAATGATCTGGGTATGCACTGTGGTGATCTCGACACACGTATTTCCAGTATCCTGCCACCGTTTAATGTTTTGCATTCGCAAGTCATTCAGCGTGGTAACGGTAGTCTGCCAAGAATATTGGGTGAAGGTGAGGTAGACATTGTCTACTCTGCTGCATCTAATCCTGATGATCCAGCACCTGCGAAGGTTGCAAGCGGACAGGCTTTATCTTCGGTTGCAAATAATGGCACGGTTTACAAAACTAATTTCTGGGATATTTCAGCAGATGCTTACGATGCTTTCTATCCCTCGGGTATCCTGGCGTTATTCTCTAGCCACGAAGATGTCGGCCTGCCGATGCCTGACGTGGAGCGCTTCTACCTGGAAGATGGTTATTTGAGTGCCTCACAGCAGAATATGGCAGGGATCGCCGATCCGTACCTTGCTAACGACCCTCAGGCATTCCATGAACATATCGGCACGCTGCCATTCTTCATCAACTTCCCGTTTGGTTATACTGCAGACGTGAACCTGTTTGAAGCCGCCGGTGTTCCGATTGCTGCTTTTGATGATTTCGGTCAGGAAAACCCGTACCCACTGGTCAGGGTGCAGGCTGATGTGAACAGCAGCACCGTTGCTTCTGTTGATATTGTTATGCCTATCTCCGGTGAGGCTGAATGTCAGAGTTGTCACTCTGATGATGTTGGTACAGGTGTTGCGATTGAAAATCTGAACAATACTGCATCCGCGATGGATGACCCACTGTACAACAATACTGTGCCTTTTGAAGTTAGTGTTGAATGGGCCAGTGATATCAACCTGCTTCGCCTGCATGACCAGAAGCATAATACAAATCTGGAGCAGGGCTATGATGCAAATGGTAAGTCAAACAGTCCTGTTGTCTGTCAGAAATGTCACTATACACCAGCGCTTGACCTGGCACAGTTAGGCCCACTGGGACCAGAAAATGATACAAGTCTTACTCTTAATGGCGGCACGCTGCCAATCGCTTCACTGGCTAACGGTCGCGATCAGGTTAAGCACAAGTCTATGTCCAATGTAATGCATAGTCACCATTCAAGCACTGGTCTGTTCCCAGACATGCCGCCAGCAATTGATGCACAGGGTAACAGACGTGATCCGGTTCTTACTCAAACGATACTGGAAGATACATGCTACAAGTGTCACCCTGGCAAACGCACACAGTGTATGCGTGGCGCCATGGCTAATGGTGGCCTTGTCTGTCAGGACTGTCACGGACAGATGGCACAGGTTGGTAATGACTTCACACATAATGTATCACTGGCAACCCCGGGTGCTTTTGATCTAGGCCCTGATTTCTATACGAATGCCAACACACCTCGTGTACCATGGGCGAATGAGCCTGGCTGTGGTTCATGCCACACAGGTTATGCTACCGACAACCTTGCTGGTAGTTCAGGTGTACTGGTAAGCCCAACAGATACACTGGGTAACAGCGATGGTATCCGTCTGCTTGCTGCTTATCGCTCTGGTGATAGCAAAGCGACTCCGATCGTACCAACAAACAAGGCTTTTGCTGAGAACGTGGTAACAGCAGATGATATGCCTGGTGACCCAGGCGCCATCGGCAATCCAAAACTGTACCGGGTCAGTACCGGTCATGGTGGTCTGTTCTGTGAATCCTGCCATGGAAGTACACATGCGGAGTGGCCTACAGCTAATCCAAATGCTAACGATAACATCCCGGCTTCACAGCTACAGGGACATAGCGGTTATATTGCCGAGTGTACCGTCTGTCACGAGCCTAACGATGAATCGCTGCCACTGGGTAACAATGGTCCGCATGGCATGCATGCAGTGGTCGACCTGGATCCGGTTGGTCCGGCGAAAGCGGATGATCGCTGGAACTTCCAGCATCGTAACTACCGCAGCCAGGGACCGGGTTGTGATGCCTGCCACGGTGCGGATCTGAAAGGCACGGTGTTATCACGTACCGCCGATGATCGTACGGTCTGGTGTAAAGACACTAGAGGTAGCCTGCCAGGATGTGCTGCCGGCCAGCAAACGGCTGTTATTCCGAAAGGTACGCCTGTTGGTTGCGGCATGTGTCACAGGCAGAAGCGATAAAATATTAAGTTTCCTTAATATTGCAAGTGAGAAGGGGGGTGGCTTTTGCCACCTCTCTTTTTTCTTCCAGCAGTAGATAAGCCGGTTGTTTTATTTCTGACAGCGTATAGTGAAGGGTGTTAAACAAATCGGGGACAGGGCGAGAACTCATTCGCACTGAGGAATTGCCTGGCTATGGATGAAATAATCAGCGAGATTGAATTAATCGTTTAATCTTTGAAACTGTGTCTGCATCATCCCAATCCGCCGGGCCATCGACTCGGTAAGACACCCGACCAAGGTGATCAAGCAAGTAGCTCGTCGGTAATACCTGTCCCTGCCAGTCTTTGAATATCTTGCCATCGTGATCGAGCAATACCAGCACGTCCAGCTGCAATCGCCTTAGAACTTCCGCTATGCGTTTAGGTGAGTCAGAGGTATTCAATGTCAGCAATACAAAATCCTGATCGCGTAACGAATCTGCCAGACGCTTCATGCCTGGCATTTCCTGAATACAGGGCAGGCACCAGCTGGCCCAAAAGTTAACCAGCACTACCTTGCCGCGGTAATCATGCAATTCTTGCGTCTTTCCATGTAGATCAGGCAAGGAAAAATTCGTATTGATCGCTTCAGTATAAGGTTCCAGCTGCGCACTGTAAACGAGCCATGGTGAAAACAGGTAGAGCAGCAGAAAGAGGCTTAGCATTTTTGAAATAGCCAGTTTCAATCCTTGTTCCCTGAGATATTCATATCAATACCTAGTTTGAACGTATACCCGTACAAGTCAACAAAAAAGGGGACGTAGCGATTTTATTTTGCTGCTCATGCGGCTGCAGCAAACCATTCTCGCCCCAGGCATTGCACATATAACTCGACCACCGGTATTGTTCTGGCTTCGACACCATATTTGCCACAACGGGATTCATTTCAATATAGCGTGAGCAGGCCAGCAGGTATCTCTCACTCTGCACAAGACTGGATTTATGCCGGCCTTCCCAGAGGGTGTCGCTCCTTCGCCAGGTTTTCACGCAATGTTGATCAAAATATACTCGCTGCGTATCCTTTAACCTGTCAGGAATGACAAAACACTAGATCTTGACAAAAAAAGCTTGACGTGCACAATATATAGCATTTATTCTTCCTAAACGACTACACAACAAAAAGATGCCGAGACAAACGGTACGATTTCCCGCTATGGATCCAAGAGAATCCATACGTAAATGTAAATGTTCAAACAGCAAACGATAGGGTGAGATGTGTCGGACTCGCTCTGTTTTGTATTATAACTATAACTAGAACGAACACGGGAGGAGACAGTAAATGGCCACAACAATTACTATTGCCAATCAGAAAGGAGGCTGCGGTAAAACCACCACGGCAATCAACCTTGCCGCAAGCCTGGGCAGCAAAGATCAACGCGTACTACTAATCGATATGGACCCTCAGGGCCATGCTTCACTGGGTCTGGGCAGACGCTGCGAAGAAGTGACCGGACTCTACGAGGTGTTTGTAGGTGATGCGTCACTGCAAGAAGTTATCATCCAGGACATTGCTCCCAATGTTGACCTGGTACCCGCCACGATATCACTGGCCGCGGTGGAACTACTGCTCGGCGACCTGCCCAGACGCGAACGGCAACTGGTTGAGCACCTGGACACACTATCACAGCCCTATGATTTTATTATCATCGATTGTCCGCCCACCCTGGGATTATTGTCTTTTAATGCACTGCGGGCGGCCAGCCTGGTATTGATCCCGGTCGAACTAAGCCTGTTCTCGCTGGATGGTATTGAACGTCTGGTTGAGACTGTCGACCTGGTCGCGGACAGATATGATCTGGATATCCCGTTCCACATCCTGCCCACACTGGTGGATTACCGTACCCGCCTGGCGCGCTCCACCCTGGATGAACTGCGTGAACGTTTCAAGGAAGCGATATTGCCTGTCTCGATACACTATACAATCCGCCTGAAGGAGGCCGCGTGGCGAGGACTGCCAATATATAAACACGCGTCGTCATCACCAGCTGCATCCGATTATGCAGCGCTGGCTAACGAGATCATCAGCCGTTACAACGAAACCGTACAGGCAACAGTGATTGCCGCACTGGAGGATCACATCAACAATGACTGGCAAAGTTCGGCCACAGAATCTACGGCGGAGCAGCATATCGAGTCGGAGCCCGTCGAAGCAGAAGCCATGGAAGCAGGCAACATGGAAAACTTCGATGATGGAATCAACCGCACAGTTACGCTCACTTTTACCGGACTGAACACCACCGATCTCAAGATCGCCGGTGATTTTAATGACTGGGATCCCGACAGAGGCGTCACAACTTCACTGAGCGACGGCACCATATCGAAAACTTTCTCGGTCATGCCTGGCGCCTATCAGTATCGTTTGATCATCGATGGCAACTGGCAGGAAGATCCGAACAGTCCGCACAGGGTCATCAACGAGTTCGGAGAAACGAACTCGGTACTGATTGTAGAACAAGAAAAGCATGCGCTGGTGTCCGCATGAATATGTCGGACGGAAACAACAAAACACCGCAAACCGCCAGAGATCGCCTCGCCCAGATCAGCCACCACTTCCTGAGTAGTGATGAAGAGATGAGCGATGAGCAAAGGACTGAACAGACCCCGAAAAAAGACGTGTACACCCTTGCCTTGCTCAACACGGCAAACGAGGGTGACGAGCTGCCGGTCGCTTTATTGAGCCAGCAGCTCGCCATGCACGGCCGTTCCTCGGCCGTGTTTGACTGCACTGCCGGTATGAATATGGTATCGGTCACTTCGGCTAACGACTCTCAACAGACCAGAACAGTCCATCACAACCTGGAGGATGTCGTCACCCGGCGGCTAGACGACAAGCCAGATGATGTGCATTTTTTGCTAGTCGATACAACACGCTCATCCCACCTGTCATTGGCGGACAAGGTACTGATTACGGCGCCTGCCACGCCTGAAGGACTGCAACAAGCGTATATTTCCATCAAACAACTGGTTGCGCATCAAAATACGGTCCAGGTCGGTGTCATCATCACCGGGACATCGGATGTGACCAGTGCCGAGGTATCTTTCAACAGGCTCGCAACCGCCGTCCATCGATTCCTGAGGCGGGATCTATTGAGTTATGGATACCTCTCGGCTGCGTCTGACATTTCCGAGCAAATAAAAGCGCCACACCCCGCGCCGATAACCCTTACCAGGCCCGATATCGAGATAATTGCTGAAATCATCAGCGATGAAATCGGCGAATGGAAGCAGAACAACAACCGGCATAGCCGTCAGAAAACACAGCCGATAAACCCTGCTTCGACGAATGTCGAAATGAGCCTGAATATTAAATCAGTAACGATCACATCAGATGAAAAGTTGCTTGAACTCGTTACTGACGCGTTGCCCGAAATACTGGGCAACTCATACGAGCTTGTAAGCAATGACCTGCCGTTTGATGGCAACCATATCCTGGCACTGAATGCGAAAAAACAACCATTCGTGATCTCCTGCGACAAGCATGACGGGGAACGTGCCCTGCAATCCGGACTGTCCGTGCTCGAGGGCCTGTCGGAGAATCGTGCGATATTCCAGCGACTGTATCCCAATGCGTTTAATAGCCACGACCAGTTGCAATCACGCATTGAGGATACCCAGCTTGTAGTGCTGTCTCCCATTCCACCAGCAGGCGGCGCCTATCTGAGACACGCTCACAGTTATCTGTCCTTTTACACCTTTCACGCATTACAGATTGACAACAGGACCGGCCTGTTCATCGAACCGTGTTTCACTCGCATAGATAACACGGTACAGCCCCGGGATTCCATATCGGACAAAATCGCCCACACTTTCCGGGGAGGTAAAAAGGTGCTGTCTCAGGAAGAAACCGCGTATTTCGAGATCGCCTGACACTCGTACGTTTTTTAGCTGATGCCTGATGATTCGGCCTGATCTCACTAATCGCAGGGTTACGCGTAAGCTTCTATAGTGAGAAAAATAAATTGTCGTAACAATTGCAGACCCGCACTGGTCACATCAGTAACACTGATAGCCAACAACAGCCAGAAGTGTCATTGTATTATCTTTTTTAAAAACAATATAACTGGAAAGAAGTGGAGCTTGGAAATAAATACAATTAAATAAAACTTGAGATCCAGCTATAAATCTATATACTAGATAATACCTGAGCAAAATAGTCAGGAATTAGCCTTATAAGTTCTGTGCATATTTGAATAACACTTATATGCTTGGAACTGCGCATCTTAATTCTCAAACTAACATTTAGAAGGGTATTTCTATGACAATTAATTCAATATTAAACTCAGACAGCATGGAACTCGCGATTAAATATCAGCGACTGCTCTATGCAGAAAGAGACGAGATACTATCAAACGGCGGCAGTGTACAGGACTTTCTTAATAGCAGCGTGTACAAGCAGTGTATTGAGGAAATTACGAGAATACAAAGTATTCACTCAACGCTGTAAAAACTCTTAATTATAACCCCCCTTCTTCCCTTAATTTACTCATCGGTCTTTCCTCTCAAGATTTAGACCACACGACAATCCCGGGGCGATTCAGCATAACCTTCGTTATGATCAATTAGGATGTTTCAGCAAAAAATGTGTCGTTTTTCTGTCAAAAGACGTTATTAATATGGCAGTAATTTTCGTTCCATGGATAAAAATTAAGAATAGTTAAACATCATATCAAAGCTCGCATTCCAATCTTGACTAACATTTCTTACAGTGCAAATGTGTCCATCAACGAATCCCCGATAAATTATACATGACAAACAGCAACGGCAGCCTGAGACTGCCGCTTATTACTATTCACTTGTTAGTAAATTGACTGTTAATTAATATTTTTAATTTAGAATGTTGCTTTAGCGAGCAGGAAGCCGATGCTGAAGGTAAAAATCCAGAATGCCCATGCAACTGCCACTAAAATTCTATCTACCAGATTGTTATGATTTAAATATTTCATTGTTACATCCTCATTAGCTTGTGATTGTTAATTAAAACGCTGCATAACACATGCCATGAATGAAACGATATGATTTTGTACTTATACAATACGAAGTAAATTGATAACTATTTACAACATCCCGGCTGTCACAGAAGCACTCTCATCTGTCACAAAGCTCCGTACT
Organism: Gammaproteobacteria bacterium; assembly: GCA_022340645.1. Classification (GTDB taxonomy): domain Bacteria; phylum Pseudomonadota; class Gammaproteobacteria; order SZUA-229; family SZUA-229. The sequence goes on along the minus strand of JAJDNP010000153.1, from coordinate 91,487 downwards.
GGCTGCGAGTATCACCATTTCTGAGCAGCTTTTGCGGGCAGCGAAAGGAAATCCCGGGCAATCACCTGAAGGCAGGGCTGTCACCTTCTCTGCTTAAATATGCTGATTTCGATATACCCTGACAATTGAACACTGATAATTGAAGGACCACATAAATGAACTGACGCAATTACTGGTTCAACTTCCGTAACTGACCCCGAACGAACATTCAGAGATTTTTATCTTCGGCGCTATTAAAGTTTTCTACTCAAAATATAGTTTTTATCTAGTAGCCAACAGACAATATCAGTTACCATTAAATTCATTGTTGATTTTTATATACAACAAAACAGGTTGGCAGATATGTTTGCAAATCCATCATTAGTAACTCGAATAGCAATTGGTAAGGGCGTCGGCTTTTTATTTGGGCTCGCCGGGTTTATGCTTTTACCTTATTTCCTGCCGGAAGCCAACTGGCTGCTTCGATGGGGAATATTATTGTGGTACACGACAGTCGGCGCCATTATTGGCGTGTTTGGCGTTTTTACCTATCATCCTGTGCTGAAGCTGCCCTTCCCCTGGTGGTTTCGCTCAGCATTAACGGGCGCCTGGATGAACTTCGTGCTGACTTTCTTCGCATATGACGCTATGCAGACCATGATGCTGAATATGTTTGGCGAGGCAGGTATCTTAAGCTCACCGTTCTGGTTCACTACTGAAGGCGCCATTATCGGGTTGATTATTGGTTATTTTGCTACCCGGTATGGCGGCGAAGGTGCAGATACTGTCGGAAAATAATAATAGACAAGATTGATAGTGGCTCATTTCGCCGACCATGTGCATAACACGCACATGCTCGACACGGTAACCATGGCCGAAATATATTAGTTTCCATAAATGATAAAAATAACGGGGAATCATTATGAACATTAAAAACAACATAATCTTAACCGGTCTGCTGGGCCTGTTATCAACGAGTTTATTCATGGCTGGTTGTGCGCATGATGAACCCAGTGATCCGGCAGCACTAAGTGCGCCTGCCAGGGTGATCGTTGGCGAAGGCTCTGGCGTATATGCATCCATTCCTCTCCATGCCGCTTCAACGTTTGCATTTGATAGCGCGGAACTTAATGACAGCGGCAAAGCCGTCATCGAAGAATACAGAAACAGACTCAGGTCTGAACTGACGGATTCTTATTTAGTACTTGTTGTCGGTCACACGGATAATTCAGGTGATGCCAGTTACAACGATGCATTATCACTCAAGCGAGCTCAGAGTGTGGCGGATTACCTGGTTGCTACCGGAACCAGGAAAGATGCCATCCGTGTTCTCGGACGAGGCTCCAGGGATCCGATCGCTTCAAATGACACCCTTGAAGGTCGTATACAGAACCGTCGTGTAGATATTCTGCTTGTCGCTGAAGTGCGTGCCCTGGATACATTGTTGTTTCCAAGCCTGGCATTATTCGATCCAAAAAGTGCCGAGTTGACAGAACAGGGCGAGGCATTTCTTGAAGAACAGCGGTTGAATTCCCAGGCGCTGTTTGATAGTGCATTTTACGTTGAAATTGTCGGGCATGCCGATAGCAAGGGTAATGCTGATGACAACATGTTGCTTTCTGAGCAGCGTGCTAACACTGTTCGTGACTACCTGGTAAGCAAAGGTCTTGATGCCAGTATCGTCGAGACCAGAGGTATGGGTGATACTATGCCAATCGCTGATAACGATACAGCGGAAGGACGTGCGAAAAACCGCCGCGTTGAAATTCTGGTTTTAGGTCGCTTAAAAGAATAGCCCACATAAACAATCGTCAGTCACTTTTTCGCGCAATCGCCCCGCCATCGTGCACGGCCCTGTTTGCCTGACATGTTAAATTGCATCGAAAAATACGCCAAATAAAACAGACGATATTTGCATTGGTATTCACCCCGTCAACAGGCGACTGATGGCTTGATAATATTTACCATAGTCGTCTCAGCAAGGGTAAATGATCAGTGTCAAGGAAGGCGGGCGTTATTTCAGTGTGGCTGCACCGGCTGACCCGGCGAGCATATTTAAAACCAGCTTTGAGTTCAGGCAGCGGTTTCAGAATATATTTCATAAGCAGGACGTGCCGTCGGTTAGCGGGGTTGCGTTTCAGAAGAATACGCAGGATAACGAGGGCGGCGCTGTTGCATCTATCAGAAGGATTACCTTTGTCGGGCAATAATGGCTTATCACTGTAACTAGAACATCAAACCGAAGATAAAGTGGTAAGTAGTGAAATCCGGCGTATTGCTGCTATTTACGTCTACATAGTTTTGACCAACTCCGCCTTTAATGTATACCTTCCCGTTAAAGTCATAGCGTAAGCCAACGCTGGCGCCATAGGTGAAATTTGACGAGGTATACGTCTGGGCAGTGGGTGTGCAAATATACCCATACCAGGGATCCCACCAGCAGACTGAACCAATATTACCTGTTGGAATGCCTGAATCAATATAGGTTGATCCAAGGTTTGCTGAAATGTACGGGGTAAACGGCTGTTTTAAAAAGTTGTAAGTAAAGCCAAAATTAATGACGCTGGTGTACATGCTGGCGCTGAATTTCTCAGGCGTATTAGAGGCATCATCAGCAATGCGCGTACCTGTATAGTTACCACTGCTGGCGGCAAACAGAACGCTGAGTTCGATATTACTGTCTAGATTGTAACCAAAGCCGAAACCAAGATTTTGACGGGCATTAATATCTGCTTCTGCACCGCCATCAAATTGCAGTACTTTGGCGTTGGTGTATTGCGGCGCAAGAAAAAATTCCCACTTTTCAGCTCGTGCGCCAGTTACTGCATGAACATTAGAGCCTATCAGCATTAGAGCAATACAAAGCAGCCTGATGACGCTTCCTGTAAATCCGGAGCGAGTGATTTTCATGGTGTATTTTTCCTGTGCTGTTGCCCTGTGCTTTTGCAGGTAAACTGATACTAGCAATAATTAACACCGCATAACATAACATTTTATCCATAAATTGATTATATTAATTTTGTTTAATGCAACTTTTTTTCAGCATACCGGGAAGCTATAGAAAACGTCCTGCTTCCCCGGGTAAAGCGCTCATCATACGGATTTCAGCCCTGTTCATTAAATATGTACCCTGTAAAATCTATTTGTTCCGGCTTTATAACTCTGGCGCCGTTGTTAATTATCTGTTATCCGTGGACGGTCTCTGTTTCTGGAAATGTTCAGGTTTGTAATAATGAATTGACACTCAGTAATAGATTCATTCGATAATAATTTTACAAAATCGATATTATCGGAGATAGAATAGTCTTGCTGAATTCGTGTCACTTCATGATAGGAGAAATTGAGATGTCAAATAAAATGGCTGATATTATGTTACACATTGACGAAAATACCACGCATGAAGAGAGGGAGAAGTTGCGTGACTACTTTCTGGAAAGAAATGGCGTGCTGACTGCTGACTACAAAGATACTGCGCCACACCTGATGATTGTCGGCTTTGATCCTGACGGTATTTCCTCGAGTGAACTTCTTTCAAGCGCCAAACAACTCGGTTATCACGCCGAACTGGTTACAATGCTATAAACTGAAACTTCAAGAGGCCAGCGAGCATGGCGCTTTCTGGCCTTTTTGATGCTTAAAATAACAGGGATTTTTTAGCTGCTTGATATCGCGATTGATTGCATTGATAAAGCTGGAAGTAGTTTTCTTTACGATAACGCCCTGCTCTGTTACCAGGGAGGGTAATTCCGGTGACGCCCATTGCACGAGGTTCTGTACATCGACCTGCGCCAGTGACGGGTCTGTTCCAATATCAGAAAAAGCGTCGAGCGTATAGTTGCCGCTGGACGATGTCGTTGACTGCATATAGCATATAGCATATAGATCATGTTGTCGGCACCGTTCGCCTGCTGCTCTGTCGGCGCACCCACGTTCTGCGCGACGGACTGCGCATCTGCGCCGGGACAGGCGGCGGTTACCTGGATCTGTACGGGTGTAGAACCTGGCGAAGGCCGCATTATCAGCAGTATGAAAAAGCATGAAGCCAGCTTGAATAAGGAATGTACTGCGGCGCTGAAAGATACCGGCTTATGGGATCTTGGCAGTAATTAATTCAGCCTGAAAAGTTTTTTTGATGCCGGGAAGGGATTTAACTTCGCTGCCGGCACGGCGTTAGTTATTGCTGAGCCTTTTGCAGCCGGCACTGTACCCTTGCCGCTGTCAGTATTTTTTCATCGACAGTCTCGGGGTACAGGTGCCAGTGGTGTTCAACAGACACCGCCTGAACATTGAGCTGTCCCTCTAACCTGCTACGCTCATCTATACTCAGATGCTGCAGCGACAACAGCGATGGCGCTATCCATGCGATGTAGTTTTTCACCAGCGACACCTGGTCTTCATGCGGCCAGTTTTCAGATAACAAAAAGCTCGGAAATTTGCTTACCTTCAGGCATTCACCATCTCTTTCAAGCAAACCGCTGCCATCCTCTTCACGGTTAACCCAGTATTTATAGATGTTTGTACTGGCTGTGCTTTCAATCAGATTTTCAAGATCTCTTGACGCCGGGAAACGATACTGGCTTGCTACCCCGTTAGCACCGAGACAGGACTTCCAGTATTTCGGTTCGGGCGATGGCGGGTTATCGCCGGGTTTCAGTGATGCCAGTAATGCCAGCGGCTGGCGCTTTTCCTTGTCGAACAGCCACAGTTCACGATTATCGATCAGCTTGAACGGGATATACTGTAGACGCTGCTGAATCGACTGTATCAGAAATTCATACTGCGAGGTCAACTGTTCCCTGTCGAGATGTGGCGCAAGTGGCCGGTTGACCAGTCCATCGTCTGCCGACCACAGGCCAAAGCGGTAATACACCGCCTGTTTCGCATCCTGGTTCAGGCTTCCCCACATACCCGAGCGCTCCGTGCGCAGCTCGATCTCCCACACCACGCCGTTGCTGCTGATCGCTCTTCCGCCCGGCGTTTCGATGACCTGCAAAACACCGAGGAACGGGTTGACCCGGCGCACAGCATAAGCCCTGACCTCAGCGATCTCCAGGTACATGCTTTTACCAGTCACAGTTCATTCAGCCCCGCAGAGTTTTTCACGCAGGAGGCTGATAAGCTTTTCTGCATTATCCTGCAGTTCGGGCGGAATTACTTCGAACAGGTATTCCAGTTCATCGAGCACGGTCTCGATTTCGTTTCTCGTGGTCAGCTCGTGCATTCTTGCAGCGACCTGCTGCATGTACGCATATGGGTCAATGCCATTCACGGTTTTACCTCCCGCTGTATTTCAGCCAAAGCATTACCTGGTTGCATTTGCTGATGAAATCAGCAGGTCCATCATTTGCTCGGATGCACCTACATGCGGTGCTATCCTGATGTCAACATCGGGATATGCCGGTTTTGCCTGGTTGACGATTTCCGGTATATCCTCGATCACATGCCGCCCGGAGTTGAGGAAATACGGTAACACCACGATCGATGACGCACCATCATCAACACATTTTTTTATACCATCCGGTATCAACGTCTCCGCAAGTTCAAGAAAACCGGCATGGATGACGTCGTACTGGTCGGTACGACTTTTCAGTTTGTCAGCCAGCATCACAACTTCGTCGTTAGACTGTTTGCGACGGCTGCCATGTGCTACCAGTAATAATGCTTTCATAGTTACTCTCCTAAACCCGAATATGTTGTTTATATCTATGCAAGGCGTCTTCACGGCTGACGCCGAGATCAACCATTGGCGATGGATAATCTAATTGCGCGTGTTCCGGCAGCCATTTCTCGACATACCTGAGTTCGCTATCGAAACGCCTGGTTTGCGTGTTCGGGTTGAATACCCGGTAATACGGCGCCGCATCGACGCCGCAGCCAGCCACCCACTGCCAGCCAAGACTGTTGTTAGCCAGGTCGGCATCCACCAGCGTGTCCCAGAACCACCTTGCGCCATGCAGCCAGTTGATGCCGAGGTTCTTGGTTAAAAATGAACTTACGATCATGCGCACGCGGTTATGCATCCAGCCCGTCTCCCATAGCTGTTTCATGCCTGCATCGATAATCGGCACGCCGGTTTCACCCTTTGTCCAGGTATTGAAGTCATCAATATCGCTTCGCCAGAAATCCTTGCGGTAACGCCTGTCCATCGGTAATGTCGCCGTTTCAGGGAAATGCCATAACACGTTGTGGGCAAACTCCCTCCAGATCAGCTGTTTGACAAAGACTTCCGCTGAGCGCGAAGCACTGGCACCCTGCTCACCTTCGAGTAATGGCCATACTGCCAGGCAGACCTGCTGCGGCGTTATCTCGCCAAAATGCAGGTAAGGCGATAACCGTGAAGTGCCCTCGAGTGACGGGATATCACGCTGCGTTGCATAATGCTGAACCGCCTCTTCGAGGAACACGTCGAGCAGGCGGTGGGCTTCATCCTCACCCGGCCGCCAGTGCAGCCCGAGTTTTTCATGCCAGCCATGCTCATCAAGCAGCTGCAGCGATTGCAATGACCGGGCTGAACTCACTGGCTTATTCTCAAGCGCTTTCAGTGCATCATCATTAGTTTCAGCAGACTGGTATGCATGCAGCTCAGACAGTTGTGGCCTGAGCTTGTTATAAAACGGCGTAAACACGCGGTATGGCAATTGCTGACTGTTTAACACCGTACCGGGTGAAAACAACAGTCCCGAATCGAATGCGACAATATCGATACTGTTTTTTAAGTTTTTTTCGAGTCGTAAATCACGCTCGTACAGCTGCCGTTCATATACCCTGTTGTAGACCAGCCTGTTTGCCCCGGTTTCAGCGATGATTTTTTCAATAACCGCTTCACTCGAACCGGAAAAATAATACAATTTCAGCCTCCTGCCGGCCAGCCTGCTTTGCAGCGACAAAAGGCTGTGGTGCAGCCACCAGCGCGAGGCGGCGCCTGGCGCCCAGGGCTGTTCTTCATCGGCAGAGTAAATATACACCGGAATAACCGCCGAGCTGTTTTCACATGCCCACTCCAGCGCCGCGTTGTCCTGCATACGCAGATCCCGCCGGAACCATAAAATCGAGGTCGCCGCCATGTTAATTATTTCCGGCTAAACGCTGGTATGATTGCTTCCATCTTTTCCATGGCCTTGACGTGGTCAGAACCCAGCACATAGGCGCCAAGTGACTCCAGTCTTGCTCTGTACGCTTCAGATAATTCGCCGCCGAACATGAACGGAATCTTCAGCGATTTAATATTTTTCCTGAATTCTGGCTCAACCTCATCCTGCCATAAATCTGTCCTGGTACCCGAGAGCAAAACCGCTGAGACGTCCGTGCGTTCGATCACTTTTGACAGTTGCGATGGCGGCATATTAGTACCCAGGTAAAGTATCTGGTAACCATGGCCGATTGCAGCGATACAGAAAAGCAGGATGCCCAGCTCATGAAACTCCCCCGGTAAACAGGCGACAAGAATCCTGCTGCCTCGACTGCGGCGTGATTCGTGATGCAGGCGAGCGCCAAGCTTGTTGCGTAGAAAAGCCGAAAAGAAATGCTCTTCAGCGATGCCGGCATCCCTCTCCTGCCAGCGCTCCCCAAGCACTGTCAAAACGGGAATGATGACCTCTTCTGTCACCATATCAATCGGGTAAATTGATAAAACCTCGTTATACGTCGTGTCCAGGTTTTGTTCATTAAAATTCTCAATCGATTTGAGCATGCGCTGCTGATAAACAGCCCAGTGACCGTCAGTCTCCGAAACGGCAGTGGCATTAAGCTCAGGATTTTTGATTATTCTTATGGCCTCGCTGATGGTGCGCCCTGATTTAAGCAGCATGACAATTTCTTTAATTAAATCAATATCTTCACTACTATAAAGACGATGCCCCTTGGCCGTCCGAGTTGGCTTTAACAGGCCGTATCGGCGCTCCCATGCACGCAGTGTTGTGGTTGGCACACCGGTCAATTCTGATATTGCTCTAATCGGATAATGATTCATTATTTTGTACATTCCTGTAAATATTATGCAAATTGTACAATAATTTACTTGTACAATAAAGTTTTTTTTGTATAATCAACGTATAAGTATTTCAAACAGGAGCCTATAACATTGTCAAACTTATTAAGTAAACCCCAAATCGGCGCCAGCGCCTGCCTGGCCCGCCAGGCCGTACGCTTCGATGGCGGATACATATCCAATGCTTTTTTAAACAATGAGTGCATGGCATTTTTTGAGGTACACACCATGTGCCCGGAAGTCGAGATGGGGCTGGGCATTCCCCGCCCTGCCATACAGCTGCGACGCTTTGATAACGAAACCAGGCTTGTTTTTTCAAAGAACCCTGAAAAAGAACTGACCCGAAGCATGCGTGAATTTGCAGTGCAAAAGGTTAGAAGCCTGCCTCAGCTGGACGGTTTCATCTTCAAGAAAGATTCACCGAGCTGCGGCGTATTCAAAGTGCCGGTGGTCAACAATAAAACCGGCATGAGACAGCGCGATGGTATCGGTGTATTTGCCCGAACCTTCAAGGAAATCTACCCGCTGGTACCCACCGAAGATGAAGGCCGGCTGAATGACGATAACTTACGTGAGAATTTCCTGGAGCGTGTATATGCCCATTACCGCTGGCGACAGCTCGCCAAATCGCGCAACCCGCTGCCGTCATTCCGGGATTTTCACCGCAATTACAAACTGGTACTGATGGCCAAAGACAACAATGCCTGCCGTCAACTAGGTCGCCTGGTTGCCGGCGTCAGCCGGCAGAATTACCACGAAGTAAGCGAGCAATATTTCAGCCTGTTCATGCAGGCAATGTCGAAGATCCCGTCGCAGGGCCATCATGTCAATGTGATGATGCATATACTGGGTTACCTGAAGAACCAGCTGGACAAAAAAGACAAGGCCGAACTGCTTGAGTGGTTCGAAACCTATCGCAGCAAACGCGTTAACCGGGTGGCGCCATTGATGTTGCTGCAGCACCATTTCAAATCACACAAAAATGATTATATAGATGAACAGTATTACTTCTCCCCCTTTCCGGGTGAATTAATGCTGCCGGTTTAATCATGATGATTCATTGAACATACAGTAATAAGCACATGACACCATCGATGGATACCACACCGCATAGTGACGCCTGTTATCGAATGTCAATCCACTATGAAAGCGATTACGGAGATCACCAGGATCAGCTGTTTGTGCAGCAGGAAAATCTGCATAGCGTTATAGGGAAATTGCCCGCTGCCATGCGTAATGATCTGCTGGCAGGCACGAACACGGTCAGTGATGAAAGCGCAAAGACCCTTGATTATATTAAGGGCAAATTATTCAGCAATGATGCTGCTGCCCAGACCGTGAGCGTGCCTGAGGAGACATTCATTCGCCGCCCCGGAAATAATATTACGCTCGAGCCGCGTGCTGGCCGTTTCTACCCTGCCGCGCTGTTCAACTCTGAAAAGCTGCCTGCCAGCAACCGCATGACACCGTTTCGCATTATCGACCGCAGAGAGGGAGAACTGCTGGTAAATACCAGCCACCCGTTATCAGATTACGATATTACGTTAACACTTGAAATGCTAAAGCCGGATGATGATAGCTATTACGCCTGCCATATCGCCTCACGTCCACTGCAGGCAATGCAACTGCCGGATTTTCTCACCGGCCCCGGTATGCAGTTGCGCTACTGCAATAACGGCACCGATTTTTTCAGTGACAACCCGTTCCAGCGTGCAGATAACACTGCCGACAGAGAATTTTATTCACAGCCCAGGTTGATTGATCATCTCGATGCAAGCGCACTGCTGCAGCTGAAATCTCTGCATAACAGGCTGGTGCCGGCCGAATCAATAGTGCTGGATATGATGTCGAGCATTAATTCCCATCTCGATGAACACCTCGTGCTGAAAAAACTTGCCGGGCTTGGCATGAACCGGGAAGAGCTCGAAGCGAACCCGCGCCTCGATGAAATTATTGTACATGACATTAACCTGCAACCGCGTATGCCTTTTGATGATGCCAGTTTTGATGTCGTGCTGTGCAGCCTGTCCATCGAATATCTCACCAGCCCGTCTGCGGTATTTGATGAAGTAGCACGCATCATCAGACCGGGCGGCCGCTTCATAATCAGTTTTTCCAACCGCTGGTTCCCGTCCAGGGCCGTTCATGTATGGAGTCAACTACACGATTTCGAGCGAATCGGACTGGTGGCAGAATATATTATCGAGTCGGCCGGCTTTGGTGTTATAAATACATTTTCATCACGCGGCCTGCCCAGGCCGGTAGATGACCGGCACCAGCTCGCTCTTTCCGATCCGGTTTACGCGGTGTGGGCGGACAGGACGTGACGGCAACATGATAAAGAGAATACGATGAACATATTACTCACCGGCGCCACCGGCCTGATTGGCAGCGCACTGACCGAATACCTCGGCACGCGGGGCCATACAATATACCCGCTGTATCGAAACCCGACATCAGACAGGCCGCATTACTGGATGCCGGAACAAAACCGTATTCAGCTGGATGAAACGATTCCGCTGGATGCCGTGATACATCTGGCAGGCGAAAACATTGCCGACTCACGCTGGACCCGGAAGAAAAAAGACAGAATCCTGAGCAGCCGGGTTCACGGTACGAAATTACTGGCACAGACACTGGCGGCGATGAAGCAAAAACCCGGGCTGCTGATTTCAGGCTCCGCTATCGGTTTTTACGGCGACAGCGGTGACAAAATCGTTGATGAGCACAGCAGCCGGGGCACAGGTTTTCTAAGCGATATTGCGACGCAATGGGAGGCAGCAACAAAGGCAGCCGAGGACGCAGGCATCAGGACGATCCATCTACGCACGGGCATCGTATTAAGTCCCGAAGGCGGGGCCTTGCAAAAAATGTTACTTCCTTTTGGCCTGGGCCTGGGGGGCGTGGTCGGTAGCGGCAAGCAGTACATGAGCTGGATAAGTATCAATGATGTTGTTCGCATAACCGAGACCATGCTCAACAATAAACTGATGTCCGGCCCATACAACCTGGTGTCCCCCGACCCGGTAACAAACTATGCCTTCACGAAAAGCCTGGGCAAAGTACTGCACCGCCCGGCCGTCTTGCCATTACCGGCATTCATGGTGCGGCTGATGTTCGGCGAAATGGGTGAGACCCTGTTATTATCAGGCAGCAGGGTCGTTCCCACCAGACTGGAAGCACATGGCTACAGGTTCATGGATAATGAACTGACAGCAACACTGTTTAAACTATTGAACAAATAGAGGTAAGCGGAAAATGCTCAAAGCAAAACTGTTCTTTCTGCTGGCTCTGCCGGTTATGCTGGCTGCATGTACCGGCAAACCTGACGGCGTGGTTGCAGTAAAAGGATTTGAACTCCATCGATACCTGGGCACATGGTACGAAATCGCCCGGCTTGATCATTCTTTCGAGCGCGGCCTGGACGATATCACGGCAGAATACTCATTGCGGGATGACGGCGGCGTAAAAGTCATCAACCGGGGCTTTTCCAGAGAAGACAACGAATGGCAACAGGCAGAGGGCAAGGCCTGGTTCGTCAAGGATGCTGATACCGGCTACCTCAAGGTTTCATTCTTCGGACCATTTTACGGTTCCTACATCATCTTTGAACTGGACAAAAAAAACTACCAGTACGCTTTTATTTCCGGCCCCGATACCTCTTACCTCTGGCTACTGGCCAGAACACCGCGGGTTGATAATAAAATCACCGAGCAGTTTGTAAAGCAGGCCCGGCAACTCGGTTTTGACACCAGCAAGTTAATCTATGTAAAGCACGATGCGGCCAGCTAGCCGGAGACTGTATATCAACAGTTTAACCGCTTATCATTAATGCCTGCAAAAGCTAAAAACAGACTCAAAGAATCTATACTGAACTTCCAAGTACGGCCATGAGCAGACTGCCAGGAAAAACTATTTTTTCCGCAAATGAACGCGAATGAACGAAAATCATCAAAATAAAAAAAATAAATTGTCCACAGATGAACGCAGATATACACAGATAAAAACGTTTATAGTCTTTATTAACATCTGTGTTTATCTGTGTTCATCTATGGACATATGCTTTTCGGTTTTCTCAGTGTCCGCACAGGGTCGACTTTTCCTTGTCAGTGAATAATATTGTTTGCGGAGAGACAGCCATGATCGGACTATCATGAACTTACATCTAAATATCAAATTACCGATCGAATCCTTAATCATTCTATGTATGCATATTCAGCAGCATCAAATCGACTGATGTAACATTTATTCATATTCGAAACGCAAGCCGAGCAAGTAGATTTCTCCACCCAGGTCAATACCATCGACCCTCGTTGAGAACACCTGTGCTTCAAGAAAAACGTATGTCTTGAATTTGCTACTCTTGTTTCTTGCAACACTGGGATCAAGTTGCGTCAACTGCAGCTGAATCCCTGCCCGGGCAGATCCACCGATATCGCTACGTCCTTCACGATTGGGCTGCTGATCAATTTTCTGTTGATACCAGGCAGACACGATACCAATACCGGCGTAAGGCACAAACAGCTGATCGGGTGATGCGTCATAGCGCACGTTGAGAAATAGTTGCAGCGGCATTAATGTGTAATCGACCCGGCCGCCCAGATTGCCGTTTGCGGCAAACATACCCGTGCCTTCATCATTGCTATAGGCAAGTTCAGCGCCAAGTTCCAGCCAGTTCGTCAACCGGTATGCGCTGGCGATAGCCCAATAAGAGTTTTTGTCATCGCCGTAAAAGGTGTCGTACAGTTCCAGATCCGGCTGGTACTGACCACCCTTTAATTCAAGTGCCCAGCGCGGAGCGACATATGAGGTCGATTCACTCTGTGTCTGATTAGTATCATCAGCAGCCCAAACAGGAGCCATTACCGAGGCGACAACCATACTGCAACAGAGGAAACAGCGCAATCCGGACACCCGCAAATCTTCCAGTACCTGTGGGTATCGACAGTTACTACTCATAACGCATCTCCTTCACCACGCGATAATCCGAGTTTAGACCTGTGCCGTCCAATCAGCATGAGTATCAATATCAGCGTCAAAGTTACCACCCATACCTTCAACGCCATACTCGCATCGAGCATAAATGCAGCCATCACCACCAACGGCCAGAGTAAGGTACGAACAAGTGGCTTAAGTTCAGCATTCTGATTCAGGTATTTCGCGGCCACCGGGCCATGTCTGTAGTACCAGCTAACGAACAATCTCCCGGGAGCGTTAGTCAGCAGGTATTGATCACGAAAATCGCGCAGCACCTTTACTTCAGCAATCCAGTCAGCTCCAAATGCTGCCGTCGCGATGAAGCAGCCCTTGTCGGGCAAATCGGGATAAGGCGCAACCTCGTCAGGTGTCGCAGCCAGTTCACTGGACAACATACCCTCGACGGGATTACCGATCGAAATAGCAGTTGCCGGAGAATAATCGCTTTCATTTTTATCAGCGGTACTGTCCACAGCCGTAACCGCGAGATAATAAACTGCGCGAGCAATTGCACCCACTGCGAAGACATAACTGGTACCGTTTTCCAGTCCAGTAACGGTGTAGCCGGTGGCATCACCGACATCAATCGAATTCTCTGTCACCGCTCCCACGCCGTAATGCACCCGGTAGCCAGTGGCGCCGCTGGCGATGTTCCATTGAAGAACCACTGACTGGTTTTGCGGAGCCGCCGAAACCAGAACCGGGACACCAGGTGCTGCAGTCGCATCAGGCTGCAAGTCCATCAGGGTGTAGCTGGTGCCGCTGGCAACAGTAACAGGTGACGGCAGCGTGCCGTTGCCAGCATCCGTGCCATTGTATGGAGGGCCAGACTGATTCCGCTGGTACCATACTTTATAGCTGCCGGGCGTCACGGTGTTGGTGACCAGGTAGGCCAGATTGGCCTGCCAGTCCAGTGTGATATTGAAAACGTCAGGCCCTGATGTACTGCTATCCGTTGCTGTCGGTTCAGACACCGGGAACGGAATCGCATCGGCATAATCACCACCATATGCACCGATATCCGCTACCGTATCGTCGATGACATCCACTCCGGTACCCGCATCAATACATATAGAATTCTGCTGCAAATGGAAGTCATTATTCGTAACATCCACGAATAGCGGATCACCGGTCTGAAAACTGGTGCCCAGGGCACCATCCGAACCATTCACATCCAGATCATTATTGTTATGAAAACAATTGTAGCTAACGTTGAAGTTCGGGTCGACCGTCTGATCCGTGTCACTTATGATCGTAAATGTGTTTTCAGTAAATATATTGTTGGTTATTGAAACCGTTGGTATGAACCGGCTAATCGCAATGTAATTCCCCCGGAACACATTATTCAAAATCTCTACATTGGACAGAAAACCAGTAACACTGATCGCTGTGCCCAATACGGAATCGAAGATATTGCTGGTGAGCGTTATTCCGCTGTTTAAAATGGTCACGCCATTTGTCGAGCCATTGATCGTAAAATTACCAAACAGTACATTATTTATACTATTAGCCTGGACAACCGGTAAAGTGTCGTCCCTGGCAACGAGAAAAGTGCGGGCAGCTTCGATGCCTCTCACATCGATACCATCGCGCAAGACTATATTTTCCTGATAGGTACCGGTATCCACTTCAACTACATCGCCACTACTTGCGGCGTCAATAGCGGCCTGAATCGTTGGGTAGCTTGCCGGCACGTTCAATGTCGCAGAAAATGCAGGTAGCGAAGCCATTAGCAGAAGTAATTTCGCTATGCTGACGACATGCAGTCGTACAGACCCAGCAAAATTAGATTTTCTGACTCTTCGTCCTGACATATGATTGATGGTGGGGAATATTTTTGCTATGAATCGAACCCTGGTCATTCAATCTCTTCCTGCAATACACGGTATGCATCTACGAAACCTTACCTTGCTTCACACAGGTCTGCGAAGAGCGGCGCTTCATAGACCAGTACTTTTCTATTAATTCCTTACCCTGCTATAACAATACAGGAAGTATAAGCACCCGCTTTAACCCGGGTCAAAACTACCTGCCTTACTAAATTTTGCCTGCCTTTCGACAGCCCGCTAATGAATTCACGTTTTGCCATATCATACCATCCTCACTCAGGACTTATGCTCCTGTTTTTATATAAGTGGCAACATTCCGCGGTAAATCCTTTTTACTCGCAAAAACATTTTCTTATTCAGTAAACAGGCTATTTTGCAGCGCTGAATGATATCCAGTAACCACATCTCGACCGGCCGGAATGGCTCGACAACTCCCTGTCGACTTATAATTCTTGCCGAGTCAAAACGGCCATGAGCAGACTGCCAGGAAAAACTATTTTTTCCGCAAATGAACGCAAATACACGCAAATAAAAAACTATTTAAGTCCATAGATAAAAACGTTCTCAGGCTTATAAATATCTGCGTTTATCTGTGGATAATCTATTTTTTTGTTTTTAATAATTTGCGTGTATTTGCGTTCATTTGCGGAAGAACCTAAAAGTTTTTTCTTTTCCGCCAACGGGCATCAAGGGTCGACTTTGCCCTATCGGTTAAATTTATCGATAGTTCGTTATCGCAGGTTACTCCGATCATTGACTGCTAACCTTCGAAATTCACATCAACAGAAACATTGCGACAGAAAGCGGACATTTTCCAGGTTTATAATCTGTATATAATTACTCTCGAGATACGGCAAACGTCAGCTATTAACAATTCATGGAATATTTTTCTGAACTGGGTTATTTCGGCCTTTTTGTTGCTGCATTTTTAGCGGCGACAATATTACCTTTAAGCTCTGAAGTTGTATTAAGCACTTTGTTGTTAAGCGGGTTATCCCCCGTTGTTTTAGTAACCATTGCTACAATCGGCAATGTATCAGGTTCACTTACGAATTATGCACTGGGCTATTGGGCCAGCCTGGAAGTCGTAAAAAAGTGGCTAAAGATTTCTGAACAGGAGTTTGTTCGAGCAGAACAGCGTTTTGTGAAATACGGCCTGATTTCTCTCTGTTTTGCATGGCTACCAATCATTGGCGATCCGTTGACCGTTATAGCCGGGGTCTTGCGTATCCGTTTATTGTGGTTTGTCATTCTGGTTACAGCGGGCAAAATGGTGCGTTACATCGTTATTAGTTATTTTGTACTGCAAGCATAATGATTTGGCGGCAACACTCTGCGGGTATGACAATATAAGTAAAGTCTTGTACTTAAGCGCATAGTTTTTTACTAACGGTTTGGGACAATAAGAAATTACTCGATATAAATGCTAACAATGTCATAATTATTGATAGCTGCACATTAATAAATGCAGAGTCTTATATAATTTCACCACAGCAGGCAAACAGTGAAACATTACAAAGTAAACTTTAGTCTTGTAACGATAATCCTGCTCCTGTCCAGCATGCATGTTTTTGCTGAATCCTTATCCAGTTATGCCTTTGTCAATGACGATGGCACACTAAGCATTAAAAATAAAACCATTCATCTTTATGGTATTCACATCCCGGCAACCAGTATTAATTGCCGCACTAGTCAACAGCCGCCGGTATGCGGCGAACGCGCAGCACTGGCACTGGAATTCAAGATACAAAGTTTTGTACGTTGCGAGGTAATGAGTGAAAACCCTGACGGCAGTTTAACCGGCAGATGTTTTGCCAATTATTCTAATTTTGATGAAGGCGAAGACTTGAGCGCATACCTGCTCGAACGTGGCTGGGCGATTGCTTTGCCTGACGCACCTTTTGAATACCATGCACTTGAGCGTATCGCACAATCACGCGGCATGGGCGTTTGGGGCATTGCCATCGACAGGCCCTATATAAACCCGTTCAGGTAACTGAAAAATTTGAGCGCACATCATATGAATCGAAGATATTTCTGCACCGGCAGCTTCAGTTAGCTGTTATTTCCGCCGGTTATCGGTTTTATTAATTAATAAAAAGATCCACCACCCCGAATGGCGCTTACTTAAGAAACATTCATGTCATTGCGAACGTTAGCGCGGCAATCTCAGCCGTCATTCCCGGCCGGGGCCGGTGTTGTGCTGCATCACATCTCGTTCCTGCAGGACCCGCGCTCACTCGGGAAAAGCCATTCCCGGCGGTGGATCGATCCTGCTTTTTTATTATTTATAAATCTATTCAATGCATTAGGACGATCGAGCCGACATCCTGCAAAACATCGTATTTTTCGATGTATAAAGCTATTAAATTCGTATTTTTAAATGTATTAAAAATTACTATGATTGATACAGCAAGCAAATACTTAAACCTGATTTGTTAATAATTTATTCATAGTGATCCTGAAATATGCCTCAGATCGAGACCTCAAAAGCCGCCAGTATTCTGACTCGAATAACTTTATTCGCCGGTATATGGTGGATCATCGTCCAGGGCCAGTCAGATGCCTGGTTCATCGGACTGCCTGCAGTGACACTCGCTGCCATGGCAAGCATCAGTTTAAGCAGTAATACCTTGCCACGACTTTCTGCCATTGGCCTGTTTCGCTTTATTGTCCTGTTCATGACTGAATCAATAAGAGGCGGTATTGATGTTGCGCGCCGCACCCTGACGCCGCAACCGAGAGTCCAGCCTGATTTTAGCCGGTATCGCTTAACCCTGGACGATCCGCATGCACGGGTATTGTTGATTAACTGTATCAGCCTGCTGCCCGGCACGCTGTCCACCAGCATCGATGGTGATTACGTAGAGCTTCATCTACTCGACATCCGCCAGGACCCGGTTCCGCAATTGCAGCAGATTGAGCAGGCAATCTCCCGGCTGTTCCGACTCAGACTGGAGAACATGAATGCCTGAACTGCTGCTTGTCTGCCTTGCTGGATTAATGCTTAGCCTGTTACTGGGTTTGATACGTGTATTGCGCGGCCCCGAAGCCGGTGATCGCATGATGGCAGCACAGTTAATCGGTACAACCGGTGTCGGCATGCTGTTGTTACTGAGTCTGTTGCTCGGTCAGCCTGCTCTGGCAGATGTCGCGCTGATTCTGGCACTGCTGGCGGCGGTTGCTGCAGCGGCGTTCAGCGGTCAACAGCGTGAGACCGGCAATGATTGAAGTAATAGCCGCAACGCTGATGTTAAGCGGTTTAATCTTTTTCCTGTGCGGGAGTATCGGTCTGCTGCGCCTGCCGGACCTGTACTCACGGCTGCATGCGCTGACCAAGGCTGACAACCTCGGCCTTGGTCTGTTGTTAGCCGGCCTGGCGCTGTATCAGCGAGATCTGCTGTTCGCCCTCAAGCTGATACTGATCTGGCTGGCCGTGCTCGCCGCCAGCTCTGCCAGTGCTTATCTTATCGCCCAGTACTCACGTCGACAGGATACAGACAGATGAATGCAACAAATATGCTGTTTCTAGACATTTTGCTGGTCATTGCCCTCTTAAGCCTGGCCTGGGCCACGCTGACAGCGACCGATGCACGCCGCAGCGTAATTCTTTTCATCGCATTCGGACTGGTACTGACGCTTGCCTGGGCAAGGCTACTGGCGCCGGATGTTGCGCTGGCAGAAGCCGCCATCGGTGCCGGTTTGTCGGGTGCACTGCTGCTCGCTGCCGTGCAGCATCACCCCCGTCGGGCACTGTCATCTGAGAGACAGAACACTGGGAAACTGGCCAATGAGAAACAAAATGATTCAAACCCTGCAGACTTGAAGTCATCAGTGGCCATTCGCTGGACGCTTACCCTGTTCTGTATTGCGCTTGCTTTTGTTCTTATCTGGGCCTTGCTACAGGCCCTCAGCAGCGAGACCAGCGATACCCTGGCGCAATCCGTTAGTGCCAATCTTGCCAATAGCGGCGTCAGCAATCCTGTCACCGCAGTATTATTAAATTTTCGCGCCTACGATACTTTGCTGGAACTGGCGGTATTGCTGACCGCCGTCCTCGGCATCTTTGCCCTCAGCGAGCAAAGAACCGGTTATCTGCCTGCCGGTCCGGTATTTAATGGTCTTGTCAGCTGGCTGGTACCCGCTCTCATCCTTATGGCCGGTTACCTGTTATGGGTTGGCGCCCATGCTCCGGGCGGCGCATTCCAGGCTGGCGCGACACTGGCCGCTGCCGGTGTGATATTACGGCTGGCGGGCAAGCGTAACATCGGATTGCCTGTAAGCAAATCATATTTGAATATTATTTTAGTTATCGGCAGCGGATTATTTTTGCTGGTCGGCTTAACCATGCTTGCGCTGGGAAGACCGTTTCTGGACTACCCGCCCGCCATGGCTGGTTACCTGATCCTGCTCATCGAGACCGCAGCCATGATCTCGATCGCAGCGACACTGATACTGGCATTCCTCGGTGGCCGACCACGAAACAGGGAGGACAGATCGTGTTAACGGCACACTGGCTCTATGGTTTAAGCGGTTGCCTGATCATGACCTTCGGGCTGCGCGCTGTTTTGTTAAATGACTCCCTGCTGCAGCGGATTATTGCGCTCAATGTCATGGGCACGGGTGTTTTCATGATACTGATCACCATCGCCTACCGCGGACCGGATGCCGCACCCGACCCGATTCCACATGCCCTGGTGCTGACCGGGATCGTGGTTGCGGTCAGCGCCACGGCGCTTGCCCTGACCTTAATACGTCGCCTGACTGAAGAGCAGGACAATGATTGATACACTGATATGGTTAGTCGCCTTGCCGTTAGCCAGCGCCCTGGCGACACAGCTGCTGCCGCGTTATGCAACGGCCATTGTTATTAGCACTGCGATCGCAACCAGCATTAACGCCGCCGCCCTGCTCTATGCCGTGGCAACCCACGGTGTCATGCTTTATCAGATCGGTGGCTGGACAGCCGGCCTCGGTATCGCTTTGCGCGCCGATGGTCTTTCCGCTCTGCTGCTGATGATGGCCGCCATCGTGCTGCTGGCCTCAAGCATCTATGCCAGTGCCTACTTTAACGACAACCCGCTGCGCAGACGTTTCTGGCCGCTGTGGTTATTATTATGGTGCTCACTGAATGCCCTGCTGCTATCCGGCGACCTGTTCAATCTCTATGTCACCCTGGAGCTTCTCGGCCTGAGCGCAGTGGCACTGGCATCCCTGGGTGGCAAAACTGCCGCACTGCAGGCCGCACTGCGTTACCTGCTGGTAGGACTGCTGGGTTCGATGCTGTTTCTCGCCGGGGTAACGCTGATATACGCCGGGTATGGCACGCTGGATTTGGCGACACTATCGCGAGTGGTCGCAGCCGGTCCCATCGCCTGGTCGGCTTTGGCCCTGATGACCGTCGGCCTGTTACTGAAGACCGCGCTGTTCCCGCTGCATTTCTGGCTGCCACCGGCACATGGCAGTGCACCGGCACCGGTCAGCGCAGTGCTTTCGGCACTGGTCGTCAAGGCCACTTTTTACCTGGTGATGCGCCTGTGGCTGGATATTTTCAGCGAAGTGGTTACCCCGCAAGCCGCAAGCATACCCGGTGTTCTGGGAGCAGCGGCAGTGCTGTGGGGCTCCTGGCAGGCGCTACGCGCAGAGCGGCTCAAATTACTCGCTGCCTATTCTACCGTTGCCCAGCTCGGTTACCTGTTCCTTTTCTTTCCCCTGTTGCAGGCATTACCTGCTGGAGCGGCGCGCGACGCCGCGATGGGCGGACTGGTCATCCTTGCCCTGACCCATGGACTGGCAAAATCCGGACTGTTCCTGGCGATCGGTATCATCCAGCAGCGATCCGGCCATGACACGATCCGTGATCTTGATGGCACTGCTCAGCGTCTGCCGGCAACCACCTTCGCGATCGCCCTCAGTGGAATTGCCCTGATTGGCCTGCCACCCAGTGGTGCCTTTCTCGGCAAGTGGCATTTACTGGCGGCGGCTTTCTCGGCTGGTCAGTGGCTGTGGGTAGTAGTGATTATGATCGGCACGCTGTTGGCGGCTGCCTATACCTTCAGGGTACTGGGACACGCTTTTGGCCAGCAACCCTATCCGCGTCACCCCGTCACCATAGCTGCTGAGGAGTGGCCGGCACTTATTCTCAGCGCTTTTGCCACCATTGGCCTTGGCCTGGCAGGCGCCCCCGTGTGGCAACTACTCAAGGTTAGCTTATGAATTTCGATACCTGGTTACCGCTTTTCGTAGTGCTGAGTTCGCTGCTCCCCGGGCTGGTCATGTTTTTTCTAGACGAGGGCAGCCACCGCCTGCGTACCGTGCTCAATATGAGTGGAGCCTTACTCAAGCTGCTACTGGTTGGCGTCATCACCTGGGGTGTATTTCACCAACATATCTACGAGACGCGCTGGACTCTGGCGCCTGGCCTGGAGCTGGTGCTGCATGCCGATACGTTGTCGGTATTGTTTGTCATCCTGTCCACCGTGTTGTGGCTGGTAACAACAGTGTACGCAATTGGTTACCTTGAAAAATCACCGCATCGCAGCCGCTTTTTCGGTTTTTTCAGTGTCTGCGTTTCTGCAACGGTGGGACTGGCACTGGCTGGCAACCTGCTCACTTTCGTGCTGTTTTACGAGCTGTTAACACTGGCGACCTATCCGCTGGTTGCTCACCGTGGCACCCCGGAAGCATTACGTGGCGCACGCATCTATCTTGCTTACACCCTGACCGGCGGTGTCCTGCTATTCACCGGCACGGTGTGGTTACATAGCATTGCCGGATCGATTGCTTTCGTGGAGGGTGGTACATTAAATCAGTTACATGCTGATTATCATCCTCAGCTCAAGGTTATTTTCCTGTTAATGATAACAGGTCTGGGTGTAAAAGCAGCGCTGGTGCCTTTACATGGCTGGCTACCGCAGGCGATGGTAGCGCCCGCGCCGGTGAGCGCCTTACTGCATGCGGTGGCAGTAGTCAAAGCCGGTGCTTTCGGCATTATTCGCGTGGTCTATGATGTGTATGGGGTCGAGTTTACTCATGAACTGGGGCTTTTGACCGGCCTGGGAATCATCGCAGCGATAACGATTATTTACGGCTCGGTAAAGGCGTTATCACAGGATAATCTGAAAAAACGCCTGGCCTACTCTACCGTGAGCCAGGTTTCCTACATTGCTCTCGGTATCACCATCCTCGGCCCGATCGGCACCATCGGCGGTATCGTGCACCTGGTTCACCAGGGCGTCATGAAGATTACGTTGTTCTTTACTGCCGGCAACTACGCCGAAACCCTGGGTATTCACAAGGTAAGTGAAATGGACGGTGTCGGTCAGCGGATGCCGGCGACCACCCTGGCCTTCAGTATCGGTGCCCTCGGTATGATCGGCATACCACCGGTAGCTGGTTATGTCAGCAAATGGTATCTGGCGCTGGGTTCCCTGGAGGCAGGTATGGCATGGTGGGTGATGCCGGTTCTGGTTACCAGCAGCCTGCTCAATGCGGCTTATTTTCTGCCAATACTCTATCGGGCCTGGTTTAAACAGCCAGCCACAAAATGGCCCAGTGAGAAAATACTGCCAGCCCGCTTTGAAACTCAGGCCGCCTTACTCTGGCCACCGCTGATAACCGCAGTGCTTGCTATTGCCGCTGGCATGTTTGCTGCCTCGCCATACAGCCCACTGGAGTGGGCCAGCCTTATTACCAGACGGGAATATGGGTTATGAACGAACAGTTACTGATATTAAGCTGGCTGCTGCCTTTACTGGTAGCACCGCTGGCGTTATTTAATCGCCACTGGCCGGCTTCACTGGCTGCCGTTCCAGCTTTGATAACCGCCTTTTTCGTGCCAGCAGGCACGGTTGTGCAAATTCCCTGGCTATTTCTCGGCTCACACTTTGGCCTTGATCACAACGCCAGCATCTTCCTTATGTTTAGCGCCGTAATATGGTTTGTCGCCGGTTTGCAGGCCGAGTTAACCATGCGCAATGCACCGCTGTGGGCGCGCTTTCGCTTCTTTTTCCTGCTGGCGATGAGTGGTAACTTCTGGCTCATTCTCAGCCAGGATATGGTTAATTTCTACCTGGGCTTCAGCCTTATGGGTCTGTCCGCCTATGCCCTGGTGATCCATTCGGCGACCAGCAAGTCTTTATTTGCCGGTCGTGTTTATCTGATCATGACATTACTTGCTGAATCCGCGCTGCTTGCCGGCTTCCTGTTCATCTACAGTCATACCGGTTCACTGGCTCCCGCTGCAGGGCAATTAGCAGGCATCAGCAACTGGGCAATCGGCTTCTTAATCCTCGGTCTGGGCATCAAAGCCGGATTGGTCTTTTTACATGTCTGGCTGCCATTGACGTATACGGCAGCGCCGATCCCGGCCAGCGCCGTGTTAAGCGGCGCCATGATAAACGTCGCCTTGCTCGGCTGGATACGTTACCTGCCTGTTGGACAGGAAACACTGCCTGAATGGGGCAGCCTGCTGGTGATCG
This sequence comes from Gammaproteobacteria bacterium, assembly GCA_022340645.1. GTDB lineage: Bacteria > Pseudomonadota > Gammaproteobacteria > SZUA-229 > SZUA-229. The sequence goes on along the minus strand of JAJDNP010000153.1, from coordinate 68,235 downwards.
CTGGCACAGCAAGCATAGTTTTCGGTGCTGTTGCTGGTCTCGTGCAGAGCAAAGCTAAAACGGTGCTGGCCTATTCGAGCATCAGCAAAATGGGCTTTATGACCAGCTTGATCGGACTTGCCATGCTGGCGCCGGAACAGTCTGAGTACATCGTAATGGCCGTGGTCTTTCTCGCGGCCTATCATGGTCTCGCCAAAAGCGCCCTGTTTCTTGGCATTGGTATAGTCAAAGCAATCAATTCAAAACTGACTTTTATGTTATTGCTGCTTCCAGCGCTGGTGCTGGCAGCAGCGCCCTTTACTGCCGGTTCAATGATGAAAACAGTAATCAGGCCGGTTATTGATAACTGGCAGGGAGAGTGGATTCACGTCCTGCCGATATTATTACTGACTTCCAGCTTCGCCACTGCAATGCTTATGGTGCGCTTCCTGGTAATAATGTCAGTTGAGCTGTCATTGCGTCCAAAAAAATCATTCAGCATCGCTTTACCCTGGGTTTGCCTGGTCGCTTTGCTCATCTTTGTGCCTTTCCTTCTCGACCATTCTTTTTCACCGGTGATTGACAGCTGGCCACTGGCAGCTGTGATTACTGGTTCGCTTCTGCTTTTATATATTCGTCCGCCATGGATGTACTCGCTGCCAGGTTTGATACCTGCAGGAGACCTGCTGTTTCCAATGATGACACTGGGCGCGTCAGCCCGGCTGTATATACGTGCCTTCACATGCAGGGTAAACAGCAAAATTAAGACATTGATTTGCCAACTGAATAATAATTTCAGAAACCTGATTCGCTTTGCTTTAAGTCTGACCGGAGGAAAATCATGAAACGCTTTAAAAACATCCTGTTTTTTGCCGACCGTCACGACGGTCTCACCTCTACTCTCAGTAGAGTTATTGCATTGTCAAAAGCCAACAACGCACGCCTCACCATCATGGATGTGACCCCCGACTCCGGGCTGGCAGATTATTTCAACCAGACATACGACATTAATCTTAACGCCCAGCTAAGAGAGCAGCGATCGCAGTCGCTAGAACAGCTCACGGCATCGCATTTAAATATTGGTGTGCCTGTTGCTACCAGGGTAGTCACCGGCATCCCCTTTATTGAAGTCATCCGTAGCGTGCAGCAGGAAAACCACGACCTGGTAGTGAAAGTGGCGCAACATGATACCACACTGGCAACCTCACTTTTTGGCAGCACCGATATGCATCTACTGCGCAAGTGTCCTTGCCCGGTATGGATTGACCATTTACAAAACGAGCCGGTTTATCATCGAATACTTGCGGCCGTTGATCCGCTAGACGATAAATCGCTTGATTTACAACATCTGATTATGGATCTGGCTACCTCGATTGCTGCCCAGGAACAGGTATCACTTGAAGTGGTGCATGCCTGGGACCTGCCTGGTGAATCTTTGCTCGCCAGCGGTCGTGGACGGATACCGCGTCACGAGCTTGATTTAATCCTTGAGAGAAAAGAGCAACATCACCGCAAGGCTCTGGATGAGCTGTTATCCTCCTTTAACATGTCCAGTCAGGCAGATAATGTTCATCTGATAAAAGGCCGGGCTACAGAGGTTATTTCTGATGCAGTCACTCACCAGAATATTGACCTGATCGTTATGGGTACGCTTGGCAGAGTCGGTATCCCAGGTCTGTTTATTGGCAACACAGCCGAAGAAGTTCTGAGGAAAACCAGGGCAGCAGCATTAACCGTTAAACCGTCAGGTTTCATCTCGCCGGTGCAATGATGACGGATTATTCAATTATTGGTGAAACCAGTCTATTAAATAGAAAACAGATCAAGGCGCGCTGCTTCGGTGATAGCTGAAATGGCGGGGTGTTTGATCTTGCGCTCTGCGGAGATCGCATAAAATCGTTCCTTGACCTCATCGCTACGGCCGATAACTGTCACCGCGTACTTATTCAGTACATCATCCTCTACCGCTGTGGGTGAGGTAAAGATGCCCGTGGCAGCCTCACCAAAAGCTTTCATCAATGCGCGGTCTTCAAATTCCGCAACCACGGTCGGCCGAACATCGATACGCTCAAACCAGAGTTCGAGCGATCTTCTTAAAGCACAGTTTGTGGTCGGCATCAGCATCGGCGCACCGTCCAGACTGTTAGGAAAATCATTACGATATAATCTGTCATCGGGCTCCCTGGCGAAAAAAGTAATGCCGGACTCACCCAGCAGATGATTATAAGCGCGGATGTTCAAACCCGGGCTGAAGGGACTGTCGGCCAGAATAAGGTCAAGCTTGTGCACCGACAGGTCAGCTAGCAGATCGACAAAAGGCGCCTCATTACAGACCAGGCGAACTGGCTGATCAAGATTTAACACTGGTGCTAATACCCGATAAGCGAGCAGTTTTGGCACCACCATGGCGACACCCACATTGAGTGTTGACTGGGCAGCGGGGTCGCGCCCGTCCAGTACGTTCTGGAGCTCAGTGCTGAGGCGAAAAATTTCATCAGCATAGTTAAATACCATTCGCCCGGCCTCGGTCAGCGCCAGATTTCGGCCAGCCTTCTGGAACAATTTGGTTCCAATCTGATACTCAAGCTCACTGAGCTGCCCGCTTATCGTCTGTGGCGTAAGATGCAATATTTCAGATGCACTGGCGATGGAGCCATTAGCGGCAACAGTCCAGAAATAGCGCAGATGCTTCAAATTGATGTTTTTCATGAAAGCAGTTCATAACAGATTAATCAGCACGAATCAAAAAAACAGATCCGTGAACATAAATTGGTAAAGCGTCTTTTTGCAGAGATTATCACAGGCAACCCGCTCACCAACATAGCATACGGCCATTGATTTTCACCACCAATGACCGCAAATGAACTGCTAATTATTATTGCATATACCGAATCAATGATTCGCTTTAGTTAACTTGAACAAGTTCGCCGTGACTTCGTGTGGACGTAACTTTTGAGTGAAAGCAAACATTGTTTTCGCCAATAGCGCTACTGCTACCACCATTATTGCCAGCTTAAGTAGAATCAGAAAGCCTGTTACTGCAAACAGAGCAAGTGTGCTTATTGTCATGATAATTTCCTCCTCAAGGAAAAAAATAATTTACAGCGCCGTTCAGGCAGCTGCTTTGAGTCCGCATCGCCTGTTACCGGGAACCGCCACATCCATCAGCTGCGGGTCTTCCAGCACCAGGCCATTCATCAGCTCGATATAGGCCTGTTTGTCTGCGATCTGCAAACGGGGATTGTGGCGTTTTTCTTCGCCGATGGTGCTGACCGACATGCCGTTATAATCATGCGCCGGATAGACCAGGGTCGCATCGGGCAATTTCAGCAATTTGCCAAACAGGCTGTCATACTGCGCAGCCGCATCCCCGTTCTGAAAATCTGTACGGCCGGTGCCACGAATTAGCAGGGTGTCGCCGGTGAACACACGATCCGCAAGTCTGAAACTATAGGAGTCACTGGTATGACCCGGGGTATAGAGAACATCCAGCTGCAGCTTATCCACACACAATTTATCACCTTCGTTGAACCACACTGAAACGCACTCGGCCTTGGTCATCGCGCCCATCGCACTGGCGCAATCGGTACGTTCCCGCAAAGCGCCCAGGGCGGTGACATGGTCCGCATGGATGTGGCTGTCCACGGCGAGCACCAGTTTGAGGTCAAGCTGCTCAATCAGGCGGACATACTGCTCAGTATTCTCCTGCACAGGATCGATGAGCAACGCCTCACCGCCACTGCGCTCAGCCAGCAGGTAAGTAAAGGTGGACGATTTACGATCAAATAGTTGACGAAAGATCATAATTAATTCTCCTCTGTTATAACGAATGACTAAGCGGTCGCCTGTTGAGAACAGTCACGGCCCTGGTTCCAGGGCAGCCGCGCAATCAGACGCGCCATGCCGCACCAGTTTGTAATACCTGCAACAATCAGACCGGCACCTATTAAAGGTATCGCAGCGAAAAACAGTTCATGGATGGTGAAGCCGAACAGCACTTTGAGTACCAGTAACACGCCAACAGCGATCTGAACCTGTCGTTCCAGTGAGATCGCATTGCCGCAACGCCGCATCGGTAAACCGGCATTTTTCCACGCCTGTGTACCGCCTTCGATCAGGGCCAGGTTGTGGTAACCGGCGTCGATCAGCCTCTCAGCAGCCAGCTGTGCGCGCACTCCGGACTCACAGGTCAGGTACAATGTTTCCTCATGCCCTGCCCCGGAGTGCAGCTCATTTGCCTCAAGAGTTTCTGAATTCAGCTCATCAAGCGGAATCAGCCTGGCGCCAGCGACATGACCAGCGCGGTATTCAGCCGCCGTACGCACGTCGACGAGGTTGATTTTTTTACCCTCATTCCAGATTACGTGCAGCCGTTGCGGCGAAATTGTGGTGACTCTTTTACTCATGGTTACCTCCTCCAGGGGGCACATTTATTGAACACTGATAATAATATAGAGCAGAACAGAAATAATAAAAATACGAAATAATATTAATGTTACATCGTTATTTTCGATGTATTATCGATTTTAATTTTGTAATTAATCTGAAAACCGTAAGCTTCGAGCCCATGGACATATTAAGAGCTGGACATAGACATATTTAGAGCGACATATTTACAGCGTGTCCCAGGTAACGGCTTCCAGTTCATGTCCAAGATCGTATAAATACAGGCTCATCCAGGCAGAACAATGGTTTTACAAACTACTCAAAAATTAACGCCACAGCCAGGTTAGCACTCCTGTAGGGTGTACTACAGGGGGCTGGCTATATGATTTTCAGCAATGGAGTGAAATATAAAATTTGTGCCTGAGGATGATAATAGTGCTTATACGGACCAACATGCCTCATCCCGATAGTCGAAAATTTTTCTGCGACAGCAGCCTCATTTAATGTCTTTAAAAAACATAATTAACAGCGGCGAAACCCTTGATAACATGATCTTCACTGACTATCGGGCTGGCGGTAACATCATTACTTAACGATTCGGCGGCAATGTTGATGATTACCAGCCAGTCCGTGGTAACCTCGATAAACAGACCAAGACCAGCTTCGACACTATAAACATCACCCAGATGATATGCCGGCCGCTGTGCTGTTGCATTGCTCTGCGGTACGCCATAATCATGATTACTCATTGCTGAACTGCTCCAGTTTACAGCAACCGTCGGAACAAACCTCAGTATGTCCAGCTGCAGCGGTTTACGAAATTCGATGCGCGCCTCTTCACCGCCGATCCGGTCGAGCACATCAACCTCATATCTTGCAGATGCATCGAGGCCGCCCGGCAACTCTGCCCGTACGGCCAGTCCAGCCATGAAAGTATCACTGCGATCACCCATGCCTTCGAGGTATGCACTGTCTTCTTCATTGTAAACACCGATCCGGTAACGGCCCGTTGCGGCAAGCCTGAGTTTGCTGCTGCCAACCAGGCCCAGCTGGACATTCGGACCATAAATCTGCAGCCTCTCGCCGTTATAAGTAATTGCAGGTATAAGCTGAGACACCGTCCCGTTATAATCGCGGTAGGGACTGCTCCTGGCGATTATGCCGACACCGGCACCGATGCGGCCAAAATCACCCAGCGGCCGGTAAAGTTCGACATCAAATGAACGTGATTCTACTCGCTGTAACTGGAAAGCCGCGCGTTGATAGACTGGCGGCCCCTTGGGGCGATACCGGTTTGAGAAGCCAAGTGGCTCTTTTGGTATGCCAATAAAGTTTTTATCAATAGCATCATTACCATTCTCGTCAAAATACACCAGCAGGGCATATTCACCCGCTTCGACATCTTCGATCAGGTACTCCTCACGACCATCAAGCGGGTACTTAACAACCATGTAGGGATCACGCAAATCACCAAAGGTATTAGCTGAATCAAACAATACCAAAGCAACCCTGCCTGATTCAGGCGGGTTATCTATGCGCACGGCAATTTCAGCAGCCTTTATGTATGGGCAAAAGAGTAACAACAATGCGGTTACTAATCCGAAATTTAAACTGCTTAATTTTCTAATGTTTACGCCAGGCCGCTTCATAATCTGTTTACATTTCAATGTATCTGCTATTTATCATTAAGCCGCCATGTTTTACCATTGCAACGATAATAATCTTTACAGTTTCGCGTACAACCCCTGCACGGCAGACGAATCGGTTTGCTTTTATTAGCATTTAACACGGTCTTTTTCATTTAAACTTCGATTAATTCAAGATGCTGCGGGTTAATACACAGGCGATTGCCGCAGCTCTGTTTAACAAGGCACCCCTGTGGTACCACCGCTATAAACTCCTCGTAACTGGCCGCCTGTGCACTCACCATCTGCACCCTGCCATCCGGCCGCCTGAGCATCGTTCGGCCGTAGCCGCTGTTTGATATCTGTCCCTGCCAGACCCAGCAGCCACTGCCATCTGAATACTGCGTCATCTCGAACAGCTTCTTCTGTTTTAGAGTCATCTCTGATATTGCTGTCTTATTCACGCAATGCCCTCCTGTTTGTTGATCGATGAAAACCTCTTCAAATAATTTCATATCGCCGCCTTATACATACTTGTACAGGTAATGTGGCTGCAGAAAACCGGCAACAGCCGAAAATCAACATTATCTATTTGTTTTTAAAGAACTTAACAAATTTTCACCCTGTTAGACACAAATCCATCTTGACACAAGTACAATAAATTGTAAAACTATTGTATAACTTTTGTATAATTTATGTATAATTTTACTCAATCTATCAATCATCAACCGGAGTCGTTATGACAATCACTGCAAATACCGCACTGCGCTGGAGCGAACAGGGATATGTTCCGGATAAGGTTATACGGCACGGTATAAGACGCTTGCTGGCGCAGCGCCTTGACGAAATCAATCACGGCGATAATGAAAAGACGGCTGAATGCCAGCATCACTTCATACAGGATATGTATAAGTCGCCGATTGCAGTGGTGCCCGAGAAAGCCAATGAACAGCACTATGAAGTGCCGGCGGAATTTTTTGAGCTGGTACTCGGCAGACTAAAAAAATACAGCTGCTGTTACTGGTCGCAAGTCACCCACTCACTTGATGATGCTGAAGAGCAGGCTCTTGCAGAAACCTGTGCACATGCACAGCTGGACGATAACCAGAGGATACTTGAGCTGGGATGTGGCTGGGGCTCACTAAGCTTATGGATGGCCGCACATTACCCTGATAGCCAGATAGACGCGGTGTCGAACTCACACTCACAGCGCGAGTATATCGAATCAATTGCTACCAGCCGTGGGTTAAGCAATATCAATGTGATTACCTGCGATATGAATGATTTTGATACCACGGCACGCTATGACCGCGTGGTATCGGTAGAAATGTTCGAGCACATGCGAAACTGGCCGCGTCTCTACGACAACATCAATCGCTGGTTAAAAGATGACGGCCTGTTCTTCAAGCACATATTCGTCAACCGCAGTGCGCCCTACCTGTTTCTGGACAAGGATGAAGACGACTGGATGAGCCGGAATTTTTTCAGCGGCGGCATGATGCCAGGCGATGATTTACCGCTGCACTTTCAGCAGCAGCTGAACCTGGTCAGGCAGTGGCGCTGGGACGGTAAACATTATGAAAAGACATCAAATGCCTGGTTGCACAACATGGATATCAACAAAGATTATGTGTGGCCGTTGCTGGAACAGGTTTATGGCGCCAGCCAGGCACAGATATGGTGGATGAGATGGCGCATGTTTTTCATGGCCTGCGCCGAACTGTTTGCCTTCGATAACGGACAGCAATGGTATGTATCACACTATCTCTTCAGCAAAAAAAACGCTCATGTCTAAATCTATGGCATTAAATTTTTTACTTTTTCAGGCCGGCTGGTTTGCCTGCGTGCTCGGCGGCGCTTACGACTACGCGCTGCCGGGCAGCCTGATAGCAATCATGGTTATTGCTTTTCATTGTTATCGCGCAGCCGATGCGACAAATGAACTGCGTTTGCTGCTGCTGGCATTTGTCATCGGATTCGTTTTCGAATCTATTGTCACATCGCAGGGCCTGGCGCAATACCAGCATGGCCAGTTAATCAATGATATCGCGCCTTACTGGATGATTCTGATGTGGCCATTGTTTGCCACCACCCTCAACCTGTCGATGCACTGGCTAAAAAGCCTCAACCTGTTACTGACGGCATTGGCCGGCGCCATCTTTGCGCCTATGGCTTATTTCGCCGGCAACAGGCTCGGTGCCGTGGAATATGATAACCCGGTGATATCGCTTGGCCTGATTGCAGCAGGATGGGCGATACTGCTTCCGGCAATGGTGAAACTGTCATTAAAGTTCAATGGCTATCCTGCCTCGCCGGTAAAAACCCTCACTACGGAGGCCGCATAACATGTTTGAGCTGCACGCCTTTGCTATCGCATCAGTGGTATTACTTGTCATTGCGATCTTATTATGGATTGTTAGCCTGGTAAAAAATGACGTTGCTATCGTGGACAGCTTCTGGTCGCTGATGATACTCGCTGCCGGATTATGTTTTTTCTTTATGAATAGCGTTATTACAGAGCGAAACCTGCTGGTGCTTTTATTATTGTGTGTATGGGCCATTCGGCTGTCAGCATATATCAGCTGGCGAAACCGGGGCCAGCCAGAGGACGCTCGTTACCAGCAAATAAGAGAAAACAATCAACCTAACTTTGCATTTAAAAGCCTGTATATCGTTTTCCTGTTGCAGGCCTTTCTGGCGTTAGTCGTGTCACTGCCGCTGATGAGTACTTTTGCAGCTGAAACAGAAATAAGCCTGCTCGATTATTTCGCTTTCACTCTGTGGTTTACCGGACTGTATTTCGAGACCGTCGGCGACCTGCAGCTTGCCCGTTTCAAATCACGGGAAGAGAACAGGGGGAAAGTACTGGACACCGGCCTTTGGCGTTATACCAGGCACCCGAATTATTTTGGCGAGTTCTGTGTCTGGTGGGCATTTTTCCTGTTCGCGCTGTCATCAGGTTACTGGTGGAGCATTATCTCGCCAGTACTGATGTCAATTCTACTATTAAAGGTCTCCGGGGTAAGCCTGCTGGAAAGTACCATAAGCGAGCGCCGCCCGGGGTATGCCGGTTACCGCAGATCAACCAGTGCCTTTTTTCCCTGGTTCCCAAAGAAAGCAATGAGGTCGTGATGATTATGAATATCATGTCAGCAAATCCTGTAACAGCTTATAACACTTACAGACACGCCTTCTTGACGTTATCTTTGTTAACGATTATTGCCTGCTGCAATCCGGTCCTGGCAAGCACCGCAAGCGACAAAAACTGGCGTTTTAAAGTATTCCTTGATGATGACGCAATCGGTTACCACAACTTTTCCATGATTAACACCGACGTGCACAAAGAGATTTACAGCAGCGCTCGATTCAACGTCAAATTTTTCTTCATCAATGCTTACAGTTATGAACACGATAACGTCGAACAATGGAAAGGCGGGTGCCTGAAAAGTATTAACTCTGTCACCAATGATAATGGCGATAAGTACATTATTTCAGGCACCCAGGATAACGGCGCCTTCACTGTTAACAAAACGCAATCACAGGACAGTTATCCGGGCTGTATAAAAACTTTCGCCTACTGGGACCCCGGATTTCTCCACGAGAGATCTTTGCTCAACGCACAGACGGGCGAAATGGTCGAAGTAGAAAGCAGCTTTATCGGCAATGAAACCATAACGCATAAGGGTGAACCCGTCAGCGCCAAACGTTATCGATTAACTGGCGACAGGCTGCAGATCGACCTCTGGTATTCAGATGACAATCACTGGCTGGCACTCGAATCGCTGACAGAAAACAACCATATCATTCGATATGCCATGCCCTAACCGCTGCCATAAAGAGATGAAGTAACATGAAAAAAACATTAACACTGCCCGCATTATTTACCTTACTGGCCTCTTGCAGTAACCAGCCAGCGAAACCGATACACACGGTAGATTATGTTGACCTGGATCGATTTATTGGTAACTGGTATGTGATCGCGAACATACCGACATTTATTGAAAAGGATGCTTATAACGCGATCGAATCATACGCGAGGAACGCTGACGGCACCATCGCCACCACCTTCACCTTCTCGCAAGGCTCAGCCGACGGCGAACGCAAGCAATACAACCCGACCGGGTTTATCGTCGACAAACAGTCGAATGCATTATGGGGCATGCAGTTCATCTGGCCATTCAAGGCCGAGTACCGTGTCATCTATCTCGATGACGCTTACCAGACTACCATCATCGGTCGCAGCAAGCGCGACTATGTCTGGCTGATGTCGAGACAATCCAGCATCGACGATAGCAGTTATACAGAGTTACTGGCATTCATGGAATCACAGGGTTACGACATAAGTAAAGTACAGAAAGTCCCCCAGGTCTGGCCGCAAACAGCAGATAGCAACAGCAAACATAAAGAGGACGTGCTGCAATGAAGATAGCAATCATTGGCAGCGGCATTGCCGGCAATGTCACCGCCTATCATCTCAACAAAGAACACGACATCACCCTGTTCGAACAGAACACCCATGTCGGCGGGCATACGCATACCCATAGTATCTTTGATGCCGGTAAAGAATTAAATATTGATACCGGATTCATCGTGTTGAACGACAGGACGTATCCCAATTTCATGAGGCTGCTCAACGAGCTTGATGTTGATATCCAGAAAACGGAGATGAGCTTCAGTGTCAAATGTGAACAAACCGCTCTCGAATATAACGGCAACAATCTCAACACACTGTTTGCACAGCGCAGCAATATATTAAAGCCCGCTTTCTACCAGATGATTGCTGACATCTTGCGCTTCAACCGTGAGGCGTCTGCTTCCATCGAAGTTAACAATACCGATTTAAGTCTTGGTGATTTCCTGCAGGCCGGCAACTACAGTGACATCTTCATCAATAAATACATCGTACCGATGGGTGCTGCTATCTGGTCGACCAGGCCTCAGGACATGTTCAGCTTCCCCGCCAGCTTCTTCTTCAGGTTCTTCTTAAACCATGGCCTGCTGAGTATTAACGACAGGCCGCAATGGTATGTCATCAAGGGCGGCTCACATACTTATGTGAAGAAACTGATCAGTGGTTTTGAAGACAGCATACGCATTGGTAGCACGGTAGATAAAATTGTTCGCTTTGATGACCATGTAGAAGTACATACTCGAAGCCATGATATCGAAAGATTTGATTATGTCTTTATCGCTGCACACAGCGACCAGGCGCTGAATATGCTGCAGCAGCCATCAGCCCTGGAGCGCGCAACATTATCTGCCATTCAGTACCAGAAAAATGAAGCTGTACTGCATACCGATGAATCACTGCTGCCGATCAGGAAAAAAGCCTGGGCATCATGGAATTACCATATACCACAACAGCCAAGAGCCAATGTAGCGCTGACATACAATATGAATATCCTGCAGGGCCTGCGATCAAACAAGACCTATTGCGTGACCCTGAACTACACGGACCAGATTGCACAGCAGAACATCATCAGGACTATCGAATATCATCACCCGGTATTTACCCCCGAGAGCATCATCGCACAGCAGAACCACAGGCTGATTAACGGCACCGGCAGAACATACTACTGCGGCGCTTACTGGCGCAATGGTTTTCATGAAGATGGCGTGGTGAGTGCGCTGAATGCTTTGTCACACTTTAAACAGGACATCAGTAATGAAGAAAAGCTGTCTTTACGTTGGGCAAGTTAGGCATCGCCGCTTTACCCCGAGACCACACCATTTCAGTTACAAACTGTTCCTGATGTACCTGGACCTGTCTGAACTGCCATCGGTGTTTGACCGTTTCTGGTTGTGGTCTATCGAGAAAACAAACATTGCTTCGTTCCGCCGCAGAGACCATCTCGGTGATAAAATTCTGCCGCTTGATACCAGCGTGCGGAATCATATCGAAGCTGAAACCGGCCGGCGGCCAGAGGGACCGATCCGTTTACTGACACACCTGCGTTATTTTGGTTTCAGTTTCAACCCGGTCAGTTTTTACTATTGCTACGACAAAGCGGGCAAGCAACTTGATTTCATCGTAGCCGAAGTTAACAACACGCCCTGGGGTGAGCAATACTGTTACGTACTTGATTCCAGGAATAATCGGGCTGCCGATTATCACACTGGCAATAGTGCGCCTGATGCCAGGCTGCATCGTTATTTTGAAAACAAACGTTTTCATGTCTCTCCATTCATGACGATGGACATGCAGTACGACTGGCGATTCTCCGTACCGAACAATGCATTATCAGTGCACATGGAAAATTACCAGCAGGATAAAAAAGTGTTTGATGCCACACTGAAACTTGAAAAGCGTGAGATAACAGGTGCAAACCTGGCATTGACGCTAATACAGTTCCCCATGGTTACCCTGAAAGTGGTCACCGCTATATATTACCAGGCGCTGCTTTTATGGATAAAAAAAATACCATTTGTAAATCACCCCGGAAAAGAGGCACCGAAATCGGTGAAATCAGCATGAAATCGAACACCATCGCCCTTACCAGGCCATTCAGGCAAAAATCATCTTATCGCTGGATAGATCAGATTGCTAAAAAGATATTTTTAATGAAGTTCCGCCTAATCATCCATGGCAAAATCACGCTCAAAGAAGGTCATCACGAGTACACATTTGGTAAAGATAACGCTGACCTTCCGCTACAGGCAACGGTTATTGTGCATGATCCCGGTTTTTATAGTGACGTGGTTTTCGGCGGCACTGTTGGTTCCGGCGAAGCCTATATGGCGAGAAGCTGGGACTGTCATGAACTGACTGACCTGGTTCGTATCATCCTCAACAACGAACATGTGCTCAATGCTATCGATGGCGGTTTCGGAAAACTCATGCTGCCATTACACAAGGTCTTTCACTTGCTGCATCGTAACTCCCTTTCCGGAAGCAGAAAAAACATAGAAGCGCATTACGATCTTGGTAACGAGATGTTCCAGCTATTTCTTGATCCAACCATGATGTATTCCAGCGGTATCTTCGAACGTGAAGATATGTCCATGGAACAGGCCAGCATAGCCAAGCTGGACAGGATCTGTCAAAAATTACAGCTCAATGAAAACGATCATGTTGTTGAAATTGGTACTGGCTGGGGAGGTTTCGCCATCTATGCGGCAAAGCATTATGGCTGCCATGTAACAACCACTACTATTTCACAGCAACAGTACAACTATGCCAAACAAAGAATAAATCAGCTCGGCCTGCAGGACAGGGTCACCCTGCTGTGTGAAGATTACCGCAACCTTGGCGGGCAGTTTGACAAGCTGGTTTCAATCGAGATGATTGAAGCCGTTGGACACGAATACTACAGCACTTACTTCGAACATTGCAGCAAATTATTGAAGCCGGATGGCATGATGTTATTACAGTCAATAACAATCGCTGATCAACGTTTCCAGGCTGCAAAAAACGAGGTCGACTTCATCCAGCGATATATCTTCCCTGGCGGCAGCCTGCCTTCAGTCAGTGTGCTTGCCGAGAGCGTTGCAAAACACACAGATATGCGTTTCTATCAATTAGAAGACATCGGTCAACACTATGCCATCACGCTGGCAAGATGGCGCCAACGATTTTTTAAAAATCTTGAAAACATACAAAAGCTGGGATATCCAGAAACGTTTGTACGCATGTGGAATTTTTACCTGTGTTACTGCGAAGGCGGATTCAGGGAACATTCTATCGGAACGATACAGTTGTTATTGACCAAGCCTGTGTGTCGTCGCAAACCGGCACTAAGTTTTGAAAAAAGTGAAAACACGCCTGTTATGTGAATGGCGTCCTGCCTGGATATGCCAGGCTCGCAAGCGTAGAGACAGACCCGGTAACTTCGATAGTAATTCGTATTGATTCACCAATAAAGAGTATTGCCAGTTGATTAAACCCTACAGCGTTCACGACAATATTTATTATACGTTTGCACTCTAGCCCGGATATTTCATTGGAACGCTGAAAATATAACTTAACATTATGATTCCATTAATAAATATTAGTATATTAGCAAAACACACTATGTACCGGGCATCTCTATACAGTTTTTGGAAAAATCTCAGCGAGAGGATTAAACAATGGCGATAAGACCGGTAAATATCTTTACATAGCCTGGACAGGCGAGCATGAGAAACTTCCCTTTTGCCGAAAAAACTGTGCAGTCATGCCTGCTGATTTCCTTTACCTTTGAGGTTCCAGCGCGCCTCCAGCTCCGGCAAGGCTTTGAGACGAGAAATAATAACGACTTCATCATTTTTCAACAGTGATGTATCCTCATCAGCAAAAATGAAATTGTCGTTGCGGTACAAAAACATAACCCGGCAGTCATCAGGCAGCTTCAGGTCTTTTACTGTTCCCTCGTCCTGTTCGCGTGCGACAAAGGAGAAAACACGCGCTTTGCCTTTAATGACCGCTGACAATTGTAATGGGTTCTGCCCCGCACACATGTCCGCCAGGTAACGGGCGATGGTATAGTCCGGGATAATGATATCTTCCAGCCCCAGTTCAATACAGATGTGTTCATAGGCGGGGTCTTCAATCCGCGTGACGACACGTTTAAACCCCAGTGAGCGGCCCACCAGGCTGGCGAGGATGTTATTCTGGTCATTGCCGGTAAGCGAGAACAGAAAATCTGTCGCCGCCGGGTCTGCCTCACGCAGGATTGCCGGCTTGCTGCCGTCACCATGAATGAAGCCGGCGCCAAGATCTGCACTCAGTTCGTCGATGAGCGCCTTGTCCTTCTCGATAATGACGACCTCATAATCATTAGCGAGCAATTGCTGGGCTGTCATCGTGGTGACAGGGCCAGCGCCGATAAAAACTGTCCTCATTTTATTTCCTCCCTCCGGCCAAACCAGTTACGTGGATACAGCACTACCAGCAAGGCAATAATTTCCAGACGCCCCGCCAGCATGTCAAAACACAGCACGGCTTTGAGCACAGGTTCAAGTTCCGGGCGTGCGATACCGCTGCTCAGCCCCACTGTGCCACAGGCGGAGACTACTTCAAACAGGGCGCTCAGGGGTTCATAACCCATGACCAAAAAGGGTAACCAGGACAACAGCATAATAATAATAAACAGCAGGATGAGTTGCAGCGCCCTGATGATATCATCATTTTCAAGCCGATGCCCCGCCAGTTTTGCTACAAAAACGGCATGGGGCGTTAAGCCTGTTCGATGCAAGATTAATTGCAGGAGTCTGAAAAAAATGAGCAGGCGCAATAACTTTATGCCCCCTGCCGATGAACCGACACTACCGCCTATTAACATGGAAATGATCATTACCAGTTTTGAGGCAGGGTCCGCACTGGCTACCGCTTGTGTAGCAAAACCTGTCGTGGTCTGTGCCGAAATGCCTAACATGAACCCATGGTACCACGGCGCAGTTGTACCATTGAGCCAGTTCAACCCGCTCAAGATCGCTCCGACCAGCAGGCAGGCCAGGAATAGTGCACGCAGCTCGACATCCGTGAACAAGGCATGCAAGCCTCCTCGCCACCCGGCATGCGCCACTCGCCAGTACAGTGGTAGCGAGACCGCCCCCAGAAATGATATCAGCATCAATGCCATTGCCACAGGACGCGACCCCAGTCCCGCGAGGCTGGCATCGTTATTGGAAAAACCTCCGGTAGATACCGCCGACAGGACATGCAGCAGCGCGGTGAAGCCATTGCCACTAAGTGGCCACACCAGTGTCATCCCGACCAGGGTCAAAAGTATATATATAAATAACGTTCGTTGGGCATGCGTGCGTGCTGTCATGACTAACATATCGCCGCTTTCTATCGGGTCCGTCAGTCGGCGCGCAGCGGCCTGATGGCCCATGAGGATCGCTACCGACAGGACAACGATTCCCAGGCCGCCATACCACTGCAGCCAGGCACGGGCAAACAATAATGTATCTGCCCGGCCTGCAATGCTCCCTAATGTCGAAAGACCGGTCGTGGTAATACCGGAGATCGCCTCGAACAGGGCATCGATGTACGCTACATCCGCAATCATCAGCGGCCATGACATGAGCAAGGGCGCCAACAGGAACATGATCGCTGTCACCGTCAGCGCCTCATTGCTCTGGATGCGCACCGGTGCCGGTAAGCGCGCCAGCAGACCACCAATGAGAAGCAAACCGCTGCATATGATTGTGTAACAGGTGACCAGTTGCCAGTCTGTCTCAGCCAGGGAAAATAATAGCGGCGCCAGTGTTAAAAGCGCCAGCATCAGGGACAGCTGGCCACAGTATTTTAATACGACTCGTGGTCGAACTGCATACATCAGGACATTGATGGTTTCTTCGTGCATCGCTGGATATACACCTATGGGTTTAGTAATTACTATTTTACATCGCGGGCATATGATATTTGTACGGGATTAACAGGTTGTGGCCGCCGCCCGGCACCGTGGCTTTGGCCGAAACCTGTTGGCGTAACATTGCTGCCGCGTGGATGGCGTGAAATGCCTGAATAAAACTGAGCACCGCGGTGATGAATACAACAGCCGGTACGATCAGGGCATCCAGCCAGGCGCGCAGGATGAGAGCGATGACCAGAATTAATACCGGCAAACTACGAAATCGATCCATGAACAGGCGCAAGGCTTTGCTTCGCCGATCATCTGCAAGCAGGGTATTGCGTCCATGTCGCAGTAAGTGCCCTGTTGCAGTCACTGTCGCCAGTCCATCGCAACTGCCGCCCGAGGTCAAAAATAATTCATCGAGCTGCGCACTCCAGTAATTTGTTGCTGTCACGGATTGGTTCATGTTTTATTCAAAACTTATTCGTGTGTGATGCTGTTATGTACATTACTGTCATAGCCTGGCGGACTGTTTAGCCGATAGTCCTTGCTGCGCCATGTTTCTGCATCAGTTGCTTCGGCAACCTTGATGGTTAATATCCGGCTTATGATACTGTATAGTAGACGCTCTGGATTACACATTATATGAATAACTACAACGGCACAATTCATGCGATTCGCGGCAGCGTTCTGGATATGCGCTTCACGGAGGAAGTACCACCGATCCGACGTCGCTTGACTGCCGGGGAGCAGGGAAAGGTTATCATCGAAGTGCTGAGCCATGAAAATGATCAGATCGCCCGTGGCATCGCCTTGACTCCTGTACAGGGCCTCGCCCGCGGCGATCCGGTAGTCGATTCAGGCGGGGAGATAACGGTAGCCGTCGGGCACGCGCTACTTGGTCGCATGTTGAACGTCTTCGGGAATCACATCGACGGCAAGCAGGCATTGCAGGATGTTCAGTGGCGGTCTATCCATCAACCTTCTCTGCCCCTGGCGCGACGCACCGTTAGTGCGGAAATTTTCCAGACCGGGATCAAGGTGATCGACCTTTTGGCGCCGCTGGAACGCGGTGGCAAGGCCGGCATGTTTGGCGGCGCCGGCGTCGGCAAAACAGTGGTGATTACCGAGCTGATTCATAATATTGCCGGCCACTACGAGGGCGTCAGTCTATTCTGCGGCATTGGTGAACGCAGCCGTGAGGCCGAAGAACTGTATCGTGAAATGCAGGACGCAGGTGTACTCGAAAACTCCGTGCTGGTCTTTGGCCAAATGAACGAGCCACCCGGCGCCCGCTTCCGTGTCGGCCATTCCGCACTGACCATGGCAGAATATTTTCGCGATGTGGAGCACCGCGATGTGCTGCTGCTCATCGACAACATCTTCCGTTTCATCCAGGCCGGCAATGAAGTCTCCGGCCTGCTCGGACGCATCCCCTCACGTGTCGGATATCAGCCAACCCTGACGACAGAGCTGGCAGCTCTGGAGGAACGTATCTGTAATTCAGCGAGCGGAGCCATCACCTCGGTGCAGGCGGTCTATGTGCCGGCAGATGACTTCACCGATCCGGCGGCCAGTGCTACTTTCGCTCATTTATCAGCCTCTATCGTGCTGTCGCGTAAACGCGCCAGCCAGGGCTTTTACCCTGCGGTCGACCCATTGGCATCCACCTCGAAAATGTTAAACCCCGCCGTGGTAGGGCCTCGGCACTACCAGATCGCTAATGAAGCACGCAGGACGCTCGCCGAATATGAGAGTCTCAAGGATATTATCGCCTTGCTCGGGATGGAAGAACTTTCGGAAAATGATCGACTTACGGTCAATCGCGCACGCCGGCTGGAACGCTTCCTGACGCAACCCTTTTTTACCACCGAGCACTTTACCGGCCACACTGGTGCCCTGGTCAGTCTCGAAGACACCCTGTCAGGGTGCGAGCGGATCCTGAACGACGAATTCGCCGACTACCCGGAGCAGTCCCTTTACATGATCGGTGACCTCTCCGAGGTGGCTGAGTCTGTCAAACAAAGAGTCGGCGCGGAGGATGTGACATGATGCAACTCAAGGTCCAGATCCCCGGGGAAGTCTTTATCGATGAGCCAGTGCAGAAGATCATGGCCGAGGCGCAGAATGGTTTTTTCTGTCTCGAACCCCGCCATATCGATTTTGTTGCCGCCCTGGTGCCCGGCCTCATCATTTATCTCGCTGAAGATGGCGTGGAGAAAATCCTCGCCACTGACGAAGGCATACTGGTCAAGTGCGGCCAGGAGGTCTTAATCTCAACTTTCAGCGCCATACCGGGCAAAGATCTGGACAGCCTGCGGCAGATGGTGACAAACTATTTCAAAAATCAAAACGAAGAAGAACGCCTGGCGCGCTCCGCAGCCGCCCGCCTCGAAGCCGGCATCGTACGGCGCTTTATCGAAATGGAAAAATTGCCATGATTGAGCGAAAATCTAATCCCCCTCAAGGCACGCCAGGGGGACTGGAGGAACAGGTGCAGAAAAAGGCCGCGCGCCGGCGCTGGGCCGCGGCACAGAAAAAGCGTACCGTCTGGTTTGGCTTTGGTATGTTCGGCCTGATTGGCTGGTCGGTAGCGATTCCAACGGTGCTGGGCGCCGTACTGGGGATATGGCTGGATCGTCATTGGCCAGCAGAGCGAATCTCCTGGACACTTAGCCTGTTGTTTGTTGGCATCCTGCTGGGCTGTATCAATGCCTGGCGCTGGGTGAGTCGGGAACGCAAATTTGAGTCCCGGCCAGACTTCCGCGCGGAGAGCATAATAGACGAGACAAAGAAATAATGACCTTGATGCAAGTATTGTTCACGTATGTCTATCCGGCGCTTGTGGGCGTGGTCCTGGGGTTCTTCTACTACGGCGTTTTATGGTTAAGCCTGCGCCGGCTGACGCATCGCAGCTACACCGCTGCCTGGTTTGGACTCAGCCTGCTGCTACGCACGATCACCGTGGTGTTCGTACTGTACCTGTTGTTTGCCGATGCGTGGCAACAACTTTTAATCGCCCTGCTAGGTATGCTCGTCTCCCGCGCCTTGCTTGTACAGCACATCAAGCCCGGCTCCCGTCATGCTAATGCACATACAGGACAGGTACCATGACCTTCAATCCGGATAACGTCATCATCTGGCAATGGGAGATGCTGAAAATTAATGCCACGCTGGTGTTTACCTGGCTGGTCATGGCCTTAATCCTGTGCCTCACCTGGCTGGCAACACGCCGCCTGTCTGATGATGTACACCCTTCCCGCTGGCAAACCTTTATGGAAATGTTGGTGAGCCTTATCCGTGATCAAATACGGGATGTCGGGCGGGAGGACCCGGATCCATATCTGTCCTTTGTCGGAACCATTTTCCTCTTCATCGCCTTCGCCAATCTGCTGACCATCATACCCGGCTATCGACCACCGACAGGCTCATTGTCGACTACCGCCGCGCTGGCGATTTGTGTATTCCTGGCCGTTCCGCTGTATGGTATCCAGCGTCAGGGCCTGTTAAATTATCTCAGGCAATATACCCGTCCCAGCCTGTTCATGCTGCCCTTCAATATCATCGGTGAAGTCTCACGCACCATCGCCCTGGCTGTGCGTCTGTTTGGCAACATGATGAGTGGTACCGTGGTGGTGGCAGTGCTCATCAGTATTACCCCCTTTTTGTTTCCAATTGTGTTGCAGTTACTCGGCCTGCTAACAGGAATGATTCAGGCTTATATCTTCGCCATACTGGCGATGGTCTACATTTCCTCAGCACTGGTAGCACGCAAAAAAAATAACACATCAACCCAAAATCGTCCGGAACCGGGCGGTACAGCTCCCGCAGGAGGTCAATAGTTATGCAGGATATAAGTTTGATAGGTATGGTTTCCATTATCACGGCAGGCCTGACCATCGCCATCGGTTCCATCGGGCCGGCATTTGGTGAAGCGCGTGCCCTGGCGCAGGCGCTCAGTGCCATTGCCCAGCAGCCTGATGAAGCGGACACCATCACACGTACACTGTTCGTTGGCCTCGCCATGGTCGAATCTACCGCGATTTACTGTTTTGTAGTCACCATGATTCTCATCTTCGCCAACCCGTTCTGGGATCATGTCGTGAGTAAGACCGGAGGCTGACCATGCAGGTCGACTGGATAACGACCTTTGCCCAGATCATCAACTTTCTGGTGCTGGTATATCTCTTAAAACGGTTCCTCTACCGGCCCATTATCGCCGCCATGAATCGCCGCGAGGAACGCGTCGCCCTGCGCCTGGAAGAGGCAGCACAGCAATCGGCCCTTGCCCGGCAACAAAGCGACGAATACCGCGAAAAAACCCACACCTTCGAACAGCAGCGTAATCAGCTTATCGAACAGGCGAAACGTGAAGCTGAAGCACAGCGCTCACAACTCATGGATGAGTTGCGCAGCGAGATCGCCACCATTCGCAGCCGCTGGCATGAAGAAGTGAAACGCGAACAACAGGCTTTTCTTGACCAGGCGCGCAAGATCGTGGGTGAACAGGTTTGTCTGGTGGCGCGTCAGGCCCTTGGCCAGCTGGCGGATAGTGAACTGGAAAATCAGATGCTAAGCGTTTTTCTCCGTAAACTGGCCGAGGTCTCTGCACAAGACAAGGCGAAGCTGGTGCAAACTGCAACGGATAAAGGACTCATGGTAGAAAGCCGGTTTACGCTCTCTGCTGCGATGCGTGAAAAGATTACGGCGATTATTCATGAACAAATCGATGCTGCACTGGCTGTACATTTCGAACAGGCGCCGGAGTTGCTCTGCGGCATCACCCTGAAAGGACCGGGATTCAAGCTGGAATGGAACATTGAAAGTTACCTCACTCATATCGATGAACAGCTTTCTAGCCAGCTGGCTATAACAACGTCCAGTAAATAAATTTACACACTATCGCAACCATGTTGATCGAAACCCTCGAAGACACCGTCAACTCACTACAACAGGTGCTCAGCCAATCGCCCACCTTACACATCGTGGAAACCGGAACGATTACCCGCGTGGGACAGGGCGTTGCACTGGCCTCCGGATTACCGGGTGTGCTCGCACACGAACTGGTGCGGTGTGCTGACGGTAGCCATGCCATTGCCTTCAATCTTGATCCGGATGAGGTGGGCCTGATTCTACTCAGTAACAGTGAAACTCTGCGCGTAGGCATGGAAGTCAAACGCACCGCAAGGGTCATCGATGTGCCTGTCGGTCCCGGTCTGTTGGGCAGGGTGGTGAACGGCCTGGGACAACCGCTTGATGACCTGGGCGAAGTGCAAGCCATAACACGCTGGCCGATTGAACGCGAAGCCCCGGCGATCCTCGACCGGGCGCCGGTGGTTCGTCCCCTGGAAAGCGGGATCAAGGCCATCGATGCCCTCATTCCCATTGGCCGGGGACAACGCCAGCTGATCCTGGGTGACCGGCAAACAGGCAAGTCGGCAATCGCCATTAACACCTTGATCAACCAGCGCGACAAGGACATGGTCTGTGTTTACTGCGCCATTGGTCAGCGCAGTTCCGCGGTGGCGCGTGTGCTCTCTACCCTGCGTGCGCATAACGCGCTGGCGCACGCCATTATGGTTGTGGCCAGCGCTGAGGACGCACCAGGCCTGCAATACATCACGCCGTATGCGGCCACCAGCATTGCGGAATACTTTATGGAGCAGGGACAGGATGTGCTCATTATTTATGATGACCTGAGCCGCCATGCTGACGCCTACCGACAGCTTTCCCTGTTATTGCGGCGGCCTCCGGGTCGTGAGGCATTTCCTGGCGATATCTTTTATATCCATTCGCGCCTACTGGAGCGATCCAGCCAACTGCATAGCAAGCGCGGTGGCGGCTCGCTCACTGCGCTGCCGATAATCGAAACCGAGGCTCAAAATATCGCCGCTTACATCCCGACCAACCTGGTCTCCATCACCGATGGTCAGATCTATTTATCGCCTGATTTATTCCGGCTTGGCAACTTGCCAGCGGTCGATGTCGGCAAATCCGTCTCACGCGTCGGCGGCAAGGCACAACTCGCAGCGTTTCGCGCCATAACGGGTGATTTGCGCCTCAGCTACACCCAGTTCGAGGAGCTGGAAACCTTTGCCCGATTTGGCACCCGCCTGGACGATGCCACCCGTCATGCCATTGAGCGCGGCCGACGGGTACGTGAGGTTCTGAAACAAAGTGAAGCCGAAACGCTGACTGCCTGCGAACAGGTGGCAGTACTGCTGGCAGTAACGGCCGGTTTGTTTGACGATATACCGCTGACACAGGCAGCGCATTTTGAACTGGCGATTCGCAACATCGTTCTGTCGCAGGCCGGCGAGGCCTGTGCGCGCATCCAGGCGGGGGGAAAACTTGCCGAAAAGGATCGTGAGCAACTGCTCGAACTCGCCGGCATGGCACTGCCCACCTGACAGGAAGCGCCGATGCCCAACCTCGACACACTGAAACGCAGCATAGAAACAGTACAGGACATCCAGTCTATCGTGCGTACCATGAAGGCGCTGGCGGCGGTCAGCATCTATCCTTATGAGCGTGCTATCGAATCGATGCACAACTACAGCCGTACTATCGAACTTGGCCTGCAGGTACTGTTTGCCGATCGTGTACCCATGGCCGAGGCGCGTAATCGGCAACAGGCCGATGTCGGCATTGTGGTATTCGGTTCTGATCGCGGCCTGTGCGGCCGCTTCAATGAGGACATTACGGAATTCACCCTGGCAACCCTGGAAAATAAAAAAATCGCGATAGACAGGCGTCATGTTCTTGCCGTGGGGGCACGAGTGGAAGCACGTCTGCGTGAAGCCGGCCAGTCGGTGCATGAATCATTTTTTGTGCCGGGCTCCGTTGCCGGCATCACCGCCACTGTACAGGCTATCCTGCAGCAAATTGAAAGCTGGCAGAAACAACATACGGTAGCAAAAGTCCTGTTATTTTATAATCGCCAGCTCAGCGGCAAGGGACGCCGTGCCGAGCTTTCTCAATTGCTGCCGCTTGAGTTCACCCAATTTCAGGGTAGCAATGCACCCGCCTGGCCTTCCCGCTCGATACCCACCTACACCATGGAACGTGCCGACCTGTTTGCCTCTCTCGTACGACAGTATTTATTTATCTGGGTGTTTCGGGCCTGTGCGTTTTCTCTTGCCAGCGAGAACGCCGGCCGCCTGGCTTCAATGCAGGCGGCAGAGCGCAATATCAGCGAGCGCCTGCTTGAACTCTCCCGCAACTTCAGTCAGCAACGACAGGAGACGATTACCTCCGAGTTGCTGGAAGTCGTTTCCGGCTTTATGGTCCTGGTTGACGTCGATCAGATGCATTGAAAAGAGTAGAAACAACCATGCATGCCATCAGCAGCAGTATTTAATTTCAACCGCTATGGCCGATGCAGCTTTGCTATCTGAGTTATCAATAATATTTTATAACCATGCATACAAAAAGCATTTAAAGATACAATTGAAATCGCTGTAATCATCGCCAGAAATATAATGACTCAAACCAGGAGGCCGCAATGAACCTGAAATTATTCACCACACTTGCATTGATCGCACTCGCGACTATTTTTATCGTGCAAAACGTAGAGGTTGTCGAGGTGCGTTTTCTGTTCTGGAAAATGGGCATGTCGCGAGCACTGATGTTTGTATTGCTTGTACTGATCGGCATTGCCGTAGGCTGGTTGTTGCGTGGCCACTTTCCGCACAAGCTGAAACACGAAGAGCCAAAAGACAGCTAAGCTGATTACCTGGATTTCAGCATTACTCATTAAACAGGTAGCAGAAAAAAAATCCTGCTGGCGTGATAACCTGGACCTTATTTCACTTTCTCATGTAGCAGTGGCATCTTTAAGCCACTGTTTATAGATATCTACCCTCGTGACGAAATTTGAGCAGATTTAAAACTGCCATTCTCTGATACCTACAAAAGCACCAGGTTACTTACTTTACAATACTCTTATCTGGAAATGCTTTTATGCTAATTAACAGAAAGGCGCAGCAAGGCTTCGTTCTGGTCGATGAAAAACTGAAAATGCCGCAGAAAATTCATCCCCAGCAGGCCATCGATGTTTGAGCCGCCAGCCAGGTCCAGCACACCTATTTTGAGCTGATTAACCTGCCAGTCACCCACAGCAAGCGAATCGAGTGTGTAAACCGGCGCCCGTACCGGGCCGTTTGCGGTATTAAAGACCGCGCTCCTGCCGGTATTTTGATAGTGCAGTCCGGCCTGTTCTAACGCTCCGGGCGTGAGTATCGTCATGGAGGCGCCGGTATCAATCAGCAGGCGAATGTTGCCGCCACCTTTCTGCCTGGCATCAACAATAAAATGATTACCATGACGTTGTAACGGAATGCCGGCAACCTCGGACACAGCATCCTGGCTTCCTGCACCTGCCGCATCGGATAACGCCACGGTAAGTTCGGCAAGCATCGCACGCGCCTGTGCACCGACATTCATATCCTGCGCTACCAGCAGTAGCGAACGACGGGCAGCCTCGTTGTCAGCCAGCGCCAGCTGTGCACTTGCCAGCCCGATAAACCAGGGCGCATAATCGGGTTCCAGCTGGGTGAGCTGCTGGTAAAGCGTAAGCAGGGCGTTATGCTTGCCGGTGGCTTCCAGTGATTGCGAGATTTCCGTCACCATGGAGCGAATCCGGCTGTTAATTCTCAGCAGGTTTACCGGATCAATAGCATCGCCCCTGGCTTCATATATCTTATCAATTGCTGCAGAAAAATTATCCTCGCCAAGATAAACTTCAGCTAACAGTATACTTGCATCGACATCCCGGTAGCTGGCCACGAGAAAACGCTGTAATAGTAGCTCTACTGAACGAAAATGCTGCGCCGCAATAAGCTCACGAGCATAAGCCAGAATTTGCAAGCGGGTGTTGGCTGCAACCGCCCCGCCCGCATTATCCTGCGCTGATTCATAGCGTTGCACGACAGCCTCGAATTCATTACGCCGCAATAAATCAGCAATGTCATCAACCGCACCGGATACCGGCGGTTTCACCGCTGTCGGGTGATCCGATTTAGCTGTCCTTACCGGAGTAGAATTAACAGTCTGCAAGTGAGCCGTCTGATGGCTATCCAGGTATTGATACACTATCCGGGAGAGCGTCCAGCCAGCCAGAAAAATCATTAAACCAATAGCAAATTTACGCACTGCGGTGAACTTTGCCTATCGATTCTGGTAACGGTTCAGGTCATAGATACCCGAAAGCCTTGGCTGTTCCTGCCGGTACTTGCTGTTAAACCAGTCAGCATTCAGCCAGAAATCCTCATTGGTGCGGCGCAGGCCAAAGCGGTAGACAAATGCTTCGTAATCATCGCGGTTTTTTATGTTGTTGTACTGCTCGACAAATGCTTCAATGTCATCCAGCTCTACCACGTAAAAGAAATTCGGGTATGCCCCTTCCAGCCAGCTGACAATGGTTTGCGTGTCGTATGCATAATCACGGCGTTCGCCGATTTGTTCACCCTCGAACATTGAACTGACGCTTTTATATGCCTTGTTGCTGATCATGGTATAAGCAAGGTCATCCTCCGGCCGGCCGCCCATTCTTACGCGGATAAATGCCAGGTCCGGTAAAAACTGCACAATGCCGCCATCCATTTTTGCCGCCTTCCGCATGGCTTTGGTAATACGCTGAACATTCTGGCCCAGTTTGGGTATGCAGCTATCGTCAAGACAACGATTGATGTAATCACCACCGCCGGCCAGCTTGTCCAGACGGTGCTCGATCTGCTGGAAAAGTTCGCGCTGCACATCATCCGTTTTATAGCCGACAACATACTCCCTGTTCAGCCAGCTGGTCGTGCCTTCAGCATCCTTGTCGCTCTGGCGGATACCCTGGTACCAGGAATTACGTATTGCCTGCCGCCTGTCCGCCGGCAGAAATACCAGGAAATAGTCCTCGCCTTCGGTGCGCAGGAAATCCATGTATAGCCGGGTATTCAGCTGGTGACCCAGGTTGCCGTACACGTCGTAACCCGCCACCAGCAGGTAGTGGATACGCTCCAGTACCGAGAAATCAATCACCCAGGCGGTCTCCGGATAATCACCGATAAAACCGAAGTTAACCGAAGCGCTGTCAGTGTGCCTGAAAATGGTAAGCGCGGCGTTCGGATTTTTGCCGTCGCCATCCCAGATATAATCCATCGCCTCATCGAGTTTTACCGGCTTGAAGTCTGCGCTAAGGCTATCCTTGGTGCGCGCGTATTTCTGGAACAGTTTTTCATAGTATGACTTGCCGCCGATCAGTTTGAAATTGTCTTCAAGTTCGGCGGGCGATGCCAGGTAGTCAGCCACGTCATTCAGAAACTTGTCGTTCAGCGACATTATTTTTGCGTCCGGATCAAAGAACACCACCCAGAACTGGTCTTCGATAACATTCAGCGCGATCTGGCCGCGGCAAACAGGCCCCTTGATAAAGCCTTCGACAAAAAAGCGTGCCTCGTCCAGCAGGAAGCGGTAGCGTGATTTAACCGGTATCGCGGCGAAAGTCTTGATCGGATTGGATGCAACCGTTGCTTCATAGGAGGGCAACTCGGCTACGTCGTAGTCAGGCTTGAAGAACAGCTCCCGGTAACGCTGCATGCGTTTGTCAGACAGCTCGTATACCATGTGTGTCTTGGCGACGATGCTGCCCTGGTGGCGCACGATACGGTAATAAACTGTCGGCCCCGGTGGCTCACCATAAGGCCGCCGCGTGGGAATAATAACGACGTCTTCACCTGGCGGTGTCGCCGACCGTACCAGGCGATAGAATTCGCGATCATCCGTGCCTGCAAAATGCAGGTGCGCCTGGAACAGGTGCTCATAGAGGTAACGGCTGACCAGTTTGTGCCTGTTATCATCGCCGTTAAGGAAAGCCTCCCATTGCTTTATCTGGCTGGCCGCGACTTTTGAAGGCTGGCTGTCCTGCGGCATGGGCGCACCCTGTGCCAGCCAGTGCACCAGCGTGCTGTAGTCTTTGTGGCTCAAGTTGGGCATGGCATAGGGCATACCGCCTTTGGGATGCTCGGCTGCATATTTATCGAACTCGTCCAGCTTCGGGCATGACTGTACACGGTCGAGGCCAAGGTCAAAATCATCACTCAGCATACCGGTGCGCGCCTGCGGATACAGCTGTTTTTGCCGCAGCATGCGGTACATCACCGAGTCTTCCAGGTTGGCACGCGGACCCGCCTCACCCTCGTTGAGTACCGGCGCAAAACCTTTCTGCCGCCATTCCTCCGTGGTCATGGCATCAATAAACAGGCGCGTGGGCTCATCGGCAGTGATGCGCGCGGCGTTGTAGACCTTTACCTTACTGGCGCCGCGATGAATACCTTCCGGCGAGGAAAGCTTCAACTGGCACGGTGCGTCGTAACAGCCATGGCAAACCACGCAGCGGTTTTCCAGCACGGGCCTGACCTCGGCATCATAATCGACCGGCTGTTTGGGCAGGGTATAAAGCAGGTCGTATTCTATGACCGCCTGGTCCGCGGTTAGCGACGCTTCTTTTGAAGAACAGGCAACAATGAGCAAACTTGTAAACAGGATGGTAACAGGAAAAAGTAAATAATTATGTTTCACAGTTATCTGCCCGGATAAAACCGTCACCTGATGTCACGAATATGTTGTACAGAATGATTTTAATGAGTACCAAAGATACAGGTATTGTTTCCGGCTTTCAACACGACCTTTTGTTCAATACGCGCTAAATACAACAGGCAGGATAGTAGCAGGTGAATTGTGATTGCATACGGTAGCTTACATAAGGTAACTGCCATCAAAAAAATGACATTCCTGCCTGCTATCAGGCATACATTACTGCGGGCACTAAGCAGGGAAAGCTGTATGAAATCGCTGGTTACCTCGCTAACCATGACACCACCGTTTCATTTTGATATTGAATAAGACAGGCAGGATTAATATAAGGGAATATATCATTGAAGCCGTGTTTCTTGGCATCCCGTTCGCACCGCCGGTTCTTTTTTGAACTGCCATTTACCGAGGTCATGAACCGCTTGATTGATGCATTGATTTAGTTAACATCGACCTGATGAATGATTTTAAGGTAAAATTTTAAAAAAATTATATATAAACTGGCCAAAAAAATGGTATGTCATGCGATGGTCGGACCAGCAGACATTATTATGAAAAAGTTTTTTACAACAATATTTCTTTTCGTTTTTGCTTTGCCGCTATTTGCCTATGATGTGCCGGAAAAGGACTGGGGTATTGCCATAGGCATCAGAAGCGCAAAGATCCCTTACAAAACGGATGAGGATCGTGTCCAGGATGTCATTCCGCTGATGTTTTATGATGGCGACATCTTTTTTATTCGTGGTTTAAATGCAGGTATAAAGCTATACAATAAAGATGCCTGGCAATTCAGCCTGCTGGGCCGCTATCGTTACTTTGACATACCTGCTGAATACCAGAACCTGGTACGCGGCAATGCACTTGATGTTGGCGGCCAGATAAAATATCGCAATAATAAAAATCTTGAAACAAATCTTGAACTGATGACCGATGAAGAAAGTCGATACTACTCATCGCTAAACACAACATACCACTTGGAATCCGGTTCCTGGGAACTTTTCCCATACGCAACCTTGCGCTATAAAAGCGCTGACTTTAACGATCATTATTATGGACTTGACGGTTTCACCGATCCCGCCAACCCGTCAAATACAATCAGCAATAAAATAGGCAGTGCTTTTGACCTCACCGTCGGCAGTGAAGTACGTTATCACGTAGTCAGTAATTTATATCTTATTGGCCGCGCCCAGTTAACCGCTCTGGACAGTAAAACCAGTGACTCGTTCACTATCGATAGCAGAACGCAAGGTGAAATTTACCTGGGCATTGCTTTCTTCAATGATAAGACCAGGAAGAAGTCTTCAGCACTAAAAGCAAAACCTTATATTCGTATTGCTCACGGCTGGGGGTCACCATCAAGTATCAATGAAATCCTCACACTGAATTCAATGGACGATGAACAAAACAACCAGATAACCTCCATTTTTTACGGCCACCCGATTGCTGACAGTTTATTCGGTATTGAAGCAATTGATCTTTATTTAACCGCCGGCTACGTATATCACCCTGCTTCCGATCCCTACAGCCAGACACTATATCCCGGCCAGGGAATAAATACCCCCGAGCTTGCCGGACTGGGCAACAATACCTGTAATGGAACGACAGACTGCACCATCACCTATGACAGACAGCCGACCAACGAATATGTGCTCGGCATCAAGGCCTATTACAACTTTAACGCGCCGGTACACTGGCGACTGGGATTTGCCGAAGGTATATCCTACATAGAGACGGTTAGCAACCTTGAACAAAGAGAAATGGATCAAAAGGGTTATCGCTCGAGCAACCTGATGAACTACCTGGATTTCACCGCTGATATCAGCATCGGTGGAATTTTTGGAGTTGATGCAATGAATGATTTATTTTTCGGCATCGGCGTCCATCACCGTTCTTCCATCTTTGAGTCATCATCAGCATTTGGGCGAATTAAAGGCGGCAGTAATTACGAGTCTCTTTACCTGCAGTACCACTGGTAGTTATCAGCCAGATGGATATAACACCGTATTTATCTGATTCTTATTGACTAATATTGAGCCCATGAATACTTTATCAAAAACACTTTTCATTATTTTAACGGGTACATTGCTTACATCCTGCAGTGTAATCCAGCCATTGCCGGAGAATAAGCCGGTGCGGCTGATATTTTATAATGAAATAAACCTGGTTATAGATAAAACGCGCGAGTGTAAATATTTAGGCCCGCTGGTTAGTTCTGAAGGCCACTGGTACAGTTATTTATTTATATCCAATACAGACCTGACGGCAGGCGCAATCAACGATATGTATAACAAGGCCAATAAAATCGGCGCCAATATTGTGTACATAAACAGCAATATTGATTTTACAACGTCTGTTACGCTGCTGGGCCAGGCTTACAACTGCCGCATTGATGGCATTAAATAACACGCCCAATAAACAGCCGCTCAGACTCCGATGCTAATACCGAAAGCCGGCCTTACCATGCACGGTTGATCGCCAGGCTGGCCCACCACAGATTGCGCGCATCCCCCCCGGTGATTTCGGGCGAGGTACCACGAACGAATAAACTGACCCGAAGGTTGTCACCGAATTCACGCGTGGCGCCTGCCGTGAGACTTGCGATTGCCTGTTCAAGCTGGTCATGCCCCAGGGTATGCGCACTGTCGCGGAACTGGCCCTGCAGTAATGAACTGTAAAACCGGTACTTGATATTGGCCCCGGCGAAGATATAAAACTCGGGTTTACTGCCGGCTATACCACGCTCGCTGACAGCGGCAGAAGCGATATATTCGTAATGTGACGGGTCGAAACTCCACCACGGCGTATTCAATCTTCCCCAGCGCCAGTTCAGGCCGGCATTTACATCGGTTGAATAACCCGCGTTTGCCTCGAGGTGAGAACTAAGCTGGTAGTTGTCCGATGCAGACTGTTTTTGCTGTACCGACAGGGTGAGCATTGCCGTGGGTTCGCCTCCTGCAGAGACCTGGTTATTCCAGCCATTCGCTTCTTCCGAACCGGTCATTTGATGCAGAACACGTTGTATATCACCAGCCACTTCTAGACCGAGCAGTCCGAACGACAGGCTCGATCGGTAAGCCCTGTTTGTTGAAGGCTGCACGGTTAACTCGGTATTACTGATATAGAACAGGCTGGCGAAGGGCCTGTCATCAATAATGGGCTGCGTCGCAGTAATATTGTCCGGCGTAAATAACGCCAGACCATATTGCACGCTGTGTTTTGTTATCTGCGCACGGTTTATATCGTTGATGGGTAAAAAATTAAAAATCCATGCACGAACAGGGTCGATATTCAGCCAGCCTGATTGCGCGCGGCTGCCGAACGCGGTAAAGGCCACGCCAGCGGTATAGTCCCTGTCTTTCATGTAGCGCTGAAAAATATTGTTATCGATGTTTAGCTGCCAGCCGGTGTTGTACTTTTCTGCGCCGGCATAAGCCGGGTTTTGAATTATCTCGACAAGAAAATAAATCAATAACAAACTATAGCGTAGCTTCAGGCCGCCCTGCTTTACTCTGGTCATCGTATAGATAATGGAATGTCTTGCGAACACTTACGGTCACATACCCTGTTATTAATATTCCCCCTGCTAGTTTGAAGCATTCGTTAACTATTATAAATATATCGCCCTGAAACAGGCATCGAACTCGTTTTGACAGTCATAGAAATTTAATCACGAGGAGTTTCACTCAGCTGCTGTTTAAGAAACTCGATCAACAAATTTATTTTCATTGGAATAAATTGCCGTGACAATCGTATGGCATAAAGGCCAATCGCTTGCGTTGCATGCTCGCACATTACTTTTACAAGCTGTCTTTTATGCAAAGCATCTTCCACGATAAACGTGGGCAGTGACGTGATACCCAGACCCTGTATGGCGGCCTCCCGCAGGGCTTCACCATTATTTGCCGATAACTGTCCCTGCATCGATAACGCAAGGCTGTCTGGCTGACTACCAAGCCCCCACTCCTCCCTTGCGCTCACCAGGTTGTATCTCAATACCCGGTGATTTTGCAGCTCATTCGGGTGTTTGGGCTCGCCATACTTTGAAAGGTAATCGGGAGAGGCACAGAAAACCCTGGAAATTTCACCGATACGTGTCGCAATCAGCGAGGAGTCCCTGAGTTTGCCGATACGGATGGCAACGTCGATGCCTTCAGCAAACAGGTCCGTCTCCCTGTCTTCCAGTTGAAGATGAATGTTCAGCTTTGGGTGCTGCTTGAGGAAAGCAGGCAGCAAGGGAGCAATTCTCGTGATGCCGTAACTCAGCGGCGCTGCCAGCCGTAAATTCCCGGAGACCTGCTGTTTATTTTGCAGCACTTTTGACTCTGCTTCATCTAGCGCGGCCAGGATACGTTGCACCTCGGCGTAATATTCTTCCCCGGCATCCGTGAGATGCAACCGGCGTGTGGTTCGGTTAAGCAACTTGACGCCCAGGGCATCTTCAAGCGATGACACTCGCCGACTTATCGATGCGGAGCTGGTATCCAGCAGTTCAGCCGCGTTTCTAAATCCCCCGGACTCAACGACTTTTGTAAATGCCAGCAGATCTGCAAGATTATATTGTTTCATATTACGTAATTATATTTTTCATAAATCCATCTTTATTACAGAATACTAAACATATACGCTTGCTTACACAAGGTAATACTTGCCAAACAATAAACTACAGGAGATAGACCATGAACAATTTACTCAACAGCCTGATGCCGGTTTCGCGCTTTCTTTTAGCCTTCATCTTTCTCATGGCCGGTGTTTCGAAAATAACCGGGTACGCGGGAACCGAAGCTTACATGGCATCTGCCGGTGTTCCGGGCATTTTATTACCCCTGGTGATTCTGCTCGAAATTCTCGGCGCTATTTCACTGATTATTGGCTACAAGGTGCGCTGGTCGGCACCTGCGCTGGCTATATTCTGTATTGTTTCCGCACTGATCTTTCATTTTAATTTCGCTGACCAGATACAGAGCATTATGTTCATGAAGAACCTCGCGATTGCCGGCGGTTTGCTGGCACTGGCGGCGAACGGTGCGGGTGCATGGAGCCTGGATAATCGCGCCTGAAACAGCTGGCCGGGGCAGCACCTGGCCGCATTTAAATACCGGCTGATTGAAACAGTAAACGACTTTGAATGGCCGGCCTTCAGCAGCTTAACTGAATTACTTACGGAGCATCACAATGAAAAATAACCAAGAAGGTGAATTTGTCCGCTGGGAATCCAGCTTCAGAAGCTGGGTGACGCCTGGCGGAGAGCCGGGCCCAACAGGTGACGGGGGTTTCGCGGCAGCATCCGGCCGCTATCATCTGTATGTTTCTTATGCATGTCCCTGGGCGCACCGCACCCTGATTTATCGAAAACTCAAAGGGCTTGAAGATCATATATCGGTCTCGGTTGTGCACCCGGTAATGCCGGCTGAAAGCTGGGTATTTGGTGACTACCCGGGTTCCACCCCGGAGCATAATCACGGCTACCCAAGGCTTGCCGACCTTTATGAACATGTCAATCCAGGTTACGACGGCGTGGTGACAGTCCCGGTGCTTTATGACAAGGAGCATGATGTGATCGTCAACAACGAGTCATCCGAGATTATTCGCATGTTAAATAGCGCTTTTGATCAGTGTGGTAACCCGTTAATCGACTATTACCCCATGGCGCTGAGAGCCGAGATCGATGAGATAAATTCCTTTGTCTACGAAAATATTAATAATGGCGTTTACAAGGTTGGCTTTGCCGTTACCCAGCCCGCCTATGAAAAAGCGTTTCGGGCACTGTTCTCAGCGCTGGATGAACTGGAGTACAGGCTGGCACAACAGCGTTACCTGGTTGGTGACCAGATCACGGAAGCTGACTGGCGCCTGTTCCCGACACTGGCCAGGTTTGATGCCGTTTACGTCGGCCACTTCAAGTGCAACAGGAACCGGCTGGTCGATTACCCCAACCTCTGGGCTTACACGCGGGATCTTTACCAGCAGCCTGGTGTCGCAGAGACGGTGTTTATGAATCACATCAAGACCCATTATTATGCCAGCCATAAATTTATCAACCCGACGGGGATTATTCCTCTGGGACCCGCTTTAGATTTTACCGCAGCCCACAACAGAGAAAGATTAACAGGAGACAGCAACAATGTTATCAGTAAGACAGGCTAATGAACGGGGCCATTTCACTGGCCACTGGCTGGATAGCTACCACAGTTTCTCCTTCGGAGAGTATTACGACCCGGAGCACATGGGTGTTTCTGTGTTGCGCGTTATTAATGATGACCGCGTTATCCCCGGAGCGGGCTTTCCAACACACTTCCATGCTGACATGGAAATTATAAGCTATGTGCTCGAAGGCGAACTTGAACACAAAGACAGCATGGGCAATGGCAGCGTGATTCGGCCCGGCGATGTGCAGCGCATGTCAGCCGGCACTGGCATCACTCACTCCGAGTTTAATCCGTCCACTAACTATGCCACCAGCTTTCTGCAAATATGGCTACTGCCAGACAAACGCGGCTTAACACCCGGCTACGCGCAAAAACACTTCAGTGATGAAGACAAAAAAGGACAGCTGAAACTGCTGGTATCAGCGGATGGCCGTGAAGGTTCAGTCAGCGCCAATACAGATGCCATGATGTATGCAACATTGCTGGATGCCGGGCAAACTGTCAGTCATGAAATTCAAGCCGGACGGGTTAGCTACCTGCATGTTGCGAAGGGCAGTGTTCATATTAATGGTAACTCATTACACTCGGGTGATGCTGCCTGCATTGCTGATGAGCCAAAGGTAGAGATTGTCGGTCAGAAGTTGTCTGAGGTGCTTTTATTTGATCTGCCAGTATTGAAGTAAACTGTTCGACATGGCTAAACAAGATGAAATTAATAGTGGATATCGAATACATGTTAAAACCAGTACCCGGTGTGTAAACTACAGGCTATAAAACACTCAATTTCACAAGCAGGTAGCCAGCGCCCAGAATAATGAGCATTAAAGTTATATCCAGGGCTAATGTGGGTCGATTGCTGTCTTTATTTATTTGCCATTTTTCGTTGCCCAAATTCAGCCGGGGATATTCATAAATAAGAATCTATCATGAAGCTTGAACAAAGCGGTAGGTAGGGTTACGCTACGCTAACCCAACCTACTGGCTAAAGACCTCTATAGATTGCATTCCAGCCATCACTGGTTATATTCTCTCGATTTAATAAATTGTCCAGGTAAAGTATCTTCAGGATACACCTTGCTTTGTATTCGGCATTAAATCTGCCTTTACGCAATAATGACATGGCGAAGCTGATGCCATCGGCAGGCAGTTCCCCGCAGTAATAGTTAGCCAGGTACTTTATGGTTGCTTTATCTATTAACATATTTAGTCCTCCTGTTAATTATTATTGTGGCAGATCACTTGCCATTGGAATTGACTTAACGCGCCAGGCAGTTGGCAAACATCGAGGATTTTCAGTGCATATAATTGTCTTTCGCAGGCAGACTCATTTATAAAAGTCACCGCTCACTACTACCCGAATTTTTTAGCCAGCCCACAGGCATGGGCCGATAACGAAAGAATAATACAAACAAAGGGCAGTAATGAACGGCGCTTAACTCATGCTACTAAATCATTATTGTTATGCTTACAGCTCGAAATAAAACCGGCCTTCCTTACTGTCGGGGTCGATGCCAGCAAACTCAAGATAGGCGCGCACAACTTCTTCATGAGTTTTATAGCCTTCCAGGTGGACCTCTCTATTGGCGACATCTGGGCCCATGTTGTTTTGCGGGTTGCGCGCAATAGCTTGCGGTCTTTTTATAGTTACAACTTCACGAACCCAGTCTGTAAAATCGCGAGTACTGGTTCGCAGCCTGCTTTCCGCTGCAGCCCTCAGGTAGCCGTGGTAAACCGGGTTATTGAAAAATCTCTGTATTACTGTTTCCTGTACGCTCATATACACCACTATCGTCAAATAAGTTCAAGTAACACGCATCCTGGTTTTTCATGTTTTCGAGTAATATGAAACCAGGTCTATATCCTGTTGCAGCCATTGATTGATTTCCTCGGTATGCATGCGTGCTACATCAAAATTTTTTCTCACATTTATTAACATGCATCGAATCCTGTTGATGTGTTCCGGGTTGACCGTTCTTAATGCCTCCTCCCAGGCGCTGAAGCTGTTAATTGCGTCGCCCAGGTTTTTATTTAGAAAACGTGCATTTAAAATAACCGCCGTGATAAGTTCGCGCTGCTGATCATGGCAATACATGTTGGGTTCCCTGATGCAGCGCATTGTCTCAACCGCACTGTTCATTACGATCCTCGAACTATGGAGAAAGTCCCGTGCCCTTTCAAAGTCCTGGCGTTCACGCGATTTAAACCAGCGAGACATTCAGCTCACGTTTCAGCAATGTTATTTAGCAACCGGTACATGTTGATAATTTAGCCAGCCTGGCGATGTATGCCTTGACAAAATACGCCAATGATTTAACGTTTAACAAGCTGAACTCTGGATAAACTGAATGGCACTCACACATTTCGCACCGGCAACAAACATGCTATGGGAACATCTTGAGGAAAACGGGTGTGACCCGGCACAGCTGTTCATTAAAGCAGGCATATCACCGGAATTAAGAGGCAACCCCAGGGCACGCATCAGTCTTGATGCACTTACCAGTCTGTGGGGCCATGCTGTTGAAGCGCTTGGCGATCCGTGTTTTGGTATAAAAATGGCGCATTACTGGCATCCGTCCTTCATGGGCGCACTGGGCTATGCCTGGCTGGTCAGCACCAGCCTGAGAACAGCGTTCGGCAGGGCCGAGCGTTTTGTTCATGTTGTGTCGGAAGGTCTTGATCTTTGCCTGTCAGATACGGGCCGCGGACTGAAAGTAACAGTGAAGATACCCGATGAGGCAATGTCATACCCACAACAGTATCAGGTTACGATGGCAGTGCTGATGCGTATCAGCCGGATAAACTTTGGCGATGAACTGAAGGCGGTTGAGATCACCTTTCAGCACGCCATGCCCGACTGCCACGAGGTGTTCTCCAGTTACTTCCAGTCACCGCTGGTCTACGAAGCCAGCGAGTACAGCATGACATTTGCCACTGGCGATATCGACAGGAAATTACCGACCGCGAACAAGGAACTCGCGCTGATGCATGACGAGATATTGATGAAGTACCTGGTCAGGATAAAGAAGGGTGACCTGGTACAACAGATCCAGTCGCTAATGATCGATCAACTGCCTTCCGGCAAGGTCACCGACCAGATGATAGCGCGGGAACTCCACCTCAGTGAACGCACCCTGCAGCGCAAGCTTAGAGACAAGGGCACTTCGTTCCGGCAGGTGCTGGAAAGCGTACGTAAAATGGTGGCAATGCAATACATCAGGGACACCGGCACCAGCATGACCGAAATCGCTTTTCTGCTCGGTTTCTCCGAGCAGAGCGCGTTTTCCAGGGCGTTCAAGAAATGGACTGGCAAATCGCCGGTACAATACCGCGAATCAATCGACAGATAATTGCCCGACACTAACGCCGCCTGACGGAAGCGGTGGTTCATTTGCTCTTTCACGCCATCATATCGATGGCATATATACAGCCGGCAGCGCAGGGACAGGACCCGCCTGGTAGCATGACAGACAGCGTGGCGGGATTTTATTTGTATGGCAGTCCTTTCCTGGCCGTACATGCCCTGTTGATGTAAATAAATGGGAGCCCGCTATTCAGGATACAGTGTGTTTTTGTTAACGGACTCACGAAAAATACTTCCGAAGGTAAAGAACCGACCCTGAATGCCCGTTGATGAAAAAGAAAAAACTTTTAGATTCTTCCGCAAATGAACGCAAATACACACAAATATTTAAAAGCAAAAAGTAGATTATCCACAGATAAACGCAGATGAATACAGATATTTATAAGCCTGAGAACGTTTTTATCTATGGACTTAAATAGTTTTTTATTTGCGTGTATTTACGTTCATTTGCGGTAAAAATAGTTTTTCATGGCAGTCTGCACATGGCCGATTTTTCTCTGACAGCATAACTTAATGAAGGTGAGCTTACAGGTTTTAGGCTTGTTTTTGTTTTTGTTTTTGTTTTTGTTTTTGTTTTTGTTTTTGTTTTTGCTTTTGACGTTACATCCACCTTAAACAAGCCATTGAGGCTGTGCCGTTATCATGGGCTTTCTGTGAAAACTGTCTGAGCACGCGTGTTTTTCAGCGTGGGCGAGCGCCTCATTCCCCGCGAAGTGCGGGTTCTGCAATGATGAGATACACCGCAGGAGGAATAACATGGATGTTATTCATAAAACAGGACAATCGTGCATGCGGCAGCCTCGGCGCCCGCTTCAGTTGTTATTTTGTTTGACCTGCTTCAACAGCTGGTTAGCCGCGACATCGTTTATTATCTGCTGCTGTCCGTCCGGCCAGGTAATTTTAATCGTATCAACACGGTTCGATTTTCCCAGACCGAAGGTAAGTATGTTTTCCACCTGGGAAACATAACTTCTTGCGGGCATGAGCTGCTGTTTTTGAACATGGTCATCATAATGGATTTCGACCATGGCGCCGATAGCAAATTTGTTTTTATCCGCTTGCGCAAGTCTGAGTTTGAGCCAGTTATTTGCTGCCTGCTGTTTATTTTCAAACAGGCGGAGCCTGCCAGCGATTTCAGAGATTGCAAGGTCGATATCACCATCATTATCTATATCCGCTGCCGCAAGGCCCCGTCCAACCATTGGTTGAGCCAGGTCGCCGATTAATGGCAAAGGCATAAGTACGAACGGCCTGGCGCATCCTGGTCCACAATTCCAGAATATCTGTGCCGGCTGTCTGTATGACTGTGATTCCTGCTCCAGCGCTATATCCGGCTCGACATGACCATTGGCCTGCACCATGTCCATGCGTCCATCCAGGTCAAGATCAATAAACAGAACACCGAAAGTCAGTGCATTACGGGATTTCGGCCCGATACCGGTTAGCGGGGCGTCATCCGAGAACACGAAATGCTGTGCATCGAGGCGATAGATAGACGTCATTTCAGAGGCATAATTTCCCATGGCGATGGTCAGCGTTAGATCATCCGTCAGCCAGGCAGCATCGATACCCATCGCCGCAGTCGCCGTGCCGAAATTATTATAGGCAAGTCCGATCTCTTCTCCCTGCTCGACAAACCCGCCCTTACCGTCATTAATGAATGCAATGTTCCGCACCATGTCATTTGCCGCGATCAGATCGATATAGCCATCACTGTTTAGATCGATCGGTAATATACCCAGCGTTTTGCCCAGCGCCCTGCCCAGCGATTTTGCACCATGGGTGTTGACATTCAGGCCCGATGCCTTTGCTTCCTCCCTGAAACCTGATGCGCCATCGTTCCTGAAAAAATAGGGCTGCACTCCCTCGAATACCTTTGGTCCGCTGTAAGCTTTCGCCAGGCCGATAACATTATCATTTGTCCGGGAATCGATTTCTTTGTTCCAGCGGACATAGTTGGCAACATACAGATCAAGGTCACCGTCATTATCAGCATCAAAAAATGCCGCGCTGGTGCTATAGCCCTGCTTTTCACCGGCAACATGATATTCACGGGTAACATCCGTGAATGAAATACCTTTATTATTCCTGTAGAGCCGGTTCTCTCCCAGCGCGGTTATATAGATATCCTGCCAGCCATCATCGTCAATATCACCGATGGCAAAACCGAAACCATAACCGTTAAAGTCCAGTCCCACTTCAGTGCTAACATTGGTAAATCCACCGCCGCCATCGTTTCGAAAAAGCGCCACCGTCACCGGACCGCTGTTATCTTCATAATGCTGCCAGCTGGTGCCTGACACCGCCAGCAGGTCCGGGTCACCATCGTTATCGTAATCGACAAACGCCACGCCGCCGATCATGGTCTCGGGCGCCCACTTGTCACCCTGCGCACCGTCTTCATAGATAAAATCAATGCCTGCTTTGGCGGATATCTCTTCAAACCGGATCTCGGGCATAGCCTGCTCAGCCGCCTGCAACGGCTTTGTTGAAACGGGTTTGTCCTGCGTAGCCTGCTGGGTTTTATCACAGGCAATACAGGCGAAGACCACCAGGCTGATGCTTATAACAGATATTTTTTTCATGTTTTCATTTACACATAAAGCAATTAATTGACTTTGACCAGATCATAGATAACAACAGGATTCGCGGTAAGATCTGCATAAGGGTCCTTCTCCCTGGCGAGACCAATGGCGGTGTCCCTGGACGAATCATCAGGTTTATACAGCTTGTGTAACTGCTGTTGTATTTTCGCCTGCTCCGGTTTTCCTTCGAGCCTGTAGACCTGCATCATGCCATAATGCGCGGCCACGTTTTCGGGGTCGAGAGACAGTGCGCGTTCATACATGGCGCTGGCGCGGTCGATAAACGCCTGACGGCTGGTCGACCCTGGCTTTTCCATTCTGGCGCGAGTTAACAGCGTCGACGCGCAGGTATTCAACAGGCGGTAATCTTTCGAAAAATCAAAACCCCTGGCCGCCGCTGAAGACCATTGTGTATTGATCAGCTTTTCGAACAGGGTGATGGCTTCATCGAGATATCCGTTGTCCCTGTCGATCAGGGCAGCGAGCCAGGTCACTGTCCATGGATTGTCGATGGCGGCATAATCCAGTCTGTCCAGCGCGGCAGAAGCCTGTTCCAGCCGGCCGTCACTGTAATACAGGCGGGCGAGATTCAGGGTCCCCTCCTGCCTGCCGAGTGCCTCAACCCTTTTAAAAACCGCTTCGGCCTGGCGGAACTGGGATTTGTCCGGCTTCCTGAACAGCCCGATGCCATAATCATTCAGCCTTTCCCATAAGGCTTTTTTCGGCACTTTTTCGTTTTCGAGCATATCTTCTTCCGCACCAGTCAGTTTTAACGCGGCCCGGTCCCGGGAAATTGTGGTCACCGGCAATGGATTAACATCACCGTCACTGCCGGTAGACAGCAGGTAATAATCGGTATCGAACTTCCTGTATTTCAGCGCCGCGGCAATATCAATACTGCCTGCCATCTCCCGTGGAATGGTAAAACGGTAGTGAATCGCATCAGCGGCGCCCGGGGGAATCTGGTGGTCATATAACACCGTGTGAATGTCCTCGGCGTTTCTTCGACTGATCCGGTTTCCCGCTTTATCAATCAGGTAGCTGTTGATCATGTGGCTATTAGCGCTCAGCCTGGCGGAGCCTGCATCCAGGACGCCGTTTTGCGCGAAGATACGGCCATTATTCACCAGCTGCAGCTCCAGCCATAGCTGGTTTGAATCAGACGTACCCTGGGTAAACGCGTGCCCCATGCCAGTCGTCCTGACCACGACCTCGAGTAAATACGTCTCACCCGGCTGCAGCCTGAGGTCGGCCCCTTCCAGCGGACTGACCAGTTTACCGTCGATCCTGCCCTGCTGCCTGATACCGATGATATCGACCGTCGCGGCCTTTGCCAGGAACGACTGCCTCAGATTAAGGATGTCCTGGTTGTCATTCTCCAGTTCATGCGTGAGCGCCGTATTTGCCGCGGCGAACAGGTGATCGTGAAGAAAACGCTCATTGCCGAGTAAATTATCCTTATCATGGCTGGCGCCGAATTCATCTGACCTGAGCGGCGGCATGTGGCAACTGGCGCAACGATCAAAAGCCATCTCCGGGTAATAGAAACTGCTGACGCTGTGGCCGGAAACACCGCTCAGCAGGAACGAATCATAATGGTCCTGCCCCCGCAACCATACATAGCGGTTGATTTCCGGCGGTATGTGGACCTTGTGACAGGTGCTGCAAAATTCTGCTGTTTTGTGCAATGGCTTCAAAAACATTCTGCGGTGAAAATCGGGATTGGACTTGATCAGTAAATTACTGAACCAGTGCAGTACAGCCGAGTCGCTAAAAGCAAACGGGTAATGCTCAGGGACGGTGACAGTAAAATCGTTATTGCCGCGAACGGAATCGATACTGGTAATCGAATGGCACACGCTACATGTAAGTCCGGCAGACGCCGATGCGTGATTATCGGCAGAAAAATCTTCCCGGTCGAATTCACCCGACAGTAACGGGATCGGGTCATGGCAACCGGCACATAATCTCGACGCTTCAACATTGCCATCGCGCTGTTTCAACTTTTCCCGGAGGTTGTCTATCGAAAAGCGATAAAACGGATTATTGAACGACGAGTAGCGGTGAGCACTATGGCTCCAGCGTTCGTGGCTGTCTTCATGGCACTGCAGGCAGTAATCCGTACGCATCAACTCGCCTTCAGCAATTGAGCGGCCGTTAGATGTTTTGATCAGTGACGGTAAAAAGGATGACGCCCGGGTTGATGGCGTCATGGTTTCTGAAACATCACTGGATTTGCCGCCGGGAATGTGCGCCAGCAATGGCCCGGCGCCGAAAACCAGCAGCAGCGGTACCAGCAGCCTTTGCAGAAACTGTTTCCTGTTGTCGCCCAGGCGACGGTGCTTAAGATAAATGAATATTGCAAGCAGCGGCAAAGCGACATGAAAACAGTAAAACAGCAGCCGGATATACGGCACGTAGTTGTCCAGGTCGATAAAACCGCGGGTAAGCAGTATACCCGTGACATAAATCACCGCCAGGATGACTACCAGGCGCAGCCCCTGTTTAGCGGCTGCAGAATTCCTGCTTTTGGCTGCACGTCGGCTATGACGATATACGTAAATAACCGTTAACAGCATGGCTATGATACCCAGCAGCAGGTGGAAAGCGAACATGTACTGATAACTGCTGTTTTGAATAACGGTACCGGAAAACCGTTCTATCGCATCGATGAGAGCAAGATAAGCGCCATTTGCAAGCAGTATGATCCCGAACACGACGATCAGGTAGAATACAAGTCTCGATAGTGAGTCATTGACTCCTTGATGCAAAGAGTTCATAGCCTGATTATTTTAAGGTAACTTTGATTAATTATCATAAAAAAATATTTACACGGATCATAATTTTTAACAAACGGTGCAGGCATGCCGGGCTTTTTTCATATTTCAAAGCCATAGCGCCAGCGGCGCCTGCCAATTTACTAATACATAAAACTGGCCTAGTATTATCCCGGCGACAATATATACGCCCCCTGTCAGACCGAAGGAACTGTTAATGTCTCTGAAATTACGATGCTATCACACAGATATCTACCGAAAGTACTGCTGTTAGCAGGATTATTGCTTTCCTTATGTATTTTTGCCGCCAGCGGTGAACAACTGCACGAAGCACATTTACCGGCGCTCGACAACACGCCGCCACTGGTAAAACAAACCATAGAGAAAGCATACGAAAATCTCGTTTCCGGAAAACAGTCAGCGGATGACTGGGGAGAATACGGCAAGATATTGTATGCTAACCGCCTGCGCTCCGAAGCAATCCCCGCATTGCAGAACGCCCGCTCGCTGGATCCTGAAAACCATGTATGGCCATACCTGCTGGCTTATATAACCTTACTGGACTCAAGTGATAAAACCATCGCATATATCGAAGCGGCTTATAAGCTGAAACCGTCTTCGCTTGACGTCTGTTACCTGCTGGCCGAAACCTATGCCTCGGTTGGGGAACTGGACAGGGCGATCAGCGCGATACAAAAAGCCTATGAGCTCGCGCCGGATAATCTATATACGAATTATTATTACGCTCAGCTGCTGATGACTGACAGGCAGTATGCAGCCAGCAAAAAATATATGCTCAAAGCAGCACAGCTTGCCCCGACTTCCTCACGGATCAGGGCCAGGTTATTACAGATAGCAAAATATACCGATATCGATCAAAGTCTCATCCCGTCAGCCAGCCAGGCAACAGATGAAGGCGACATTGTTTATCCGAGCAGTATAAAGGCGGAAACGCTAAGCAGAAGCCGGTTGCCCGCCAACATGCATGAAATCGCTCGCATGTACATGCGCAATCACAAATGGCGTAAAGCCGAGCACTTATACAGCCTGCTGAAACAGCACTATAATCTGACAGTCGAAGGCAAGTCGAATTACGCCATGGTTCTAACCATTTTACGTCGCTATGATGAAGCCGAAAAAATATTTAATGAACTGATCCAGGAATATCCGGACATCACAGTATACCGGCTCGGGCTTGCAAATCTGCAGTTCATCACCCGCAAACCGGATGCCGGTGCAAATTACCAGTGGGTACTGGACCATGCCGG
Source organism: Gammaproteobacteria bacterium (assembly GCA_022340645.1). Classification (GTDB taxonomy): domain Bacteria; phylum Pseudomonadota; class Gammaproteobacteria; order SZUA-229; family SZUA-229. Next base: position 24,248 of record JAJDNP010000153.1, on the reverse strand, counting down.
CAAGGACAACCTCAAAAGCCGGGCACTGCATGGCCTCGGCATAATAGCAGCAGGCGAAGGTAATTTATCCCGTGGCCGGGACCTGTTACAGCAGGCGGTAAAAATAAACAGCAGCTCCGCTGAAATGCGAATCGATCTGATAAGGGTATATGCCGACCTCAAACAGTTCGACCAGGCATTCCAGCAGCTGGCTGAAGCAGAGAAACTTGGCATGCATATACCCGCCGGTTTCAGAAACCGGCTCGAACGTGCGCGCCAGACCGGTAAAAAATAACGCGCCATGTGTGCCGAAGGAAACAAAACCGGTAAAGCACCCGGTTTTTCTGCCTGTTGTTTTATGTTCGATGTTTTACCGCATGAGCTTTAACGAAACAGTTTCGTGCGCAGACGCAGAGCAAACATCAGCTCTATATTTATAAATAACTCTGCGTCTCCGCGCCTCAGCTGTTAAAAAGTTTTTAGCTTGTAAATTGCAGACTATATTCGAGTTACTATTAGTTAATATCTTAAACACTAACGAATAACTATAAATAATGAGCCGCCCTTACGGTTAATGTGCAGCAGCAACGAGTTTTTGCTGCGCTCCAGTGCCTGCTTTAACGAAAGCAGGTCTGTAACCGGTTGTCTGTTGGCGGACACGATAACATCACCCGTCTGCAGTCCGCTGTACATGGCAGGCGAGTCTGCCTGTATACCGGCCACGCGAACGCCTTTGCCATCAGGATCGTTCTCGAACGTGACCCCGGCGAGCAGCGGGTGAAGCGTTGCATCGGTGGCATTCAGGGCGACAGGTTCGCCGACTTTTACATCAACAGTTTTTTCATCGCCATTGCGTAAAAACTTCAGCTGAACTTTTTCACCGATGGCTTTCATGCCAACACGGTTTCGCAGCTCACTGGCCGAACGCACAGCACTGCCGTCGACTTCGAGTACAATATCACCGGACTTCAGTCCGGCGCCTTCTGCAGGTGAATCTTCAATGACCCGGGTGACCAGCACGCCTGCCAGGCCGTTCTCCAGGTTAAAAGCCTGCCTTAAATCAGGCGTGATATCCTGTATGCCAATACCGATCTGGCCGCGTTTAACTTCGCCATGCCGAATGATCTGGTCCATACTCGCTCTCGCCATATTGACCGGTATTGCAAAGCCGATACCGACATTGCCGCCGCCGGATGCGATAATCGCGGTATTGAGACCGACAAGCTCGCCCTTTAAATTAACCAGCGCACCACCCGAGTTTCCGGGATTGATCGAGGCATCTGTCTGGATGAAGTTTTCATAGCTTTCTATGCCCAGGCCGCTGCGGCCGAGTGCGCTGACAATACCGGTTGTCACGGTCTGCCCCAGTCCAAACGGGTTACCGATGGCTACCACAAAATCACCCACCTCCAGCGAACTGGAATCAGCGATGCTTACCTGCTTTAAATCACCTGCATCAATTTTCACTACCGCGATATCCACTTCCGGATCGGTGCCGATGACTTCCGCCTTAAAACTCCTGCCGTCAATCAACGATACCTGGACTTCGTCTGCACCGTCGACCACGTGATAGTTGGTCATGACAATACCGTCGGCCGCATTAACAATGGCACCCGAGCCTGCACTGCGCTGCATCTGCGGCGACTCTCCCCGGTACTGGTGCTCAGGAATATTAAAGAAACGCCTGAAAAAAGGATCGTTTAACAGGGGATTGGTTTTGTTTTGCTGTTTAGATGTTGTCGAAATATTCACCACTGCCGGAATAACATTTTTAAGCATCGGCGCCAAAGACGGGAAGGGTTTGCCCTCTGCATCGACCATTGGTATTGCCGCAATTGCTGATTGCATCCACAGGCTATAGAGCAGGATAAATAGAAACGAGACCAGTTTTTTAGTCATCTCATACACCTCGTACTGAGTAAAATATTATAAAATAATTCGTAAAAATTCTGAATTGGCAGTCGTGCAGCAGCCACCGGTGTATGGCGGCAATCATGGGCAAGCACCAAAGGTGAAGCACTGACAACACTGCATAAAGCCCATTACCCTCCCTCTACAGCATTGCTAACAACTGGTTTGACAGCATCTTCCTGCAAATGTTGCTTCTTCGCCACCTTGAGGTCCGCCATCTTTACTCCGGCCAAATGATCGTAATCATACTGGCTCAGGGTGAAAACCTGTTCCCTGTCATTGCGTTTTACATAATACTGGTTATCTTTCTTCAGCAGCTGAAACTGCCATTTTTCCTTACCTGCTGCCTGGCCTGTGACATCAAGCGTGACCGTGTTTTCCGCGGTAAACTCGGGCGCTTTATCGGCCACACCGGTGACACGCAGGGAAGCCAGCGCCTCGCCAAGCTGCCCAGCCTTGCCGGCATCAAGCTCGGAGTTTTCGTCAGGTTTTTGGGTATCTTCAAACTGCCATTGCCTGTCCTTTTTTATCAGCGCATAGTCAGGACCGCTGATTGCCGCAACATCTTTCACTGCAAGCAGCTCTTTATCCAGCCAGTCCTGCTCCCTGGCCGGGAAGTCATAGGTGTTAATCGCCACGGCATAGACGTTGTTGTCGCCAGACGGCCGTACATGCACTTTTCTGAATCCTGGTGATGTGCCGAGGAAGAGTTCACCGGCAAGTTTGTCATGCTGATAAAGCCTTAGCCTGCGCTGGAACTTGTCCGCCGCCACCTCAAACCGCTCGTGGCTGCCTGCCGTGGTCGTCACCGGCCAGGTCGACTGCAGGCCTGCAAGCTTCTCAAGCGCGGCCTGCAGCTTGCCCGCATTAGCGGGCAGACCTTTCAGGCCAGGCAGTGACCAGCCGCCATGGTTCTTTAGTAAAGTGACTTCATCATCACTCGAGCTCACGGTGATTTTATTAACTGCCGCCGGATCAAAGGCTAATAGCGGCCTGGCTTCATAACCGCTCTGCGCAGAACGGGTGGAAATGAATATGCCCGTGGCCAGCAGTATTTGCAGTAGCAGCAGGCCGCTTAACCAGAGTCGTGATTTGCTCATTGTTTACCTCCTTAGCTGGCCAGAAGTTCAACATAGCGCTGTTGACGCATACGTCGGATGCGGCGCTCCAGCAGCGCGATGATTAGCAGGGCGAAAGCCGCCAGGCCGTAATTGAGATACTCCCAGAACATCCGGGTGCTCTGCTCCATTGGCGGCAGCGTACGGTTGAAGTGCCCCCGCGAACGAATACTCAGCAGTCCGGCATCTTCCAGCGACCAGTCCACCGTGTTGGCCAGCAGCTGCAGGGTGTTCAGGTATTTCGTCTGCTGGGCGCTGCCCGCGAGCTGGATAACCTGGTCGCGCAGAAAATCATTCGAGCTGAACAGAATAATGCGGGACGACTCCGGGGAGCGTGCGATAACACGGCCGAGCTGCAGCGACGCACTGTCGGTCGTTTTCTGTGCAGATTTTTTCTGCCCGCTATCGTCTTTCCCTGTGCTGTCTTTTTCTGTATCGTCTTTCGCTGTGCCCGGCCTGTCCTCTTCAATCAGCGGCGAGGCCTTGCCCGCGAAATACGAATCGAAGCGGCCCTGGCTGACAACGCCTAGCAGGCGTGCCGCCTGCCTGCCCTGCGGCACAAAGGCGCTGATTCCCTGGCGGGTCACTTTTGGCATGACATCCAGCGAGGAAGACAGCCAGGCCTTGTCACTGCTGCTCAACAGCCTGGTGATGGTGCGCTGGCCCTGTTTTCCCTTATCGATATCGATGGGTGATGCCCAGGCCAGGGTCACCTGCGGCAGTTCAGAGGTGATCAGGCTGTCCTGATTCAAGCCATCGTCCCGGACATCAACAAAATAAGGGTAGTCCAGCATGCGCAGTTCCTGGAACTGGAAGCCGCCGATATTACGTGCCACCGGCACCGGGTAGGATGCGTTCTGCGGATCAAGCACCAGTTTGTCCTCGATAGCCAGGCCATTATGCTGCAGCCAGCTTTCCAGTCCGCTGTGGTTTTTCTGTACCGTTAAACTGCTGTTGGTCAGGCTGGCGCTGTAGGGCGAGCTGGCAACAATCACCGTGCCACCCTGCATCAGAAACTGGTCCACCGCGAACAGCTGTTTTTCATCCAGGTCTTTCGGCGCCGCCAGCAGCAGTACATCGGCATCACCGGCGACAGAACCATCGCTCAAGTCTTCCCGGTTGACATTGAGGTCGGTGCCCAGAAAAGTTTCCAGCTGTGAAAAGCGTGGGCCGCTTTGGCCGTACCTACCGGCAGAATAATCGATTTTCGGCGTTACCAGCGCCACCGTTTTGGTAAAACCGCTGGCAAAGCGCTTGATGCCCGCTTCAAGATTTCGCCTGAACTCCTCCTTTGAAATATCACCAAACGGGATCTGCACGATATTATCGCCATTGCTCAGCGTCATGTAAAAGTAAAACTTTTCATCGCTTAGAAGGTTGGTGGTCATGGGCTTGAAGCCGTAATCCTCGTTGATCTGCTGTGCCACCTTGCCGTTGTCCGCGTCGGGATCAACAATATTGACCGACAGCCGGCCCGCCGCCTGCGTCTTGAATTCATTCAACACACCCTGCACGTCCTGTTTAAAATCCGCCAGCTTTTCCGGCAAGCGGTCATTCGCCGAGAAGTAGCCGTTGAATGCCAGTTTCCCCTTCACGGTATCAAACAGGTTGCCGCCCGCCTGGTAACTGTTGATCACCTTTTTAATGGCGCGCGTCAGGTCATATTCAGGGTTACGCAACTGCACATCGATATCGGTTTCACTGCGCGCCTTGATTTCAATCAGGTCGCGAAAGCCCAGCACCTGGTATTCATCGCCGTACTGCACCAGCACATTAAAGTAGGAGCTGACGATGGACGCCTGGTAACGGTCGGCCACCTGGAAAGGCACCGGCTGGATGGCGTATTTTTCATTGGCCTCTTTCTCCGCCTCCGGGTCGGTCGTCGGATCGACAAATTCCACGCGCAGCCTGCCCTGTCCCGCAATTTCATATTCACGAATGAGATCGCGCATCTGCGGCACCAGGGGCGCCAGCAGCGGGTGCGTCTTGCTGCTGAAATAACCCCTGATTAATAATGGCTCCTGCAGCTGGCTCAGGTAACTCCGGGTCGCATCCGAAATCGAATACTGGTCACCCTCGGTGACATCGATCCGTAATTTATTCATCTGGCCAAGCCAGAGATTCGCCACCAGTGCATTCAGCACAACCAGCAGGGTCACCAGCTGCCACTGCTTGTGATGCGCACGCTGGCCATGTGTTGTCCAGCGCTCTTTTTCCAGCACCAGCGTGTTTAACGAGAGAAACACCAGCACGATGCTGATGTAATAATAGAGATCCCTGAGGTCCAGCACACCGCGGGTAATGGCTTCAAAACGCGAACCCATGCCGAGCAGCCGCAGCCACTCACCTGCCTGGTTGCCAAAGAAGTCGGTAATGGTCGGCGTACCCACAAGGTAAAACATGCCGCTGACCAGGCTGGCGACAATCAGGCTGATAATCTGGTTATCACTGCGCGCCGAGACGAATAAACCGATACTCAGGTAGGCCGCACCCATCAACAGCGTGGCGAGATAACCCGCCAGCACCGGCCCCCAGTCGAGCTTGCCGATAATGGCGACGGTAACCGGCAATGGCAGCGTCACTATCAGCGCCACAACCAGCAGAAAAAGACAGGCAATGAATTTACCTGCAACAAAATGCCACAATGGCGCTGCCTGGGTGAGCACGTATTCCAGCGTGCCGCTGCGGCGTTCTTCACTCCACAGGCGCATGGTCAGGGTGGCGCTAAGAAAAATCAGCAGCACCGGCATCCACTCAAACAGCGGCCGCACATCGGCGATGTTGCGTGCAAAAAAGGACTCTCCCCAGAAAAAGACAAACAGGGTAATCGCTGCAAATGTCCCCAGGAACAGGTAGGCAATGGGGGACGCAAAAAACAGTGTTATCTCTTTCAGGGCAATGCGTCGTATGGTTAATTTCGGCTGAATATCATGCGGCATGGCTCAGGCCCTCCTGCAAAGAATCCTGCCGATAACGCTGTTCATTGACCTCCCTGAACAGGGTTTCCAGGTCTCTTCTCTCCGGCAACAGGCGATAGAGTTTCTCACCCGACTGGATGATTTTCGCCGCCAGTTCGGCACTGGCATTTCTCTGCGCTTCTGGCGATTGCGTCTCGATACGGTAGCTAAACGAGACATTATCCCCTGCGATGGTTTCAACCAGGGTAATGTCTTCTATCGCTTCGATGGTTTTTAAAGCCTGGGCCGCTGCTTCCGGCATCGAGGTTTCCAGCAGTAAATGGTTGCTGTGCCTCAGCGCTTCCAGCCGGGCGTCAACAGCCAGTGAGCCAGCACTCAGCATCAATACACGGGAGCACAGCGCATCGACCTCCTGCATAATATGGGTGGATAAAATCACCGTCGCATCACTGGCAATGCCGCGGATAAGATCGCGCATGTGCTGCGTCTGTTCCGGATCGAGGCCATTGGTCGGCTCGTCCAGTATTAATAGTTTGGGTTTGCCGAGAATCGCCTGTGCAACACCGACACGCTGCCTGTATCCGCGGGACAGGGTTGCTATCGGCGCCAGCAGCCTGCCGGAAAGTTCGGTGGCTGCAATGACACGTTTAATCTCGTCATTTTTATTTTTATCCAGCAGCCCCTTAAGGTCTGCGGCATAATCAAGGTAATCAGCAACAGTCATTTCCGCATAGACCGGAAGATTTTCGGGCAGGTAGCCAAGCCCGGTTTGCACCTGCTTCAGCTCATCCGCCAGGCTGATACCGTCAATATGAATTGAACCATTGTCCGGCTCCAGGTAACCGCTGATCATTTTCAGAATCGTGGTCTTGCCTGCCCCGTTGTGGCCAAGCAGGCCGACGATTTCACCTTTGCCGATTGAAAAACTGACATTATCCACGGCTTTAAAATTGCCATAGCTTCTTGTTATCTGGCTAACCTCCAGCATGAATGCCTCCCGTTTAAAAGAGTATTAATTGATTTCAGCAAACAGGGCAGATGCCCTGATTAACCTGTTGCGAAAAACAGCAGCTAAGCTGGAGGAGGTCTCGAAAAATGTTGATGCCACCTGAACGTAAAAACCACTGTTTGATCTCCAAAATTAGCGGGGAATTCCTGAACAAAGTGTTTATCGAAAGATGGAACTAGAGATAGGAATGTTTAATAAAAGTTCAACCGCTTATAAAAAAATTTACTCAGCATAACGTTAACTGACAAAGAACTGTGCGAATACATCTTCCAGTGACACGCCGTAAAACCATCCATGGTGGCTCAGCACCCGCCATGTACTCATCCATCCGGCGCTGCTCATCGGCAGCGGTAAACTCATTCGCACTGACAGCGAGACTTGCAGCCAGTGGCAATGAGAAAGCGATTATTATCCTTTGATAATATTCATCTATCGAATAGAATTGCCGCATGACCCTGACTGAACTACGTTACATTATCGCCGTGGCGCGCGAGCACCATTTCGGCAGGGCGGCTCAGGCCTGCAATGTCAGCCAGCCGACGCTAAGCGTCGCAATTAAAAAGCTGGAAGACGAACTCGGTGTTGCCATCTTCGAACGCGGCAGTAACGAGATACGCCTGTCACCCATCGGTGAGCGCATTGTCGAGCAGGCGCAACAGACGCTGGAAGCAGCGGAAGGCGTCAGGCAGATTGCACAGCAGGGGAAAAACCAGCTGTCCGGCCCGTTAAAGATTGGAGCGATCCATACCATCGGTCCTTATCTCTATCCGGAACTCATACCATTGATACGTTCCGCCGCTCCGGAAATGCCGCTGATCGTTGAAGAAAACTATACCTCGGTGCTAACGGAAAAACTGAAGAGCGGCAAGCTTGACCTGATCTTCATCGCCCTGCCTTATGATGAGCACGGCATCGTCTGCAGGCCGTTATACAAGGAGCCATTTGTTGTTCTGCTGCCGGCATCACACCCGCTCTGCGTATGTAAAACAATCAATTCCAGTATGCTGGAAAATGAAAACGTGCTGTTACTGGGCAAGGGCCACTGCTTCCGTGACCATGTACTTGAAGCCTGCCCGGCCTGCGTACCCAAGCCGGGGTTAAAGGGCGACCTGCCGCATACCGTGGAGGGCAGTTCGCTGGAAACAATAAGGCATATGGTGGTGTCGGGACTGGGCATAACAGTCCTGCCCTGCACTGCCGCGGGGGCGCATTCTTATACGCAACGCTTGCTGGCTATTCGCCGCTTCAGTAACCCCATACCCAGCCGCACCGTGGCCCTGGCGTGGCGGGTATCTTTCACCCGGCCGAAAGTGATTGATATCATCACCAGCGCAGTTAATGAATGTAACCTTAGCTGCGTGAAACTTCTTTGAAGTTTTTTGTTTGGGACCAGAGTTAAAACAAAGACATCAACAAGCGCCCTGTTAGGAATTCGCAGGAAAACGAACAGAAAAGCTTTATTGGTCGGCAAATGAACGCAAATAAACGCTAATGAGAAACCTTAAAATTTTAAAACTTATCAAAATACTGGTTATACCGAGAATTCTCAAAGATTTAGCTATTACTAACAATCTATAGTTTTTATTCGCGTTTATTTGCGTTCATTTGCGGATAAAAAGTTTGTTCTTTGAAAAAACAACTGCAACAGATCAGGCTGTTATCTGTCTTCCATCGGTACATAGCTGCTTAGATTGTTCCCCACATACACCTGGCGGGGGCGGATAATTCGCCCGCCCTGTTCTTCATTCTGTTCCTTCCAGTGTGCTATCCAGCCAGGCAGCCGACCGATGGCAAAACATACCGTGAACATGTTGGTCGGTATACCTATGGTACGCAGCAGGATACCGCTATAGAAATCCACGTTCGGATATAACTTGCGTTCGATAAAATAGTCATCATTCAGCGCCAGTTCTTCCAGTTCAAAGGCGATATCCAGCAGCGGATCTCGCTGCCCGGTGATTTGCAGCACCCTGTCGCAGGCCTGTTTCAGTATTTTCGCGCGCGGATCAAAGTTGCGGTAGATACGGTGACCAAAACCGGAAAGGCGGAACGGATTATTTTTGTCCCTGGCATCACGGATACATTGCGCAGGCGACAGCCCGCCTTTGTGTATGCGCTCCAGCATCTCCACGACTTCCACGTTTGCGCCGCCATGCAATGGCCCCCATAAAGCCGACACCCCGGCTGCACAGGAAGCAAACAGGTTTGCCCTGGCGGAGCCGACGGCGCGCACCGTGGTGGTACTGCAGTTCTGCTCGTGATCGGCATGCAGGATAAATATCAGATTCAGGGCATCCTCTACCTCCGGGGAAATAATGTATTGCTGGTAGGGCGATGAAAACATCATGTGCAGGAAGTTTGCACAGTAACGCAGATTCGGATTGGGATAAATGAACGGCAGCCCTTTTGACCGCCGGTATGAAAATGCGGCAATGGTGCGTACCTGGCTGATCAGGCTTGCTATAACCTCGAGCAGCCGCTCAGGATCATCCACCACCAGGTATTTTCGATACACACAGGCCAGGTGGTTAAGCGTTGCTGATAATATCGCCATCGGCGGCGCATCTGCCGGGATATGCTGGAACTGGTCCTTGACATCTTCATGAAGCAGTTCATGGGACGTTAACATATCACGAAATATTTTCAGTTCCTCCCGGCTCGGCAAGTTGCCGAATATCAGCAGCCAGACAACTTCAACGAAGTTGGGTTGCGGCTGAACGGTAAACTGCTCGACAGGTATGCCGCGGTATCGAAGAACGCCTTTATCACCATCAATATAAGTTATGGCACTTTTGCATATCGAGGTATTTACCAGGCCGGGATCATAACTGGTCAGCCCGGTTTGCGCGCGCAGTGCGGTTATATCGATTGATCTTTCGCCCTCGGCGCCCTCGACGATCGGTAATTCAATTGTCTGACCATCGACCATCAAAACTGCATTATCTGTCATCGTAAACCCTCGCTATTCAGGATGTTTGGAGCAGGCATTCCCGGCCGAGGGCTGTTCCTACAGTATATTTCATCTCGTTCCTGCAGGACCCGCGCCCACGCGGGGAATAGCCATTCCCGGCCGGCAATAAACAGGGAAAATAAAGCCGGTATAACCTGTGCTGATATTAGCTGGCCGCTAGCCGAAAGGAATGTTTGCTACCGGTGTTATTTATGCGCTGTTTATCGTTATCGTTTACCAGTACACAATATGAATATCTTTTTACCGGGAATCCATTCTGCTAGCGAAATTCGAATGAGAAAGTAGTGCCCTACTCGCGCAACAGGCCAGCGGCGCCAATATACTATGCGGTGAGTAACTAACGTGAGACAATGACAGGCCGGTTAGATGCTTCGAGATGAATATTATTCATATAAATCATCAAAATCATTTAAATCTTCATAATCATTGATAAAAGCGTCATCCTCGAAGTCATCATACTCATCCATGTCACCGTTAATCATTCGTTCCAGCCGTCTATCTTCTTTTAACTGCTCATGACGACGGCGTGCATTTGATGATTTAGGAGATGATTTTTTGAAATCCAGTTCGTCAAATTCATCATAAAAATCATCGTTGTCGATGTCTTCAAAATCATCATCATTATCGGTTGAATTTTTCTTGGTCATAATGAAACCACTCGCTGTATTATCTGGTTACTAATCCCCTGGCGGCATTCAGCCAGGGTGGGACATTTCTGTCCCGCTTGCATCCTGTATAATAGTCCACTTCGGGAAAATGTCTTCAGCAAAAGCTCCATTGCCTGCATCAAAATTTACAAGCCCCGGCCTGATTAACCGGGGGTATCAATTTGTCCTCTTAAAGGGACATTACTAGATAATTATTTAATATTTTTTTACTATAGTGTCAATAGCTTAATATCACCGGTTAAGCGACATTGCAAGTGTCAAAACCTGGCTTAACATAAGTCTCGAAGCCGCCATCTTCACTATAAAACACAAAGCCGCGGCATTGAAGCAACTTCTTCATCGTTTCAGATACCGGCATGCACCGCGCATGAACATCATGATATATAAAGTGCTCCAAAAGACGGTCAAGTATCTGGCGACCGAAACCTTTATGCTGATGATTTTTTGCGACAGACAGTGCATATATTTCGTAAGCCCTGGAGTCTGGCATCGCCTCGCACATAATCAACATGCCGACACGGTCATGCTGCAGTGTAAAAACCGAAGCGCTGGCGCGCCTTTTATCAGACAGCAGGCCATCACTTATGACAGACCGGGTTTCACTTTTCATGGCCTTAACCATCTCCGGATTTTCAGCATTGAATGAGTAATGGCCTTTTCTTGCGCCATACAGAATACAGCTGTTGATAAAGCCAAGATCCGTTAATTTTGCCGAGCGTTCTACTAGCATTATTTTCTGTTCAGAGTCGAATTTCGCAAATGCTAGTAAAAGCTTTTTTTACTGTCAAACAATATAAAATGATTAAAACAATCAAATTATTTGATTGTAATGCTGGCATTGATTTAGTGACACTACTCAATAAAAGTGTATATGATGACATTTTGCATTAACAATGGTCAGCCTATAGTGAATACTTCACGTCTTAGCAAGGTCACCGAACAGGATGCCCTGCTGGTTCAAACTGTTCAGCCAATTAAAATACTCGGTGCACTTTCGTGGCCAGCGGGAGTGGAAACTAAATTTCTTGAATCATGGCGCGCCGGCAAACCTGAACTGCCCGTGGTACACCTTGAGCAGCAGGATTACAGTAAACAAGTTGAAGTATTAAATTATATACAGACTCACTGTGACCGCTCACATCCCCTGGATAACCTGATTTACAAGACTGCCCGCAGTTACTCGTCTGCTGCGCGCATGCTTGGCGCAATCGGCACACCTGACTTTACCAGATATTCCATCGAGCTCTACGGTAAACCAAATGATGTATATAAAACACAGGACTGGACCGCGCTGGACGCCGCAGATTTTTTCCTGCGTAAAACAGATGAGCTGTTAGGCGGTTACGTGGTGCCACCCACCGTGGCTGACATTCCGGTTGAGGTGTTTGCGGAAAGGCTGCAAAAGTCGATAGATGATTTTTTCGTAGACGACAAGGTTTCAGTTATTATCGATGCAGGCCTTTCAGCCAGGGCAATTGCCGGATCAAGCCGTGTGCGCTTACGAGCTGGCGCCATGTTTTCAGAACTGGACCTGAACCAGCTGTTAGAGCACGAAGCGCATATCCATGCAGCTACCATGCATAACGGTAAACGACAGCGCAATTTGCAAATCCTCTCTTTAGGCGCACCACGCACAACCCGCGCCCAGGAAGGCATTGCTGTTATGGCAGAGCTGCTGACACTTGCACTTGATATTGTACGCTTACGCCGCATTGCTTTACGCGTTAAGGCAATCGCCATGGCGCTCGACGGTGCTGATTTTATCGATATATTCAAAAGCTTTTTAGAGGCAGGACAAACTGAAGAAGAAAGTTACCAGTCAACCGTGCGCTGTTTTCGCGGAGGCGATGTCAAAGGCGGAAGTGTTTTTACCAAGGACACAGTCTACCTGAAAGGATTGATGGAAGTTCATGCTTTTCTCGCTGTCGCAATCCATGACAACCGCCCTGAACTGGTAAATGCTTTATTCGCGGGAAGAATGAGTCTTGGCGATGTCGTCGAGCTGGCGAGTTATTTTGAAACCGGTTTTCTTGTTGGCGCGCACTATATACCACACTGGGCAAGCGATTTGCGCACCCTGGCTTCGGTGCTTGCCTGCAATGCATTTTTCACACGTGTTGACCTTACTCATGTGAAACTGGAAAACTTTATCCGCCTCGAAGAAGGACTTGCTACAGGAGAGGCTTAGCTTTGAGGGATCAATAGCTGCTAGTACCAGGCTCTTATCACAGTCAAATTCAGCAGCGGTGATGAAACAGTGAAACATCTCGCTGCCGACAGCCTGTGACCTTACCGAACTCACGCGGTAAAGACAGACGCAAATATCGTCTCATTTTCAATATATAATTAGTCATGTTAAAAAATATACTTTTGCCAACCATGCTGCTGATCCTTGCCTGGGGCTTCTGGATCAGCCCTGACTTCAAGGCAATTTCCGCCGGCGTTGCCATATTTCTGTTTGGCATGCTTTCACTGGAGGAAGGTTTCCGGTCTTTCACCGGCGGCACACTTGAGCGTCTGTTGCGGCGCACGACCTCAAGCACATGGAAAAGCCTGCTATTCGGCATCGTGTCCACCACTGCGATGCAATCGAGCTCGCTGGTTTCCGTTATTACTATCTCGTTCCTCAGTGCGGGACTGATCACTCTCAGCGCCGGCATCGGCATCATCTTCGGCGCCAACCTTGGCACCACCACCGGTGCATGGCTGATCGCCGGCTTCGGTCTGAAGGTCGATATCGCCGCTTATGCGATGCCAATGCTGGCATTCGGTGTTATCCTGATTTTTCAGTCTTCCAAAGCACTAAAGGGATTTGGTTATATCCTTGCCGGCCTGGGCTTTCTGTTTCTCGGTATCCACTTCATGAAGGAAGGTTTCGAGTCGTTCAAGGCCACCATTGATCTGTCGAAATTCGCCGTTGGCGGATACCCGGGCCTTTTCCTGTTCACCGCGGTCGGTGTGTTTGCAACCGTGGTTATGCAGTCCAGCCATGCCACGCTGGTACTGATCATTACCGCGCTGGCGGCTGGCCAGATTACCTACGAGAATGCGCTGGCACTTGCCATCGGCGCCAATGTCGGCACCACCATTACCGCGATTCTCGGCTCGATGAGCGCGAATGAAGCGGGTAAACGCCTCGCCGCTGCACATCTTCTGTTCAACGCCGTCACCGGCTTAATCGCAATAATACTGATTTATCAACTCATCGAACTCATCAACTGGATCGCCGCTGATATCGGCATCGCGGCTGATGACTATACCCTGAAGCTTGCGGTATTTCATAGTATCTTCAACCTGCTCGGCATCACCGTCATGCTGCCTTTTATCGGCCTGATGGTGACCTCGCTGGAAAGGCTCATTCCGGAAAAGAAACCCGAGGTTGACCAGCCCAAATACCTCAACGCGTCTTCATCCGAGTTTCCCGACACCGCGATCGAGGCCCTGCGCCTGGAGACAATGCGTGTATACGATGCCGCGTTACGCATCATTATTGACGCCCTCGGCTTCAAAAAGGCGGAGGTATATTCGGAAAGTGATCTAATGCAGGCCGCTTCCGCCCAGGGACGTATCCACAGGCTCGATATTGATGCTGTTTATGAGCGCCACATCAAGGGTATTTACAGCGCAATCATCGCCTTTATCAGCACGACCAGTTTTTCCAGGGAGGAGGAACGGACGGCAAAAATCTACTGGCTGCGCGATGCCAACAAGAACATTGTCGAAGCGGTAAAGGACACCAAGCACCTGCAAAAGAACCTGCTGCATTATCTCAATTCGGACAACAGGAACATGCGCGGTATCTATAACATGGTGCGCGCACAGATCGCCTATATCATTCGCGAACTGGAGGAAATGCGCCAGTCAGATGAAGTCGGCTTTATCGACCTGACCTCGCTCGATGCGCTCAAGCTGGTCGTCAATGAAGACCAGGAAAAACTGAACAGCGCGATGTCAGCACTGATGGGCAAACGCTCGATCACACCAGAGATGGGTTCGTCGCTGATGAACGACAGCAGCTACGCCTTCGATATATCAATGAACCTGATAGCGGCCGCGCAGACGCTGTTCGTTGAAAGAGAGAGCGACCTTACCCATGCGATACATGATGCGCTCCAGGAACATCCTGAACATGAGCTGGATAATGTCAGCAACCTGTCAACCGGCACAAACACTATACTGCAATCCGAGGATGAAACCGATGGGCATGAAAAAACTGCTTGATAAACTTGGCGACCTGCTTGATCCGGCTGTCGAAAAACGCAAGAAACACCGCAAACAGCTCAAGTCTATTCTCAAGGAACTGAAATCCAGGGAGAAGGCATTGCAGCAAAAACTCGAAACCACCGGCGATGAACGCAAACGCGACCGGCTGCAGAAGGAACTTGACATCGTACACAAGCAGCGCATGAAAGGCATTAGCGCCATGCGCAGCGGTGACGGCAATAAAAACAGCGAGAATGAACAAAATAACGAGTAAGCGTTGTTAGTGCTGTTATACTCGATCTTACGCCGGCAGCCATAGTAACACGATAAACCTGCAACGGGTAAACCGGATGGTGATACGCGGATGACTGGCAGGTTAATACAGATAAACTTGTATCCGCCAATAGCGATACAAACGCTGACAGGACTGATTAATCCGAAAGACCTCAGAAATGAATATTCCGACAGAGTCACAAAATACAGAAATTCAGGAAGAGACAGACAGTATTGATCTGTTGAACCAGATTGTAGCTGACATAGATGCCGGTAATCATGAAACCATAGCGAGCACCCTGGAAGAAGCCCACCCTGCTGTTGTCGCCAACCTGATTGAGTCATTGCCACAGGAACATCGTGCTGTTGTGTGGGAAGCTGTTCCCGAAGACCAGGAGGCAGAGATTCTCACTCACATGCACGATGACGCACGTGACAGTGTCATTGGCGGCATGGAAGAAGGCGAGCTGCTTGCTGCCGCCGAAGCGATGGATCCGGAAGACCTGGCGGAGATTATCGACGACCTGCCGCAGAAGCGAATTGAGGCATTACTTGAAGCCCTGGATAATGATTACCGCAGCCGGCTAGAGTTCGTCCTCAACTTTGAGGAGGACAGTGCCGGCCGATTGATGAGCAGGGATGTTATCAGTGTCAGGCCGGACGTCTCTCTCGCGGTGGTGCTGCGCTGGCTGCGCCTGCACAAAAAATTGCCGCCGTATACTGACAGCCTGATGGTCATCGATGAAACGGACCATTATATTGGCAAGATCGAAATCTCCGACATATTGACCGGCGACCCTGATGAACTGGTGGCAACATTAATGCACCCGGACACCACTTCAATTAATGCCACCATGAGTGAACACGACGTTGCGGCCATCTTTGAGGACCGGGACCTCATCTCGGTTGCGGTGGTAAATGATGACGGGCTGTTGCTCGGCCGCATCACCATTGACGATGTGGTCGATGTCATCCGTGAAGAATCTGAACGCGCCCTGTTACACAGCGCCGGTCTGTCAGAGGATGAAGACATGTTTGCGCCGGTGCTGCCCAGCGCCATGCGCCGTGGTATCTGGCTCGGCATCAACCTGATCACCGTGTTCGCCGCTGCCTGGGTAATCGGACGCTTCGAAGAAGCGCTGGACAAGATAGTGGCGCTGGCCGTGCTTATGCCTGTTGTTGCCAGCATGGGCGGCATCGCCGGCAGCCAGACACTGACCCTGACTATCCGCGGCCTGGCGCTTGACCAGATTGCAGCAGCTAACATACGCTGGTTAACAACAAAAGAATTTCTCGTCGGCGCCACCAATGGCGTTGTCTGGTCGATCATCGTCGCCGCGGTGGCCTATCTATGGTTTGGTGATCCGGGCATTGCCATGATTCTCGGTGTCGCCATGATACTGAACCTGCTGGCCGCTGCGCTTTCGGGTGTCGCGATACCGCTGTTATTACACCGCTGGGGCATCGACCCGGCGCTCTCCGGTGCAGTTATCCTCACCACTGTTACCGACATTATTGGCTTTCTCAGCTTTCTTGGACTGGCCACGCTGTTCCTGCTCTGACCACACCAGTCATCGAGCCATATCGCAAGATCCTGATGCTGGCAATAGCTGACGCTGTTTATTTTAGATATAATGAATCATGTGTGTTAGAACAGTTAGTCTGTTACTTTTCTGAATAACAACAGTTTTTATGGCAACAGCATCAATAACCGTCGGCTGGCGAGAGTGGGTTTTATTGCCCGAGTTAGGCTTGCCCGCAATCAAGGCAAAAATAGATACCGGCGCCAGAACATCCTGCCTGCATGCCTTTTCAGTTGAGAAATTTGAAAAACACGACAAAGAATGGGTGCGTTTTGGCATTCATCCACACCAGGATGATAATGCAACAGAAGTGTACTGTGAAGCTGAAGTTCTCGATAAACGCCCGGTAACGGATTCCGGCGGCCACACAGAAGAACGTTATGTAATCACCACTGACCTGGTAATAGCAGGTCAACGCTGGCCGATCGAAATCACGCTGACCAACAGGGATACCATGCTGTTTCGCATGCTGTTAGGACGCACCGCGATGGAAAACAAAATAATCGTCGATCCCGCCAAGTCATTTTTGTCCGGTGGTTTAGATAATAAAACCTAAATAAATAAGAGGACTGTATAAAATGAAGATCGCAATTTTATCGCGTAATAAAAACCTCTATTCAACACGACGCCTGATAGAAGCTTGTGGACAACGTGGCCACGAACCCATGGTGCTTGATGTGCTGCGCTGCTACATGGAAGTGGTGCCCAGCAAACCCGAGGTGCATTTTAAAGGCGAAGCACTTACTTCATTCGATGCGGTTATCCCCCGCATTGGCGCGTCGGTAACTTTCTATGGCACGGCGGTGCTGAGACAGTTTGAAATGATGGGAGCCTTCCCGCTGAACGAGTCGGTTGCCATAACGCGCTCGCGTGACAAACTCCGTTCTTTACAGCTGCTCTCCAGAAAAGGCGTCGGCCTGCCCAGCACGGGTTTCGCGCATGACCCTGATGATATTCAGGACTTGATTAAGATGGTCGGCGGCGCGCCGCTGGTCATCAAATTACTTGAAGGCACCCAGGGTATCGGCGTAGTCCTGGCTGAAACTAAAAAAGCCGCGGAAAGTGTTATCGAGGCCTTTATGGGACTAAAAGCCCACATCATGGTGCAGGAATATATAAAAGAAGCCGGCGGCGCTGATATTCGCTGTTTCGTCATCGGCGATAGAGTCGTTGCCACCATGATGCGGCAGGCGCTTCCCGGCGAATTCCGCTCAAATCTGCATCGCGGCGGCAGCGCTTCACTGGTTAGAATAACCCCTGGAGAGCGGGCCACTGCTGTCAAAGCGGCCAAGATAATGGGACTCAATGTTGCCGGTGTTGATCTGCTGCGCTCGGAACGCGGACCGCTGGTGATGGAAGTCAACTCATCCCCCGGTCTCGAAGGCATCGAAAAAGCCAGCGGTAAAGACATCGCTGGCATGATCGTCGAATTCATAGAAAAAACAGCCAAACCACACATGACAAAAACCAGGGGCGCAGGCTAGGACACCTTTCCTTAGGCGGGCCACTATATATATCTAAGGATAAAACAAAGTAACACGGGTATTTTAAGCAGATTATGAACCTGATATCGCTATGCCGTATTTGCCATGATTAATAAACCGCTAACGATTAATGGCGTCACTTTTCCAGCCGGCAGTAACACAACCATAGAGTTGCCCGTCGGCCGCTTGTATACCCATACACCGGTAACCATGCCGGTACACGTCATTAAAGGCAGAAAGACCGGCCCGCGCCTGTTTATCTGTGCTGCCATCCATGGCGATGAAATCATTGGCGTTGAAATAATTAGAAGGCTGTTGAAAAATCCTTCGCTGAAAAGACTGCGGGGAACCATCATCGCCGTGCCAGTTGTCAATGTCCACGGCCTTATCAACCATTCCCGCTACCTGCCTGACAGGCGCGACCTCAACCGCTCTTTTCCGGGCAGCGTAAAAGGCTCACTTGCGGCCCGCCTCGCCAACCTGCTGATGACCGAAATCATCACCCAGAGCAGCCATGGCATAGACCTTCATTCCGGCGCATTGCACCGTGATAACCTGCCGCAGATTCGCGCCAACCTTGACGACGAGGAAACGGAAAAATTAGCCCAGGCGTTTAACGCCCCGGTAATGATCTCCTCGAATCTGCGCGATGGCTCACTGCGCGAAGCCGCTGCCGAGCATGGCATCCCCATGCTGCTGTATGAAGCCGGCGAGGCTTTGCGCTTTGACGAAGTCGCCATAAGAGCCGGGGTAAAAGGCATTATCAACGTAATGCGGGTACTGGAAATGCTGCCACCCTCGCGCAGCAAATCAATAAAACATATCCCGCCCGTTGTCGCCCGTTCCAGCACCTGGCTGCGGGCGCCGGAGAGTGGTATCTTGCGTGCCATGGTCGCACTCGGCAGCCGGGTAAAAAAAGACATATTGCTGGGTGTCATCTCTGACCCGTTTGGCGAAACCGAAACCAGTGTCACCTCTGCCTACAGCGGCATTGTCATCGGACGAAGCAACCTGCCGCTGGTGAACGAGGGCGACGCGCTGTTCCATATTGCACGTTTTGAACGTGTGCTTGAAGCGGCCAACCGCGTTGACGAGTTTAACGAGGAACATACGCCTGAT
Organism: Gammaproteobacteria bacterium; assembly: GCA_022340645.1. GTDB lineage: Bacteria > Pseudomonadota > Gammaproteobacteria > SZUA-229 > SZUA-229. Next base: position 5,012 of record JAJDNP010000153.1, on the reverse strand, counting down.
GCCAGCTCATCGCCAACACCTGAGAGCCCGATCATCTGAGCCCGATTACAAATTACATACAGCGCCACCCGAATACAGCATATCGCCTGATGGTTGATGCTGTTCGCCATGTTCTGATATGGCGTGAATAGTGACATGAATCGGGAATATCAGGCAAAAACCATCTCCCGCATGGATGCGGGAGTTGAGCCACCATGGATGGTTTTACGGCGAGTTTTTGCCTGATATTCCCGATTCAGTTCCTGCATCCCATAGTTAACGGGTACAGCGGTGATATACAATGCATAGTTTAAAAATGTTAAATCTATTTACACCGCTTTAGCGCTTAGCTTATTTTCGTTAAACCTGCGACAGGTTAGTTTTATGACTAAATGGCTTGAAATCGACGACTTAAAAACTTTCACCATCGACAAGTTATTTGAGCTGGAATCTGCCCTGGTGTCAGCTGATTTCTGGATACAGCTGCTTGTCATCCTGTCGGTTTTTGTCCTCGCACGCTGGCTAGTTACGCCAAAAGTTAAACTGCTGCTTGTCCGTATTGGTACAGTCAGCCGCCTCAGTACCGGCATTAATAAATTTATCGTAACGCTAAACGAGTTTGCCAATACGCTTACCTGGCTGGCAATGCAATGGATTGCGATTGAAATATATAAATTCCTGGATAAAAAACATGACCTGCTGACCCCGGTAGCAAGCCTGCTCAGCGCCTGGCTGCTGATACGCATCGTTTCAAAGCTGGTAAAAAACCGGGTAACCGCACGCATTATTGCCAACATCGCCTGGACTGTCGCCATCCTCAATATATTTGGCTGGTTAACACCCGCCCTGGAAATGCTGGACAGCCTGTCGGTAACCATCGGCGAAGTACGCCTGTCGCCATTGCTGCTGATCAAGGCGGGACTTTCCCTGTGGCTGTTTCTGTGGCTGGCAAATGAGCTGTCAACGTTTCTTGACCGCCAGCTCGCGAGGTCGAATACGGTTACCCCGGCAATGCGTGTGCTTAGTGTTAAGTTATTGCACATTGCTCTCATTACAATCGCCTTACTGATTACGATTTCAGCAGCCGGTATCGACCTTACCGCACTGGCCGTATTCGGCGGCGCCCTGGGTGTCGGTCTTGGCTTTGGCTTACAGAAAATCTTCTCCAACCTGGTCAGTGGCTTCATCCTGCTGATGGACCGCTCGATCAAGCCCGGCGATGTTATTGCCATTGGACAGACATACGGCTGGATCAATCATTTGAATGCACGATACGTATCCGTGATTACGCGTGACGGCATTGAACATCTGATACCCAATGAAGTGCTAATTACGGAACGCGTGGAAAACTGGTCATTCAGCAATAACCTGGTGCGGCTGAAAATACCCGTCGGCATATCCTATAAATCAGATGTCCGCCAGGCGATGGAGCTTTGCGTCGACGCCGCGATGATGGCCCCGCGAATACTGCTTAAGCCTGAGCCAAGATGCCTGTTAAAAGGTTTCGGCGACAGTTCAGTTGATCTTGAACTGCGCGTCTGGATAGAAGACCCGGCCAACGGCCGTGGTAATGTGTTAAGTGAAGTTTTACTTGGCATATGGGACCGATTTCATGAACATGGCATTGAAATACCCTACCCGCAACGCGACCTGCATATACGTTCCGGTTTTGAAAAGATAAACGATATCGACGGCAACCCCTTAGCTGAAGACACAGACCCGGCTGCAGAGCCGGCAGAATCCCAGACGACTGACGGAGGTGAATCAACATGATGCAGTTAATGCTATGCCACGACAATACATCACAGACTGGCGGCAGGGAGTTATTGCAACAGTGGCGTGACACACCGGACAGCTGGCTATGGGTTGACCTGTATGAAGAAGCTGCCAGTGAAGAATATGCGTTTCTCGTTGAACAGTTTGACCTCGACAGCACTGCCATTAGCGAAGCACAGCGCGAACGGCACCCGCCAAGCTTTGAGGCGTTTGACAATTATTTTTACCTGCTGCTCAAGCCGCTGGACGCGGAATCCGATTCGCTGGATTTCAATACCCTGCAACTGGCCATGTTTGCCGGCGAGCGTTTCCTGGTAACACGCCATTCCAAGGCATCGCCCTTCCTGGCACAACTCTGGCAAAACCTTCAGCAGAATAATGCAGCCAACCAATCGCCCATGACCATCGTCGCCGCAATGTGCAGACGTGTCGCACAGCGTTACGGCAAGGTTCTGCTGGACCTGGAACGGCGCCTGGATGTCATCGAAGACGAGCTATTCGACAGTGCCTCGGATGCGCTGATGAGAGAGCTTGTGAGCTACAACACCTCGCTGCGAAAGATGCACCGCATTCTTACCTATCATGTCGACATCCTGGCCGAGTTACGCAAACAGCTGGAGAAGACCAGCCACTCACTCTATTATGATTTTGATGACATCTATGCCATTATCGAACGCTTCAGCAGTATGTCTTCAATGTACCAGGCTGTTATTACCGACCTGGTGGAAGCCTATATCAGTCTCAACGGCCATCGCCTGAACCAGATCATGAAAGTGCTGACTATCGTCACCGTGATATTTGTACCGTTGACACTGCTGGTAGGCATCTATGGTATGAACTTTGAGAACATGCCGGAGCTGAAAGCTGCACATGGTTACTACATCCTGCTTTCAGTGATGTCAGGCATCGCTGTACTCCTGTTGTATATATTTCGCCGCATGCGCTGGTTATAATCACTGTCGCAGCGCAGGCGCCTGAAAACTCATTAAAAAAACTTCTACCGCATGGCGGCCGTGTCTAACTGCACCGGCTCTTTTTTACAACCGACTTTTGAAGGATATCATCTGAATAGTTACCGCTAATGCCGCTATTTGGATTGTTCTGTCATTTGTTGCTGGCCAGTATGGTAATATTTTCGCCACATCCTGATATCCCTGTTAATTATTCCTGATAGATTTTATGCTTGAATCGTTACTGACCTCCTATGGCTACCCTATCGTGGTCATCGGCACATTCCTCGAAGGTGAAACAGTAATGATACTTGCCGGGGTTGCCGCGCACCTGGGCTACCTTTCCCTGGACTGGGTCATTATCTGCGGCTTTTCCGGCACCATGCTTGGCGATCAGCTGTATTTTTACCTGGGCAGGCGTCATGGTAAAAGCATGCTGGCCAAACGCCCTTCCTGGCAGGTACCGGCAGAACGCGTGTTTAGCAAACTCCGGAAGCATCAGAATCTGCTCATCCTGAGCTTTCGCTTTATATATGGCATACGTACCGTATCGCCTTTCGCTATAGGCATGAGCGACGTATCCTACCTGCGTTATACCCTGTTCAATATAATCGGTGCGGGTATCTGGGCAACCAGCATCGCATCCGCCGGTTATTATTTTGGAAAGGCAGTCGAAGCCGTGCTCGGTGACATTAAAAAATACGAGGTCGAAGTTATGGTTGCCATCATCTTGATTGCATGCCTGGTATGGTTTATACGTTATTACCGACAACACCGGAGCGAACATGACAACGCATAGCGGACCAGGGTCACAGTATCTCGGGTTACGCTACGCTAACCCACCTACTGAGTACGGACTGGATATTAATTCAATCTTTCCCCCGGTCAGGCACATTAACAATAAATCACACAGAGGCGCATAGAGGCGCATAGACGCGCATAGACGCAGAGAAAAGAGTAATATCTATGTGTTTTTCTTTGCGCCCCTGCGTCTTTGCGAGAAAAAATATATGCCTGCAGGGGCGCTAGTAACCGAGCAATCTGAGAAACTGCAGGTTTAGTGGAACTGTACACTATCTTTTTACTTAAAGTGTGTTTATTCTTTCTACACTCGTCTTTGCTTCGACGCTGACAGGAAAACCCGCATTTACTAACGAGTTGTCTCCGCCTTCCCCTGCGGGCGTGCTGGACAAGGTCCGCTGCGATGCGCGACTTTAATGGCTGATAAAGGTTAAAGATATGAAACACATACACAGTTATTACTCACCGAATGATTTATATAACAGGATCATCGAAGGGCTGAACGAAATTGGCAGGGAATTAACAGGCGTCACACTGGATGATCTTCAACCAGTCGATGAATTTCATATCCGCGGCAACATCGCAACAAAAGAGCTGATTAAACTTTCCGCTTTCACGCCAGGCATGCATATCCTTGATGTTGGCTGCGGCATTGGCGGCTCCACCCGCCGCCTGTCACACGAAACCGGTTGCTGTGTGACCGGTATTGATTTGAGTGATGAATACATTGATGCCGCAGAAAGATTAACGCAATTGCTCAACATGCAGGAACGTGTAAAGTTCCTTGCTGCAAGCGCACTTGCATTGCCATTTAATGACAATACCTTCGATGGCGCCTGGTCGATCCAGATGAACATGAATGTCGAGAATAAGCTATTATGGCTACAGGAAGTATATCGCGTGCTCAAACCCGGCGGCCGTGCTGTTTTGTACGAAGTGTGCGGTCACAAAAACACACCGTTACATTTTCCGGTGCCATGGGCGCAGAACAGTTCCATGAGTTTTCTGGTTCCCCCGGAAGCATTCCGCGATGTCATAAAAGCCGCGGGTTTTGATATTGAGGCCTGGAATGACAAGACCGAGCTCGCCCAGAAGGCCTTCGCACATATGACGGAACCCGTGGGTGAGCCGGATCTGCCGGAACTAGGCGTGCATCTACTGGTGGGAAACGACATCCTGACCAAGGCCTATAATCTGCACCGCAATCTTGATGAGGAACGCGTCAGTCTGATCGAAACAGTTGCGGTAAAACCTGATTTTGAATAAGGTAAGTAGAACTTTCATATCTCAGGTCCTGAACGTCCGCGATACGACTGCATATCCGCACTCAAAAATATGAATTGACAGGGAATAAACGACCCAAATGCGACATTCGACATATTTAAGCGAATGGGCAGAATGTACTGATAACAGACTGACAAAAGCGAATTTAGCCGCGAAGGACGCAAACAGCGCAAAAAAGCAGTTTCGTAGGGTGCAATAAGTGCAACGCATTGCACCGAATGA
>JAJDNP010000145.1 GCA_022340645.1 Gammaproteobacteria bacterium | reverse complement strand
GTTGTCACCCGGGTTGCAGCCGCCTGGACACGCCCGGCCCGTAATTATATCTCTATATACGCTCCAGCAGCCTCGCGTAATTGTTCTTTGGATAGTTCACTTCACGTGATACCGGGTACATTTCAATATCGGTACCCGTATAAGGTTGCAGCAAAGCCTGCATGGAAGCCGAGTCATCGCTTCGCAGCCAGTCGTCAAACACTTCCGCATTCAGAATGACCGGCATACGTTCATGAATCGGCCGCATGAGTTTATTCGCTTCGCAGACGATAATGGTGCAGGACTGCATATGATCACCTTCGCCCTCATCCCAGTGATCCCATAAACCGGCAAACACCATCGGTTTGTCATCGACGCGATGTATGTAATATGGCTGTTTACCGTTTTCCTGATGCCACTCATAAAAACCATCGGCAGGAATCAAACAGCGGTGATGACGAAAAGGCGCTCGATATGCCGGTTTAACGGCAACGGTTTCCGCCCGCGCATTAATCATGCTGAAGCGTTTATCCGGCCCCTTCGACCAGGATGGCACCAGGCCCCAGTGTAGCGGTACGAGCTCCTTCCCGCCCGCGGGCGAGATACGGCAGGCGAGGATGTCATTACCGGGCGTTATGTTGAAATGCGGCTTCGATGATAAGTCAGTGGTTATGCCAAACAGTTCAGCATAAACTTCTGCAGATGAATATTGTGTAAATCGGCCACACATATATATTTCAGAAAACAGCGCAGTTAAAGTGTTGTGTAATATGCCTGATTAACCACTTACTAAAAATGCTTGATAACATTCGCTTTAAAAACTGCCGGCAAGAGTTTTTCACCCAGGTCCTCAAAGAGCGAAGCATCGGGACATGCTGAATAACTCATTCACAGCAGACCTGTCTTACTGCAATTAGCACCTGTCATTTAGCACCCGTACCAAAAATCATACCTTAACCTGGCCGCATTGTATCTGTCACCTTATGAATATCAGAAAAAAACTCTGCAACTCCGCGTGCGGTTAAAATCAGCTTCTATATTTCTTCCATGATGGCATAAATTATCGGATCACGTTAACATCGCCTCCAGTCTGACACGGCAGAACCGGAAACCGCGGCCTGTCACCTGAAATTTTTTATGCTCTACAATAACGAGGACACCAACTTGAAAACTGAAGTTAGCACAGCATTACAGCGACTGGATTCCATACTACCGCTGCTATCGGGTCTTAAATCACTTAGCAGCGAGGATGCCGCGCTGTACTGCAAACTGCTCAGCAGCTATGTCCGGCGGGGCCGTACACTAACCCGCGGGGAAGTCGCCAACATGGTGAATAACGAGGATCAGTCACTGAAAAATATTGCCGACAGCAAGCTCATCGTACTGGATGCGGACGGCAATCCCTCAGGCGCCTACCCGTTCACCTCGGAAGAACGTGAGCACAAGGTTCATATCAACGGTGTAACGGCCCATTGCATGTGTGCACTGGATGCACTTGCAGTCAGCCCGATGTTCAATACCCCAACCGTTATCGATTCGCAATGCCGTGTCACCGGGGAAAAAATACACCTGGAACAAAATGGCGCCGACATCAGCAATGGCACGCTGGACGCGTGGTTTGGTATTAACTGGGGCGCGGCCGCCAGCGACACGGTCTGTGCCGCGTCACTGTGCATGGAAATGATGTTCCTGGCCAATGAGACGGTTGCCCGAAAATGGCTCGCCGCATCACCCGATACGCGCCAAATCTTTGATCTGCCCTCGGCAGTCGAGTTTGCCGCCGGCTTCTTTTTGCCGCTGGCAGAAAATTGCCAACGAGCGGCATGAAATGGGCTCAGTTAATATAACTGATTCCAGCACACACAGCGTTCGACAGCTGCCTTGAAATGGTTTCCCGGCAGACAGCCGTAACGGCATTAACCCACCCTGTTACTGTCAATCAATGCGGTTACTGCTGGCAGGCCTGTGAGAAAACCAGGCAGGTAAAAGACGATCAGCCCCGAAGGGCTGAACGTGGTAGCCTGGCTCATTAGTCGGTCGTCACCTGACATCAAGTCGGCTGATAAGTACTGTATGTAAAGCAGCACATAAGTTATTGACAAATTGTGCCAATCGTTTATCAAACAATGCCAGGCAGTATCAATGCAAAGAAGCTGGTTCGACAAAATCGTCTGGAACGATTTGAATGACAGCACTGAAAGGGTAAGGCATAAGGACATGTCGAATAATTTATTCGCAAACCTTTGTAGGTTCGAATTTATTCGGACATAGTCAGCAAACACATGCGCTGGTGTCCGAATAAATTCGAACCTGCATTAAATTGCCCCAATGATTCACCTTCAGGATGTCAGTCACCCAGCCAGTTGGCGCCGTTGATCATCATTTCCAGTTTCAATCCCCACCATTTGTACTCACCCCATTTTCCAAAACAGCTGTCGATATAATCAAGGTAATCTTCGGTCTGGTGATGCTGCTGGAGGTAGGATTTCACCACGGTATCAACCGGTATCTGGTTATAAACACCGCACAGCACCAGGATGTGATTGGTGGCATACGGTCCGAAACCCTGGATACTCCCAAAATAATGACGCAGTTCATTTTCTGTGAGTTTTTCAATATCCACAGATGATCTGTCCTGCTTCAGCCTTGCTGCGAGGTTTTTTAAGTAAGCTGCACGGTAGCCAACACGCATTTTGTCTTTCAACCTGGGCACGGGTGCACGGCAAATTTTTTCGATTGCCGGAAACGGGTATGCGCCCCGTGCAGTTGCAACACTGAAGTTCGCCGAACATGCGGACTGGCACATGATCTTCGTCAGGCTCCATGAACAGTTGGTGGTGAATAATGTCTTTGCCGCATCTTCCCACAACGTCGGTGCGCGCAGCATTCGGCCAGCGCCATTCCTGACCAGGGCGCCATACTCGCTGTTAATTGACTTACTTAACCTGTACAGCTCAGTCGTATCAGCCGCCAGATCAAGCGCCCTGATAACTGCGTTACTAACCCTTGCTTTTTTATCAGCATTAAGCACGGAACGCGAGACGGTCTCTATAACAATATCGTCATTATGCTGTTGTGCAGACACTTCCACCGGCTCATCTTCCGCCAGCAACGCGAAGTGAAGATAGTGGTTACTTTCATCCCATGAAAACGGCGCCAGGTTCTTCCAGCCGTGTATATGACAGGTTGTTCTCAAGTTGTAGTACTTCGGTGCTTTAATTTTATTAATATATGACCGCATAACACCACGCTGTTAACTGAATTGTACTTTTTTAGCAAGGCTCACTCCATCGCGAACCTGATTTATATAAGCGCCATTCTGGAGTGCCACCGATTATGGTTGAATAGTTACCTTGCCAGAGTGTATTGCTCTCTTAGCTGTTATATTCAATTGTGCACTGGCACGAATGCCGTGTTTAAATAGCTGCTGGCAACCTTAATGACTGGATCATCGGCGCTGGTCTTCAGTCTGAAGCCAGGCTTGCGCATCAGTTTAGGTATATTATCGTTACTGGCCAGATTTTCAGCTTCCATCCTCTTAATATCTCGCTGGCACGAAAAATTCTGGCTAGAAATTGCGGACCCATACCGGTTTCCCTGATTGCCTGTTAATATGTTTCGGCGCACAATTCGTTTACACTATTACAGATCCAGTACCTGATGACAGTTTTCATTATTTCACATCCCGACTGCGCATTGCATGAAATGGGTATCCATCACCCTGAAAGCCCGGCCCGCCTCAGCGCCATCCAGGACCGGCTGGTTGCCAGCGGCCTGGATCTTGTGCTACAGCACCATGAAGCGCCACAGGCAACACGTAAGCAACTGTGCCGGGTGCATGATGCTGCCTATGTTGAGCAGATTTTTCTCGAGGCGCCTGCAGAAGGCCGGAGCTGGCTGGATCCTGACACTTCAATGAATCCGCATTCATTATCCGCCGCCTTGCATGCTGCAGGTGCCGCTGTGCTGGCCGTTGACCTGGTTATGTCGACAGAGAACAGCGCGGCATTCTGCAACATAAGACCGCCCGGCCATCATGCCGAGCATAATCGCGCGATGGGTTTCTGTATCTTCAATAATATTGCCGTAGGCGCGGCACATGCCCTGAAGAAACACAAACTGCAGCGAATCGCTATCATCGATTTTGATGTGCATCATGGCAACGGTACTGAAGATATTTTTCAAAACTCGCCGGAAGTGCTGTTTTGCTCAAGTTTTCAGCATCCGTTTTATCCAGACACGGACTACAGCAGCAGCTCTGACCACATCATCGATGTGCCATTAGCCGCGGGCAGCGACGGCAGGGTTTTTCGTGATGCCGTGAAGGCGCAGTGGCTGCCAAAACTGGACGCCTTTCAACCGCAGATGATTCTTGTCTCCGCGGGTTTTGATGCACATGTTGAAGACGATATGGCAGGCCTGCGCCTGCTAGACCAGGACTACGCCTGGATAACAACCAAGATTAAAAAGATTGCAAATAAACATGCAAAAGGAAGAATCGTCTCGGTACTGGAAGGCGGCTATGCGCTCGATGCACTTGGCAGAAGTGCTGTAGCGCATATAAACGCCCTGTTGTGATCCTGTCTGTTATTAACGCCGGCTGAATGCGATATATATTGTCGCCGGGTTAATAATATTGCACGCTAATGCACTCTTTATTCCGGAAGACAAATTGATAACAGGGTATGAACCAGGACACTTGCTGTAAATCCCAGCGCAAAGATTGGTAAATAACCATAACGTTTTGCCAGCGGCATTAACTCATGTAACGAGATATATATCATCGCCCCGGCCGTAAAGCTCAGGAAATAAGGAACCAGCTCGGTGCTCAGGTATGCTGCATATAATCCCAGTAAGGCACCCGCAGGTTCTGCCATTCCCGATATAAATGCCATCTTGTAAAGAAAACCTTTATTACGCAATGTGGTCGCAGGTATGGCGATGACGTACTCCTCTGGAATATTGTGTAATGCAATGGATATCGCAACAAACATACCTAACGAAGGTGAAGTCAGAAATGAATTGGCCATGGCAAAGCCTTCAGGAATATCGTGTAAAATCAGACCAAAGGCAACCAGGTAAGCACTTCTTAACAAGGACAGATTTAATTTTCCTTTTTCTTTAAAAAGATGTGTATGCGGGATCAGCCAGTGCAGCAACCCGAGAAACAGCACACCAGCCCCCAGGCTGATCAATGCTTCGCCGGTATTGCTTGTTTGTATTGCCGCGGGAATTAATTCAAAACAGGAAACAAGCAGCATAATGCCAGTCGAAAAACCAATGCCGAAGGCAATAGTCTTCGGGCTCCGGGTTGAATAGATTGCCAGCGTGACACCGATTAACGTAGTCATCCCCGAGAGCAATGCCAGTACGCCTATAACAAACCAGGTTGACAGAGTCATGCGTTAAGGATGCCCGCAACAATATCGGATACTATTCCATTTGCCTCTACGTGTTTAATCCCGCCCGCTTCCAGTTCGTCAATAAAGCGGCCACCAAAATCACCGGCCACGACCATTTGTATGCCGAGTTGTGCCAGAAACTGTGCCGCTCCGGGGCCTGCCCCGCGTTCGGCATTGGCATAAGGGTTGCCAATTGCCTCCAGCATTTGACTGTTTTCATCAAACACCAGGTAATACGGTGCACGTGCACCATGGTGTGAGACCTGCGCCTGGGGTGTGTCTGATTCTGCAGCAATAGCGATTTTCATGATGGTACTCCCGGCGATAGTGTAAGTTATGGTTGCTGTATACCAGGGTTTGATCCTTGCAGCCGTTCCATTGCCAGTCCGCTGAATATGGAAAAAATCAGCAGGTAAGCAAGCAATACCAGCGTGTAACTCAAACCGAAGTAGTGGATCAACATGGGTATCAGGGGCAGCTTGACAGCACGGCTGTACAGGAACACCGCCGCCAGTGACATCTTCATCCCTCTTTCTCTCAGTTCACTGAGCAAGGCATACCAGGGATATACCGGGCCGGTTGACAGTACTCCACCAGCGATAGCAACCAGCCATCCTGTTATACCGGAACGATGACCGAGATATTTTTTTATCCAGGCAGGGTTAAGCAGCAGGTTAATAACAAATATCAGCAGGAAGACAATCAACAGTACCGGCAGTACCCGCTCAAGCAAATGACTGAAAGTTGTGATCACAGTGGCGGCCAGTTCACCATCGAGCACGGCGGTGAGTGCATAAATAGACAGAACAATGCCCAGGAATATCCAGCCAGCTATACCGCTTTTATGTCGCTTAACTGAGCTGTCTTTCATTGTCACTCAGCCCATTAATTGCAAGGTAAATACCGTTAGCAATGCAATGACTATCGCAAACAGGTAACATATCAGGTTACGATAAATCGCAAAGCACTTGCCCAGCATCAATGCTTCAGCGGGCAACTGCACGATACCCACCGTTACCCAGCTGACAATCAGGGCAGTAACAGCGAACAAGCTTACGCCTGAACTGAGCAACTCGCCTCCCAGAATATAACTTACCAGGGGATGGCCCGCCGCAATACCGCCAATCGTCGCGCCAACCCAGGCATCAACAACGCTGTTTTTGCCAAACAGTCCACTTGCTATTTGTTCCGGGAAAAGTTCGACGATCAGGCTGGTCAGCAACAGCATGCCCATAATGATGGGGAGCATTGCCAGCAAAGAACTGAGTGTTTTTCTTGCACTTTGTTTAATTTTATCCTGCATCAAGCGGCTCACTTTTATTGATTCAGATCATATAAATATCGAGAATACCATCCGCTGTATATTACGGTCTGTATCATAATTAATAATTATCATTAATATAACAATTCAACCGGTTATACTGAACATACCTTAATGGCGCCCTGAATTAAAACTAAATGGATACCCTCTACTGGATTATTGGCAGCAGTCTTCTTATGAGTGCCATTGCGATGGTCGGCAGCATTACGCTATTGCTCGAGGAATCGACATTACAGCGTCTGTTATTACCCCTGGTTGCCTTCGCTGCGGGCTCATTAATCGGCGGCGCTTTTTTCCATATGGTTCCAGCCGGGCTGGCTGCGTTTGGCAACAGCACCCTGTTCTTCGCCTGGCTTTTACTGGGATTCTGCGTTTTTTTCGCACTCGAGCAATTCATGCACTGGCATCATTGTCAGCGCGCGCAAACCAGTTGCAAACAGCCGCTCACCTATTTGATCCTGATTGGCGATGGCCTGCATAACTTTATTGGCGGCCTGGCCATTGCCGGTACCTTTTTAACCGATATCCACCTGGGCATCATGGCCTGGCTCGCCGCTGCCGCCCACGAAATCCCCCAGGAACTCGGTGATTTTGGTGTATTGATACATGGCGGCTGGGAAAAAGGTAAAGCGCTGCTATTTAACATGTTATCCGCACTCACCTTCCTGCTGGGCGGCCTGGTGACATACGTAATGTCGTTTAATCTCGATATTTCATTTTTGATTCCGTTCGCTGCAGGTAACTTTATTTACATTGGCGCCACCGATCTGGTTCCTGAAGTGAACAAACATGAAGACATCAAGGTAAATATAATTAACTATGTAGCTTTTATCGCCGGCATCCTGTTAATGCTGCTGATCAAAATGCTATTCGAATCCCGGTGAGGTCATAACAAGCAGCAGCGAACTATCGGCCTGTATGCTTTGTATTGTTTGGCAGACTGCGCATATAAAAAACCTTGTTCGCAAAATCGACTTTAACCAGCTGATGACCATCAAGCAGGGACTGGATAACATCCCGGCCTGCGCCGGCTTTCAAAAGCATCGCGTTAACGGCTTCTTCGCGCAGGGGATGGACTGCTGTAATAGCGAGTAAATCCCGTACCACGTCACCAGTAAAGGCAAAATCACTGCCCTCATACTCCACCAGGTACTCCACATGTTCGAGTTTTTCCTTGAAAATCCCGTAAGCCTGAACCATGATCTCCTCACCAGGAGAAGACACATCGGCCTGGCAAGTCGGCCGGGTCGGTACGGCAAGGTAGGCATTGGCCGGTTGCAGAATTGCGAGAAAATCGGCTGTCTCACTCACAGCCCGAGGATGATCATTAAGCCCGGCAAGCAACATGGTCTCCGTGATGAGTTCCCCCTGATACTCGCCGGCAAACGTTTTCATAGCCTGCAGGATGTTATCAAGTTCCAGGCTTTCATGCGGCTGATTGATTTTGTGCCACAGCGTTGTGTCTACCGTATCCACTTTTAACGAAACGACGTCAGCCTGATTTAATACTTTTCGTACCTCATCACGCCAGATCAATGATGCATTGGAAATAACGGCGATCTTCATATTCAAACGACGAAGCAGATCAATGCTGTCAGCAAGATGAAGATCAAGCGTCGGTTCGCCGTCCGGGACAAAGGTCAGGTAATCAATGTCCTCACCTGCAGCCTGTGCTGCAGCGACCTGCTGCCTGACTGCCTCGAAGATCTGTTCGGGCTGGTAAAAACTGCGTAGCTCAGTCTGTTTATGGCTTGTCCGCCCAACCTGGCAATAAACACAGGCGTATGTGCACACTTTAGGCGGGATGTTGTTAATCCCCAGGCTGCGTCCCAGTCGACGCGAAGGCACTGGCCCAAACGTTAATAATGCTGGATCGCTGACAATCATGCCGGGCAGTATGACGTTTTGAACATAGTCTCGGACCTTGCGTACCGTATTCGTTAACTGTTAACTCATCTGCGAGTTTAATTATTGCCGCTAGCCATTACCCTGGCGGCCCGTTTCGTCAATTACCAGCACCTTGGCGCCGCGCACGTGTTTGTTCTTCAGCTCCACCAGTGCCCGGTTTGCATCCTCCAGCGTATAGCGTTCCACCTCTGGCTGGATATTCAGCTCGGCAGCCAGCTTTAGAAAATCGATTACATCGTTTCTCGCCACGTTGGCGACGGATTTTATCTCCTTCTCGCGCCACAGGTGGTTTGGATAGTCCAGCTGCAGTAAAGCATCCTTGTCCACGTCTTCCTTGCGGATGGCATTGATCACCAGCCTGCCCCCGGGCGCCAGCCGCTCCAGGGCTGACACGACCGGAAACCATACCGGCGTGGTATCGATGATGGCGTCCAGAAGCAGCGTCGGAAATTCAGTTGTATCTCCCGCCCAGGCAGCACCAAGCTGCAGGGCGAATTCGCGCTCCTCGGGATTGCGGGCGAACACATAAATCGGGGAGTCAGGGAAAAGATGGCTGGCCATCTGCAGCACCAGGTGGGCGGAAGCCCCGAAACCGGTCAGGCCCAGCGGCTCGCCGTTTTTCAATTCAGTCAGGCGCAGGGAGCGGTAACCGATTGCCCCGGCACAAAGCAGCGGTGCGGTGTGGATATCGCTGAGGGAGCCAGGCAGCGCGTAGGCAAAACGCTCATCGACTACCATTTTCTCCGCGTATCCGCCGTTATTGTCGTAACCGGTCGCACGAAATTCGGCACAAAGATTTTCATTGCCTTCCAGACAGTAGCGACAGTGACCGCAGGCCGAATCAATCCAGCCGACACCGACGCGGTCGCCTGGCCTGTGCAGCGTTACCTTCTTCCCTGCCTGAAGCACTTCGCCGACAACCTGATGGCCCAGCACCAGCGGAAACCTGGGCGGTTGCAATCGGCCTTCGATTTCATCCAGTTCGGTGTGGCAAACGCCGCAGGTTCGAACTTTAAGCAAAACCTCATTATCTCCGGCAACCGGGTCGGGAAGTTCGGTCAATTCCAGCGGCTGAGGATTTTCCGCGAGCGACGCTGTTTTGTTCAGCACCATGGCTTTCATATGCATTCCTTCCTGGCGTTACATCATTTTACTTCAGGCCGAGATCAAGTTTCCACAACTCGTCGCTAGCACCGGTAATATCGTTTTTAATATCTTGCTCTTAATAATGACAGGTCCAGACACACTGCCAAAGTTAAGGATAATTGCTACGTAGGTTCGAATTTATTCGGACGATGCGATCAGACATTGGCGCCATTGTCCGAATAAATTCGAACCTACAGGGCTGTCATTCAAATCGTTGCGGACGATTTAGTCGAAGCTGCCGTCATTGCATCCAATCAGGTTATCCTGGGTATAACTGGATTAATCCATATTGATTACTGAGCATGGTTTTCCAGCTTGTTTATAAGCGCATCCATCTGATCCAGCAGATCATAATATTGTTTCTGCAGTTGCTGGGGACTGTTTTCCCGCTGGCGATCAAGGCTCTCGAGAACCGTGAGTTGCGCTCGTATTTGCTGTATTTTGTCCCGGTCTGCCGGATCGAGAGTTTCGGCTTTATCCAGATGCGAGATCGCCTGATTTATCTCATCATGAGCCATTCGTTGCTGTTCAATCAGTGCCTGCTCGTAACCCAGCGATTCTTCAAAATGCATTCGTGCGTTGACAATAGCTGTTCTGCCCGGAGCATAGAAATCGGGTTCCGTTTCACGAATGAACGATCCGAAATATATGGCCGCGACCAGCGTTATGATTAACACGCCCAGCATCAGGTAACGGCCGCTATGCTGCTGCTTGTCCGGAGCCGGTGTATTCGGTTCGTTTAGTGTATTCTCTTCGTTTAACGCATTCTCTTCGTTTACCATATTCTGTTCCATAACAATAATTCACACGGTATCAGCAGAAGCCGATTAAAGACAAAATGCCAGACAACGCAAAATAACAGATAGACTTGTCAGCAGCAATTAAGTTCCGATAATAAAAAACAGGCTAAGAGACCCTGCCAGCAAGTTAATCTAGATTACTTGTGCAGGTCCGACTAAATTGCTCCGGGCGATTTAGTCGGACCTACAGACACAACCACCCCTTAATTTACCGGGCCTGTGTCAACTGACGTACCAGCATCTCCCACTCCGCCTGCAGACTCATACCCTGCGGCAAGCTGGAACCGGCCTGGCGATGCCAGTATTTAGAATTCCAGATATCGCCTTCCTTGCGATGCAGGTAGGCATGAATCCTCGCTGCGGTAGAATCATCGAGTTGCTGCACAATTATATGCGCCTTATGCCAGTTATCGTTGGCATCATACCACAGTGCTTCGAGATAAGGTCCGAGTCCCGCCGGGCACCGTGCCTGTTTTAGAGTCTGAATAAATTCATCGTATTGCATTAGAAAACTATTTCATTCGCTTCCGCAAAACTTGCAGTTGCCTGTTTTATCTGATCCAGTCACGTACAAAATGTCACAGGGTCAAACGCAAATCTCTGACCAGTATGCCCGGCAGCTCGATACTGCTGTTCGATCTCTGGCCATAGGTGCTGGCATCAAGAATCAGTTCACGCTCTTCGGTCAGGCCAAGCAGGTTTGTTCCCAGCAGGTTAAAAACGCTGTCATCAAAACGCATAACATTGACCGGTGCCTGTATCTCGCCGTGTTCCACCCAGAAACAGGCAAACCGGGTCATCCCCGTCAACTGGCAGGCATTGCGGTCCGAGAAGTTCAGGTACCAGAGATTATTGATATAAAGTCCCGTATCCAGCTGCTTCAGCATATCGGCGCTATGCAGCTCCCCGGCAGCCAGGTCCAGTGCAGACGGGAATTCATAGTCGGCGTTGGTAACACTGCCGTATTCCATTGCACTTCGCGAGCTCACCAGGCAGTCCTGGTAGTGTCCATTGCTGATGAGTTGCACATGGTCCGGTTTAATATAGCCGCTGCCGGTGAATATTGGCGCCAGGCCCCTGGCATGGTTTTCACGCAGCGATACCGACTCGGCCAGGCTGCGTCCCTGCTCTACCATCTGGATCAACGGTGTGGTTTTGGTACGATGACTTTTCAGACCAAAACCGCCCCACGATATCATGTGGATGATTTCGTTGACGGCGGAGGGTGCAAGGTAGGCGCGGTACCTGCCCGGCTCAATGGTTTTTGACGGCCGGGATAAAATACTCAGCTGCTGCCTGATGCTGTCCATTTTTGCAGCCAGCTTACCCTGTTGCCAGTCAAACCCGGCATAGTTGCTTTTCACGGCCCTATCATTGGCTTTGGCCTTGTCCTCTGCCAGGTAACAGCTCCAGTCGAAATTGAAATTCGCACTGCTATGCCAGTTGCGCTGGCCCAGCGAGTTGGCAAAACCGGAGTACTGGATACCATTGGCAAAGATACCAACCAGGTCCATATCCCCGGCGGCCTGCACAAGCTGTGCAACGGCATCATGGCTGTCAATGACTTCATTGTCGTGATGGTATTCGGTGCTATTGATCGCCGTTGAAAAATTCAGGTAGGGGTCATCGGGCAAAAAGCCACGCTGCTCGCGAAGTTTTTTCAGCGTTGCCGTAAGTTGCTCCATATCCAGAGCACTGTCACCCGTAAGCTCCACGCTGGTCTGGGCATGGCGCTGCCCTGCTACCAGGTCGAGCGAGAGCGAGCGTTGTGCAACACAGCCTGCCTGCCTGATTTTATTGTGATTGAGCCGTACGAAATCAGAATCTTCACCGGAAAAACCAAGTAAAAGCTGTTCCGCGCCTTCAAGCTTTTCAAACAGTGCATCGCCAAGTGTATAAAAGTATTGCTGCATTACTTTGCCCCCCCGAACACCTCGACATCGCGAAAATGACAGGCCGGCGATGCGTGGCCCACGTATATGGACTGGTTGGGTTCGCCCTTGCCGCAATTGGTGACACCCTGCACCTTAAAACTGGCTTCATTGCCAACTGCTGCCAGGTTAAGCCAGAAAGTGGCGGAAATGCCGCGGTAATTCGGATTACGCACCAGCCCCTTTAGTTCTCCGTTTTCGATCAACCGTCCCAGTTCGCAACCAAACTGGAACTTGTTGCGGCTGTCGTCTATCGACCATGAGCGATTGCTTTCCATATACACGCCGTGTTCAATGCTCGCAATCATCTCCTCGACACTGCTGTCTCCCGGTTCGACATTGAGGTTTGCCATGCGGTCAATTGGCGGGCGGTACCAGACTGCCTGGCGCGCATTGGCCACACCCTGCATGCCGGTGCGTGCCTGCGATGTGGCGCCGCCGAGCGGGCGTTCGAGAATACCTTTACGAATAATGTATTCACGCTGTGCCAGCGAGCCTTCATCATCAAAGGCATAACTGGCCAGTTGTTCACGATGGCCCGGGTCATAGGTAACATTGAGCAGCTCGGAACCATAACGGTAACTGCCGAACATGTCCCGGGTGACGAAACTGGTGCCGGCGTAGTTGCGCTCATCACCCAGAATTCGGTCGAGTTCCAGGGGGTGACCAATACTTTCGTGTATCTGCAAAACCATCTGGCTGGGCGCCAGTACAAGGTCCATCACACCTTGCGGACATTCCTCGGCGCTCAACAGGGCAACGGCCTCTTCCGCCAGAACAGGTGCAGCAGCGGGAAAATCCAGCAGCTTTAACTGTTCCAGGCCGCCCTGGCGGGCACTGTTAGCACCGCCACCGCTACGATACTGGGTCTGCGATCCCTGGTTGGCGACTGCTGACAGGCCCGGATGAATATAATGAAAGCGCTGTTCGATGTAGGCGCCCGCGCTGCTGATGAATACCACGTCATCGCAGCCGTAACCCAGGTTCGCCGACCAGTCGACAATGCTGTCGTGAATTTTCAGTGCCCTGTTCGCATCCTGAAGCAGTGCCACTTTTTCATTCAGCGGCAGCTCATGCCAGTGCTGCTTAACCGGGGTTTCATAGCAGGCCCTGGCATCCGCTCGCGGGTAGTCTCTCGCTTTCAACAACCCCATAGCCGATGACTGCCGCGCCCAGTCACTGGCAAGGCGCACTGCCTGTTTCAATCCGTCAGCACTCAGGTCACTGGTAGCCGCGTAGCCGCTGCCATCACCGTTAACGACGGTCAGCAAGGCGCCGCGGGCAAGGTGATTGTAAACCGGCTGCATAACGCCCTGACGCACACTAAGCGATTCATGCGCCTCGGACGTCAAACGCAGTGTCCAGAAATCTGCGTTCGGTGCGATGCTGATAAATTGCTGTGCGACCTGGTTGAGGTAATCGTTCATGGATACTGCTCAGATAAAAAGTGATAAATGCAGACTGCTACACAGAAGCCGATATCTGGCCATTCATCGTTCAGGGATGCGGGGTGTTTAATTTACCAACTTTTTAATATTTATTCACCATAAACCTGTACGCTGACCTTGCGCTTGCGCGGACCATCCAGATCAATCAGCATCACGCACTGGTACTGCCCCAGCACCAGCTCACTGTCGGCAAGTGCAATTACCTCGGAGCTGCCCAGCAACATGGCTGCCAGGTGTGAATGCGCGTTCTCCGGCTCATCCGGCGGACAGTCCCTGAGCGCAATATCATTATGCAGGTAGCTGTTAGCGGGCGGAATGAGTTTTGTTAAAAAGGTTTTAACATCCTCGATCAGCCGCTCTTCATTTTCATTAATCGTAAGCGCGGTCGTGGTATGTTGCGATGTCACCGTGACAAAGCCGTTTTTAATTCCCGACTTCGCGACCGCCGCCGTTAGCTGCGGCATGATGTCATGCAGCGAAATCCCTGCGCCGGTTTCAAGTTCGATAAATGCCGGGATTATTTTCATAGTTTT
>JAJDNP010000133.1 GCA_022340645.1 Gammaproteobacteria bacterium | reverse complement strand
TTTGTCCTGTTTGAGCAGGTAAGCCCTGATGCGGTCTTCCGCGCCTCCCTTTATTAATTGATCCTGCTCCGCCTGTGTTTGCTGAAGCACCAGTGCAACTGCCACACAATGTTTACAGAAATCAAACCCGTCCGAAGCGGGGCAGTTACATGCGCCATCGAGCTGGCTGCTCGTCCACTTGAGCTTTACCCGGTAGACTTCTGTACCCGCCACCTCTGCCGTTACAACATTCCCTTTCTGTTTCAGCTTTAGCACATTGCCGGATTTAAAATAATCCACGCCCCGGTTAAAGGCGGGCTTGCCGGCAAGCCGGATCAGGTGTTCATTGCTGACGGGAAGTTTGTCACTCACGAGTACGTGGTTCTTTATGAATAAGTCTGCCGAAACCGGTATTTTACACATGTGTGATCGTGTTATCTTTAAAGTTCCCTGTCCCTGTCCCTGCGGCAGCGGTAAAAAATATAAAAAGCGCTGGTTGCACTGAATTATTTTTTATGAAAGAGATATAGTATTCCCTTTTAATAATCATTCATTCTGCCCAGGATACAGATGTCCGAGACATTACTAAATATTGATGGCGCCCAGGGTGAGGGCGGTGGTCAGATAATTCGATCATCCCTGGCCCTTTCCATGTGTCTGAAAAAACCATTTCAGATCACACATATCCGTGCGAACAGGGACAGGCCAGGACTGCAGAGACAGCATTTAACGGCTGTGACTGCTGCCGCAACCATTGTCGATGCCGATGTTGAAGGCGCCGAAATCGGCTCACAGCGCCTTGTTTTTATTCCCGGACAGGTACAACCCGGCGATTATCACTTTGCTATTGGCACGGCTGGCAGCACCACTCTCGTATTACAGACATTATTACCGGCTTTAATGCTGACAGACAAACCATCAACACTGGTGCTGGAAGGGGGCACGCATAATCATTTTGCGCCACCCTATGATTTTCTGGTGAAATCTTTTTTACCATTGATCCAGCGAATGGGGCCGGCGATAACAGCGCGGCTTGAACGAACAGGTTTTGCTCCCGGTGGTGGCGGAATTCTTCATGTTACCATCCAGCCTGTTAAAAGCCTGAAACCACTGCTGATAACCGAACGCGGCAGGATCCTGCAACAAGGTGCAGAAGTATTGCTGGCCCATTTAGCAGAACATATTGCATACCGGGAGCTCAAGGTTATTGCCAGTACCCTTGGCTATGCAGCGGACCAGCTGCATTTCAGGCCGGTCGAATCGGCCTATGGGCCGGGTAATGTTGTTTTAATTTACGTGCAAAGTGAATCCGTGACAGAAGTGTTTAGCGCCTTTGGTGAACGCGGCCTGCCCGCTGAACAGGTGGCGGAAAAAGCGGTTAATGAAGTCCGGCATTATTTACAGTCCGGTGCTGCCGTGGGAAAAAACCTGGCAGATCAGTTATTAATACCCATTGCCCTGGCAGGGCAAGGCGCATTTGTTACCCCGAAACCCAGTTTGCATACCCTAACCAACATCGCCGTAATCAGGCAGTTCATGAATGTAGAGTTTACCAGCAGACAGCTAAACCCTGATGCCTGGCTGATCAGTCTGCCGTGATGATATAAAGCGCTACCCGATATTAAAACTGGACTGAAAAGTAGCATAAGCAAAATGAAGCTAGCCGATTCAGTAACAACATTTGAACCAGCCTGTCTTTACCTGCAGCAAAGAGGGTGTCACAACATCAGAAATATCAGGCAATACCTAATACGGGTAAACATGTTTTTGCGGACAAGCCTGTTCCAGCAATAAACATATCCGCCCGTAGGAGCGGGCTTGCCCGCGAAGAGGATGTATCAAACGGCTGCCTGTTCGCGACCAGGGTCGCTTCTACAATTTTGTCGACAAATGATTATATCTATCTGCGGCAGGAGCGGATACTGTTTGCCAAATTGTGCCTGACATCGCATCATACGGTTTATGGTAACCACGAAATTCAATCACGATTTGCCTCTGTTAGCGCTTAATGCCGCGGATATTGTTGCCAGGGTGATGCAGCATGATCGTCGGGTATTGCTGTTCGGTCCCATGGGTGCGGGCAAGTCAACGCTGGCGGCCAGCCTGGCAGATACCATCGCTGCATCCGGTCGATCATGCTGGTGTCTCAATGCCGACCCGGGTTCACCGGCTTTTGGTGTACCGGGTTCTGTGTCGATAGCAAAGCGGCAGCAAGGCGCATGGCGGGTGATTGATTATGCCGGCTTATGTACGCTGGATGCGGGACGTTTTCGTTTACCCCTGGTATCCGCGGTCAGAGCATTGCTACAGCAATTGCCTGAAGCTATGGTGTTGATCGATGGACCCGGAGCAGTACGGGGTATTGCCGGGCGGGAACTGCTGGAAGGACTGGTCGAAGCAACAGCTGCTGATGCAGTACTGGCATTGACTGCAGGGGAGAGGCCGCCACCGCTGCTGGATGAATTACATGCACTGCCGGTTGAATTGTTTGTGGTACAGGCTGCCGCAGAAGCTGTGCGGCCGGGCAAACGGGTGCGCGCCCGGCAACGTACCGAACCGTGGGACGCGCATCTCGCTCACGGTATTGAGCGGCAATTCGACCTTGGCAGGATCAATCTTACCGGTACACCGCCGCCACTGGCTGAAACCGGCGCCTGGAGAGGAAGACAGCTTGCCTTGTTGCAGGCTGGCCGTACCGTGGCGATGGGCGAGGTGCAGCATGTTGAAAAAAATGTATTAACGGCAATGCTGTCCAATGAAATCACTGGCATTGATACACTGTTAATACGTGATGCGGCCCGTAATGCAGATGGTTTTATTGAAACCGCAAAACCCTTTGCCGGGGAGCGATTCGAATACATGCCCCCGGCTGATGTGCTGCCGTCGGTCGAGGGCAATGATGGCCCGCGCATTGTTGGCCGCGTGGGTTCGGTCGATGTCGCCCTGGTTAACGGTGTGTTTGGTGATGCGTTACTGCATTTGCGAATGCGGCATCAGCGGCGCAGTTTGTTGTTCGATCTGGGTGACGGCAGTCGTTTACCTGCACGCATTGCTCACCAGGTAACCGATGTATTCATCAGTCATGCCCATATGGATCACATTGGCGGTTTCCTCTGGTTATTACGTTCACGTCTTGGTGACTACCCGTCATGCCGGCTCTATGGCCCGCCGGGTTTAGCGAAACATATCGAGGGTTTTCTGCAGGGCATTTTGTGGGACCGCATCGAAAACAGAGGCGCTAACTTTGAAGTCATGGAGCTGCATGGTGATCGATTAAGACATTTTCATCTGCAGGCCGGTTATGCCAGGCGCCAGCTGCTGGATGAAGCTGCGGTAGTGAATGGCATACTGCACAATGAGCCGGGCTTTCAGATACGCGGTGTGACGCTTGATCATTATGGCACCCCGGTGATTGCTTATGCCTTCGAGCCGGACAAACAGATCAATATTCGCAAAGACAGGCTGCAGGCGCGAGGCGCAGGACCGGGGCCCTGGCTGAATGAATTGAAACAAAACCTGCTAAGCGGAAATGAAACAGCCATGGTTCAGCTGCCGGATGGAAGTGAAGCTTCCAGCCGTGCGCTGGCTGACGAACTGGTGCTCATTATGCCGGGGAAAAAACTGGTTTATGCCACCGATCTTGCTGACACAGAAAATAATCGTCGGCAGCTGATCAGCCTGGCACAACATGCACATACATTTTTTTGTGAAGCGGCCTTCACCGAGGCTGACGCTGATCATGCCATGCGCAATGGTCATTTAACAACACGTGCCTGTGGCGAAATTGCCACGCAGGCTGGTGTGTCGCGACTGCTTCCGTTCCACTTTTCACGCCGTTATGCCGACAACCCGCAGCAGCTGTATGATGAAATAAAAGTTTATTGCACTAAAGTTTTAATGCCAAAATCGATGACAGTATTCGAAACAGCGGGCACAAAAGACATCGAGCCAGTAGTTGCGCTATAGCGCCGCTCCAGGTGACGGAGAGATTTGATAGATGGATTAAATATTGATTGATTTCAACATCTGGTTAAATATTAATCCCTCCGTCCCATTTGGTGATGGTTTTAAGAAAATGCGGATACTAAAAGAGTATTAATGAGCACAAACATTATCTTTATATTCACTGTGTTAATAACGGCATTTTCAGCTAGCCTGTTATTTGCAGCAGAACCTGAAGCACAGTTTGATGACGATTCCTGGCTGGAAGACGACAGTGAAACTCGCAGTCTTGAAGTAAACGAAGGCGAGTTAACTTTTATCGAACCGGTGAAGGACAACAGAACGCTTCATTCGGAAAAAGAATTAACCATCACTGAATCCAGTCTTTCAACAGGCTGGGTATATATGAAACAGTGTTATTTTAATATCAGCCCAATCGATGAAACTGATATTGTTTATAGTTATAAACAGATGAGGAATTTTAAAATCATATCTAGTAAAAATATCGGCAAGGCGTCCACTGATGGCCAGGTGGTTCACCTGCAGGATATTTCAGCACATGCTGCTATGTGTGTAACAGCTGAAGTTAACGTACTCGATAAACGGGGAGCGGATAATTTTGTTATCAATAACGGGCCTTACTACCAGCAATTTTTTGACGGCTATTTTCCCTACCATGTATCGCTGACGGTCAACTTTCCGGGTGAACTTGTTCGAGTAAGCGGGGTTTCGCCGCACTCGCAACCACTGTTTAATGTGCGTGCCGGCGAACATCAATTATCTATCGACACCTGGTTTGAAGGTATACTGACTATACAAATTGAGTTCCAGAGAAAACTGATATCGAACTTAATCCATTTTAATAAACATGATACAGATAAAACCTGATAGCGGAATAACAGGGCGGCCCCTTTATACAAAAAAAATGAATCCAGCAGACATTAAAAAAAATTTACAACAACTGCATGAAATACTGAAAAATCATCAGAGTATGGAAACCGCCTGGCTGGAAACACTTATTGAACTTTGTGATGGCGATGAGCTGGCACTGTATAGAGAACTCAATTCAAAGCACATGTGGGGCGGGGCAGGTTCCGTTGCTAATGAAGCCCTGGCCGATAATCATGGCATAGAAGAATGGATATGGAACGCAGAGATTCAGCAGTTTCGAGAGCTCATGATAGAACTGGGCCAGCACTTAATGGATCGAGGCAACGCCTATCCCGATATATCCGCCTGGTTGCTGGCCTTCAGTAACTGGAATCAGTCAGGCCGGTAAACCGTTATTTCCCGCAATCGCTTACCATGTCAAAGTCTATTAAAAAATTCCCGCCTTTGAGTCTGTCCGCAAAGATCTTTATCGGAATGGGGCTCGGTATATTCACCGGAGTCTTTTTTGGAGAACTTGCTCAAAAAATATATATAGTGGGTCAGGTATTCATTCAATTGTTACAGATACCCATCCTCCCGTTTTTGATGCTTTCGCTGATTACGGGGCTGGGCGGCTTAACGTATCGGGAGGCGCTTTCCCTTGCGAAAAAAGTCGGGGTTTTTCTGCTGGTGTTGTGGAGCATCGCCCTCATCATGCTGACCGTGGTGCCGATGACGTATCCGGCATGGGAATCCGCCATGTTTTTCAGCCCATCATTAGTTGAAGAGCCGCAAGCTGTGGATTTTCTGCAGCTGTATATTCCTGCCAATCCGTTTTTTGCGATGGCCAATAGCATTGTGCCCGCGCTGGTCCTCTTCAGCATCATTGTTGGAGTTACCCTCATCGGAGTTGAACGGAAACAGCCGCTGCTTGACGTTTTGTCCGTATTCCGGGATGCCATGACAGGCGTGACCGGTGTTGTCATTAAACTGGCGCCCCTGGGGGTCTTTGCAATTTCGGCCAGCGCTGCTGGCACGATGGAATTCGAGGAACTGGGCCGTCTGCAGGTTTATCTTGTTTCCTATATCGCGGCGGCCCTGTTTTTAACATTCGGCGTGCTTCCGGCACTGGTTGCCAGTCTTACGCCATTAAAGTACAAAGAAATTATCCGTTTCTCTCGTGGGGCTCTCCTGACCGCGTTTGCCACCGGTAACGCCATGATCATTCTCCCCCTGCTGACGGAATCAGGAAGGGAATTATTAAGGCGCGCTGAATTAGTCACTGAAGAAGCCGAGGCGATTGATGTCATAATCCCCACCTCGTACAGCTTTCCTTCCAGCGGCTTATTGTTGAGCCTCACCTTCGTGCCATTTGCCGGATGGTTCGTCGGGTCGGAATTGTCATTTTCTCAATATCCCGGGTTTCTGCTTTCCGGGCTGGCCAGTTTCTTTGGCGGAACCATAGTCGGCATCCCGTTTTTGCTGGATCTTTATCGCATTCCTGCCGACATGTTTAAACTCTTTCTCAGCGTAGATGTGTTTACCGGCCGTTTCGGGACGCTGACCGCCACGATGCATATGTGGGTCCTCGGTCTCCTTGGAAGCTGCGCGATGGCTGGACGTTTAAAGGTGCGTTGGCAACAGCTGGTTTTTGCTTTATCCATCATGGCCGTTCTCGGGGTAGCCGTCATAGGAGGAATCCGACTGTTTTTCACGTATGCGATAAATCCCGAGTACACCAAGTACCGGGCTTTTTCCGAGATGGCCTTGCGGTATGAACCATCCCCGTCCGTGATTAAAGAACTTCCGCCGGATGCTCCAATAGTACCAGGGCAGGAAATTGACAATCTGCAAGCCCTGCAACGCCGTGGAATACTGCGGGTCGGGTATTTCCGTGACAGTCTTCCGTTTGCATTCAGAAACAATGCCGGAGAGCTTGTGGGTTTCGACATAGAAATGGCCCACCTGCTGGCGAAAGACCTCCAGGTAAAGCCAGAATTCATTCTGCTCCCGGACCGGTCAAAAACAGCGCAGTATTTGAATAATCACATCTGCGATATCGTGATGTCGGGTTCGGTACTTCGTCCGGGGATGGCAACGAGCGTGGCCTATTCCGAGTCGTACATGGATTTGACCATCGCCCTCATTGTGAAAGATCACAAACGTGATGTCTTCAGGACATGGGAAAACATACGTGCCCAGAAGGATCTCAGGATAGGGATTCCGGCCAATTCCCACTATTATCGAAGCATGGCGGAAAAAGCGTTACCTGATGTAACCTATGTCCAGCTTGAGTCCCCGCGTGACTTTTTTAAGGGCAAGGCGGAAGAACTGGATGCGCTCTTTTATCTGGCCGAACCCGGGTCGGCCTGGACCTTAATTTATCCGGCCTACACCGTCGTGGTGCCCCAGCCGGATCCCGTTGCCATTCCGGCGGTGTATCCCATGGCCAGGAAGGACCAGTATCTGGTTGATTTTATCAATGCATCGCTGGAACTGAAAAAAAGAGACGGCACAGTGGATGCCGTGTTTGAGTACTGGATTCTGGGGAAAGGAGCTACCGGAAAAACTCAACGGTGGTCGATTATCCGCAACGTTCTCCATTGGGTGGATTAGCGAAAAACTGAAAGTGGACGAGGGATCTGCATTTCACAACCTGTCAATTGGAAGGCCTTATGCCGTGAATTTAAGGTAGCATCGGCAAGCTTTATTATCACCCGGGAAACTGTTACAGAAATTAAATGACCTCCGGCTATGCAGAAGGTCAGTTTATCGGCAACTTCTCCTGCGTTACTCCCGGGCCGCTGGGACTCGGCTCTAACGATATTATCCATCGAATCGTACAATAGAATATACATATTATAGTTACAAGCAGGCACAGTCTGGATAAAATGCAGCAATATCTCATACCAGGCTGTACCTGATCATACTGTGACACAATCCAATTTCGACAAGCGTTTACTTATCGAACAAATTCGTTATATAGAAGCGAAGCAAAACCTTAGCTGTGACGCTGAACAGGAATTTTCCGATCATTCCAGGCACATGGAGTTTGAAGAACGTCTGTGGAAACGGGCTCAGTGTATCGTGCAGCAGCATGATCTTTCGTCCGTGCTGGTGAGGGCTGCCAGGCTGTCCCGTTATATCAAATCTTTTGCTTTGCTGGCAGCGGCGCTGTTAGGCGCGCTTGGTGTCATCTACGCTGTTGGCGAGAGTAATACCATCAATATCTACTGGTTGTTGCTGGTACTGCTCGGCTTTAACTTTTTATCAATGTTGCTGTGGCTGACCGGTATCAGCCTGAATGTGGAAAATTTGAGCTCGGGGTTATTAGCCAGGTTATCGCGCTGGCTGCCGGGCAGGCTGTCCGGCTGGCTATCAGGGCGCCCCGCCAGTAAAAGCCATGCCACGAAACCGGACGGAAAGCTGGCCGGCAACCAGGCAGATCGCGCATGGCTGGCCTGTAACTTTTCCGGCGTAGTCGGTAAATGGCAGTTAAGTAAAATAACACATCAGTTATGGCTGGCTTACCTGCTCGCCGGCCTGGTCTTTTTAGTGCTGTTATTGATGGTGCGTCAGTATGACTTTGTCTGGGGTACGACGCTTCTGTCAGATGCCGTCTTCATTAAACTGACCGGCTTTTTAAGTGTACCGCTGGATGCACTGGGTTTTGCCACGCCGTCGGCAGACCAGGTGCTGGATACACGGATTGTCGCGACCCAGGATGGTCTGCTGCAAACGGCGCTGGCGCCGGCACTGACCGCTGAACACCGCAGCCATTGGGCGCAGTTTTTGCTGGGGGCATTATTGTGTTTTGGTATCGTGCCGCGAATCCTGCTGTGGAGCCTGTCTGCACTGATGTGCGCCGGAAGCCGCCGTCTTTTCGCACTTGATTATTATCTGCCTTATTACATCAGTTTGCGCCAGCGCCTGATGCCGCTGGCGAGTCACGGCCAGGTCGTCGATGCAGACACTTCACCTCCCGTTATTGCCGGGACAGCGGCCGGGAAAACTAAAATTACGCCAGTGCCGCATGTGCTGCCTGCAGAGACACGATGGGTGGCAGTCGAACTCAGCAACAATTTAAGCTGGCCACCGCACGCTATCAACGCCGCCAATAACCTCGGCCAGGTTATCGATCGTGAGTCACTGTCGCGTATTCAGCAGCGTCTGCAGGCGTTTCAGCGCCCGCTCGTTGCGGTGGCGGTAGCTGCAGCACGCTCTCCGGATCGCGGCGTCAAGCGCACCGTCGCC
Source organism: Gammaproteobacteria bacterium (assembly GCA_022340645.1). Taxonomy (GTDB): domain Bacteria; phylum Pseudomonadota; class Gammaproteobacteria; order SZUA-229; family SZUA-229. Next base: position 12,762 of record JAJDNP010000133.1, on the reverse strand, counting down.
AGCCTGATGTCGAACAGCGGGCAGCGCTGGCTGGTACTGCTGGAACACAAGGATGAGTCGATTTCGAGCAAGCGATTAGCGGCCTGGTACCGGCTGGCCGAGGCCTGCGATGTCCCTGCTGATCATGTGATCAGTATGAGCCAGGGGCAGCGATGAATCACGAGTCCCGTTTTTCAGCGATCAATATTGCCGTGGTCGGACATACCAATGCCGGCAAAACATCGCTGATCCGTACCCTGTTACGGGATGATCAGTTTGGTAACATAGATGAGACGGCGGGTACTACGCGCTATGTCGAAAAATCAGTGGTTTTCGCCGGTGAAGATGCGGTACTGAATCTGTATGACACCCCGGGATTCGAAGATTCCAGCGCACTGTTACAGGCACTTGAGGAACAGTCGAAAACATTTGAAGCCCAATCTCGGGCAGCCCAATCGCCGGCTGCCAGACTGCCGGTAGAATTATTACGCGCCTTTATTGCACAGGCAGATCAATTTCCTGATTTCGAACAGGAGATCAAGGTACTGCGGCAATCGATCAATAGCGATGTGCTGCTGTACATCATTGATGTGCGTGAACCTCTGCTCGGCAAGTACCGCGACGAAATCGATATATTAAGCAAGGCGGGCAAACCGATTCTCCCGGTATTTAACTTTATTGCTGGCAACAGTGAAGCCCTGATGCGCTGGCGTGAACAAATGGCACAGTTCAACCTGCACGCAGCGCTGGAATTTGATACCGTCGCTTTTGATTTTGAGGCTGAAAAGCGGCTCTACCAGAAGCTGCAAAGCCTGCTTGAACAGCATTACGAAACGCTGCAGATACTGATCGATTTCAGACAGCAAGTATGGCAAAGCCTGCAGCATGCCGCTGCACAGCGTATCTTTCAGCTGCTCATCGAGGTTGCCTGCTACAGGCGTGAAGTATCCGGAGCTGAAGCCGCAGGCAAGGGTGGTATAGCGCACGGCAATGTCCTGGAGATGCAGGACTTCGTGCGTAACGCTGAACAGAGGACATTACAGGACCTGTTATCAATATTTGCCTTTACGCAACTGGATGTTGACCTGCAGCAACTGCCAGTGACAGACGGTCAATGGCACCTGGATATATTTTCCCCGCGAATGATAAAAGAGTTCGGCCTGGACGCAGGGGCGACGGCTTTGTCTGGCGCCGCGGCAGGCGCGGGCCTTGACCTGATGGTGGGTGGTATAAGCCTGGGTGCAGCCACGATACTGGGGGCAGCGCTGGGTGCAGGACTGGCAACGGTACGCAAGTATCAGCACGAGTTAAGTGCTGCCTTGCGCGGGCATAAATGGCTATGTGTCGATGATAACACCATCAGTTTGCTATATCTCAGGCAACGCAAACTGCTGCACACACTGACTCATCGCGGGCATGCTGCGCAGAACAAATTGCAGCTGTTTAATGACCCAGATCATGCACTTCCCGGGGGATGGTATAAAGTTATAAACGTCATGCGTCAGCATCCCGAGTGGCAACAGCCTTCGCCATCTGACGTGGACTATCAGGCACTGCAGGACAGGGTGATAGACTGGCTAATAAACGACGAAAGCAGTTGAGAAAAAGAAAAACCGGGCCGAGGAATGATATTTTGATCAATTTCAACATGTGGTTAAATAGCCATCTCACTCGCCACTTTAATGCAGAGTAACAATAAATGCTTGAAATTGATGGCATACCGCCAAGACTGACAGAACAGCTGTGTGAAGAGCTGATCTGTCAGCAGTACTGGTATCGCAGAAAACTGGTGCAGGAAGTCGATACCCTGTTTATCAAGGTGAACTGGCGCTGGCACCAGCTCTATTTCGATGCGGGTATCGTTTTCTGGCGAATGCAACGGGAAGCGCCGGTGCCGGTTAAACAACTGGCCGGCTCGCCGTTTGCCTATCCGTTGGTCAACATCGGTGAGCAGTATGGCGTTAAGGACTGTTTCATTATAGATTGCATTACCGAGCCGCTAGTCGACGGCGCCCGGGTTACCCTGGTTTTTGAAGACAAGGGCACTTTATTTATCACCCATAGCGATAACAAAACACGGCTGCAGTTCAATAAGGCGTGAAGCCTTAACCGCTCAGCAGCAGATTTCTGCCCGCTTCCGAATGAAACGTACTTCTAAAGATAGCTTTTCCCGCGTGGGCGCGTGTCCTGCAGGAATGAGATGAAATGTACCGGAGGACCGGCCTCCGGCCGGGAATGATGGCTGCCTGCCCTGGTAAATTTCCAGATTTGCTTCCAGGATCGCTCCGGGTTTATTTATTGGGCCGCCTGTATTCTTCGCCCGGCTCAGACCAGTCACCCCCTGTGGTATCCGTTACCTCGGTGCCCAGGTCGTCTTTCTCTGCGATGTCGAGTGCGCCTGTCCAGTTTTCAGGTTCTTCGCACAACTCAATCCGGAGGTCACGCCATTCAGCCAGGCTCAGCTCTTCAATATCACCATCAAAATGCTGTATTTCAACCATGTTTTCCTCATCATCAACATCTATGACGAAAAAACGCTGGCCTTTATCCAGGTGCGCATACCACTGGTCAGGTATCGGATCAAGTTCATTTCTCATTTGTTTTTTCCTCGATTAATATGTTATTGATATAGTGCTATTTTATCAGTCTGTTGTACAGCGGCGATACGGACATTAGCTGTCAGCAGCCGGGTCTTCAGCTTTCTTCTAACCTGGAATGATGTTTTTCATGGCTGAAATGACCGTGCCGAACACCACTGAGCAGGGTCTTAAGGTCATCGCCACTGATATGCAGCAGATGTACGTGGTCGCCGGCTTCCAGGTAGACATTGGCAAGTGTGGTTAGCGACTCATCAAGAAATGTTTCGATCTGGTAGGCAGGACCGAGTGGCGGCACGGCTCCAACTTCGCAGTCGGGAAACAGTTTGGCAAATTCGTCCTCTTCGACGAGCTCCAGTTCGCGGTCAAGCTCCTTGCGCACGTGCTTCATTTCGACATAGTTGACGGCCGGCACGACCACCATGGCATAACCCGAGGCGTCTTTAACGACCACGCCCTTGGCGATATGGTCTTCACTTATATGCGAGGCTAGCGAAGTCTCGTGACTGGAACCGGAGTGAGGATGGTTTAACAATTCGTAGTGAACTGACTTCTGCGCCAGGTAGTCTTTTACGGTTTGTGCAATAGCCATGACTGTTCTCCTTGTTAATAATTGGAAACACAATGAGCTTTAATAATATTACATGAATTAAATGAGTAAATGTTGAGTTAGATTAACTAATATGCAAATAGGGACAGGGGATGGCGGGACTCAATTTTGGCCAATCTCAGCATGCGGTTAAATATTAACCCGGCGACAATATATATCGCCGGATTAATAATAATCCCTCCGTCACCCTGAATTCATCAATCCAGCTTCCATACCATCGGTGACCTGAGCACGGGCAGGTACTGCTTGATGATATTATTCACTTCGGGTAATTCGAATGCAAGCACGCCATAACTGCTGTAATGCGGTAATTTTCTTGCGATTAAAGCGATTGTTTCAGCATCATCCGCACCGATAAAAGCTAACGGTCTGCGGGCGTTGTCTGCATCAAGCAGCACCACGGCGTGTTTGTCAGCAGGTAATTGCCGGTTTTCTATGGTTACCATGTTGCCTGACAGCTTTTGTGTATATCCAGCAGATGTTGAATCGGGATATTGTGCAGTGAAATATTCCCTGTAGTCTTTTAATAATTTGTTATTCCAGCCCAGCAGCCAGATCGCAGTGTCGTTATCCATGGCTTTCATTTCGTTAACATCCTGATTGTCATACCGCAGCTCTACATTTTTATATTGCCTGGACCATGCGCTGGCTAACTGTTGCCATGCCTTGATCTGCTCTGCCGTTGCATCGGCAGGCATCACCAGCAGTTGTTTTTTTGCGCCAAACAATCGGCCTAACGAAGCAGGCCGCTCGTTAGCATGCAGCAGCCGAAACACATCGTAATCCGGGTCCAGGGTGACCGCCACCGGCTGCTGTTTCAGCTTTAATGTAAACAGCTGGCTTTTCTCCGTAAGCAATACAGTCTCACGCAAAACATGTGTGTTACCCGGCAGTGTTACCTCAAGCGGTATCTGCAACCGGTAAGCGGGACCCTGTTGCTGTTGACTGATTTTGACCGACAGTAAATAACTGTCGTCCAGCTTGCTGAGATTAACATTATCCAGTGATATTTCAGGTGCCCCCGTCCTGTCCAGCCATTGCTCTGTAAAGCGCCTGCGGCCATTATCACTGTTATTTGCGGCCGGATAAAGTAACGCGATGAGATCAGTGAAACTTGCATAGCTGTACTGGTAGCGCCGCCAGAATTGCCGGATACCGTCGTTGAATGCTGCATCGCCAGCCATGGTTCGTAACATGTGGAATACCATCAGCGATTTACTGTAGCCAATGGCCTGGCTGGCCTCATCATGCCGCGAGCGGAAGTCTGCAAGCGCAAAGTCAGCCTGCTTTGCGGCAAAGTTTGCATAACGTTCAAGTGCCTTGCGGCGGTATTCGCTGCCCTTGCCCTGCTGTTCATTACTGAAGTGGTCAGACATATACGCGGTCAGGCCTTCGCTCCAGTTACCTTTCGAGAAATCGACATAGACACCGTTGCCCCACCAGTTATGCAGAATTTCGTGTGGCAGCGATGTGTTAAGAATGAACGGCAGACGTATTACTCTTGAGCCGAGCAGGGTAAAGGAGGGCATGCCGTACCCGGTTTGCCAGCGATTTTCGACGACGGCGAATTTGGCATAAGGGTAGCGGCCGATCCAGTCGCTATACAGGCTGATATAGTCAGCAGAGGTTTGCAGGTATTTTTCTGCCAGCGCAGTATCATCCTCAAACAGGTAAACCACGATCTCGATACCCTCGTGCTGTTTCGAGAATCGCTGGTAAAATCCGCCTAACAGGTAGATATCATCCTGCGGATGCGGCATGTTAAAACTGTAATCCCCGGTGCTATCGTCAGTTTTGCCGTTACGGTTGTAGCTGTCGCTGGCACTACGTTTGCCCTGGCTGATCATTTGCCAGTTTTGTGGTGCTTCAACATGTAAATTAAATGTAAATAAAGGATAAGCCCTGAAGTCCGGCAGCCAGGCGCTGCTCTTATCAAGGTAGACATTCTCTGTGTTTAACACTGATTCAGGCATATCAAAGGGACCCTGTATTCCGCCTGAAACGATTTTGCCCTGGTAGATGAGCTGAACCTTTGCATCGGCCGGCAGTCTGTTAATTCGATAGTGGCGCAATCGGCCAGTGTCGGATTCACCGAGTAAAACAAGTTCAGCTGCGCCTGCTTTGACAGTCAGACTGTTTCGCAGTGAAAATACTGCACTGACTGCAGCTGGCGGCAGTTGTATGGTGTCAGTGACGATAATGCCGGCATCGGCCGGATGCAGCCTGACATTTAATTCGTGATGAATGATTTCTGCAGAAAGCGTGTCAAAAGCTGTCAGAAAAAGAACCAGGAATAACCAGAGAGACTCTTTATGACACCGACCTTGCCAGATACTGTTGCACCTCATTTTTATTTTAAACCTCGAATAAAACATACATCTTTTCATGTTTCACTGCTGCTTCTGCTTACAGCAGTGTTTGTATTTTGCACCGGCTGCACGGTGGCTGCCCAGTCAGATATTAAGGCAGATATTCATGCAGACATCCAGACAGACATAAACAATACTTCGTTAAACACCGGGACACATACCGAAACAGATGCCGAGTCAAACGCCCAGACAAGCTCGATTATAAACCTGCCGGTTGTAAAACTGGACCAGGCCAGTCCGCTGTCGCAGATAATGCAACAGATAGATGATGCACGGGTGATACTGGTAGGAGAATCGCATACACGACTGGACCATCACCTGGTCCAGCTGGAAATATTGAAGCTGCTATATAATAAATCACCCACGAAATTGCCCGGGCTTGCTATCGGCGTTGAATGGTTCCAGCAGCCGTATCAAAAATACCTGGATGCCTATGTTGCAGGCGGCATTTCTGAACAGGAGATGCTTAAACAGACCGGTTATTATGAGCACTGGCGATACGATTACCGTCTTTATCGGCCCATATTGCAGTATGCGCGTGAGCATAAGATACCAGTTATTGCGCTTAATGCCTCGCAGGAACTGAGTCATGCCCTGAGCAAATCAGGCTTTGATGGTTTATCTGCCGAGCTCAAGGCACAGCTGCCCGCGAGTTATGACTGGTCTGACAAAGCGTATGAAAAACGCCTGCGCGAAATATTCGACCAGCACCCGGACTATCCCGGCAAATTCGAGGATTTTCTTCGAGGCCAGCTCACCTGGGATGAAAGCATGGCCGAGCGGGCGGCACAATACCTGGATGATAATCCTGAATCGCGTTTGCTGGTACTCGCAGGCAGAGGCCACATCGCCTATGGCTCCGGTATTCCAAACCGCATCAAGCGACGCATCGATGTTGAGCAGTTTTCAATCCTGGTTTCGGATGACTACCTGCCAGTAGCGGAAAATATCGCCGATTTCCTGGTGTTATCCCCAGCACAGTCACTGGAACCTGCCGGCCTTATCGGCGCCATGCTGGTAACCGAAGGTAAACTGCTTGTGATCAGGGGGTTTTCCGCTAACAGCGCAGCAAAAGATGCCGGCCTGGTAAAAGGCACTGTTATTATCGGTGTTGATGATGAAACAGTAGAAAGCTTTGCGGCCTTCAAACTGGCCGTAATGGGCAAGAAGCCGGGTGACAGCATAGAGCTTCACTATCTTGAAAATGCTGATGCCGGCAGCAAGGACAGAAAGTCGGTTAAGCTTGAGCTCAGATGATACGTGTAGAAGGGGACATTACTGGTTGAGTGAAGATCGATTCTCTTCATCTTCATCTTCTTCCCAGCTGTATTTTTTCTCAGCTGAACAGGGGTCATGGTTTCTCAGCAGGATGGCCAGAACAATGCCGATCATGGCGCCGAAAAAGTGGCTTTCATAGGATATGCCCGGATCGATCGGGAAGATGCCCCAGATCATGCTGCCGTAGAGAAAGAACACGATCATGGACAGGGCAATCGCCCGCCTGTCCCAGCGAATTGCGCCAGCCGTAAAGACGAAGAACATGAAGCCGAATGTCAGGCCGCTGGCGCCGATATGATAAACCTGTCGTGCAAAAAGCCAGACACCCAGTCCGCTACCGATGTATACAGCAGGTATCACAATCTTCGCAGATTTCGGGTAACCGTATAAAAGCGCTGTACCCAGGATAAGAAGCGGTGCGGTGTTGGCAAACAGGTGCGAGTATGAGCTATGAATTAATGGTGCCCAGAGAATACCAGCCAGTCCGCTCAACCGGCCGGGGTTAATGCCGTATCTGGAGAGTTCGGCACCGGTCAAGGACTCGATTATCCGTATCAACCACAGAACCAGGGTGAATGATGCCACGATGGTGAAAGATCGCTTCAGCTGAAGGGCGTCTTTTTGTGGATTATTCAGAGTACGGGATATTGGCTGCATGTTTCGATTACAGAACGAAGACCTGGTTTATCCGGATCATTTCCTGCTGCACCGGATCGATGAAAACGCAGACAGCGAAGGAGCGCTCAAACCTGACACCCCGTACACACAACGCTGCAGCAATATTGTTACCCACTATATACTCCTGGACCACTTTTATGAATAATATAATCACTGCAAATCATGAGAGACCAGTATTATGAAACGAAATATTAACAGACGATTCCTTTCAGCCGCTGTGGTTATATTGGCTGCCAGCCAGTCATACCCGGTACAGGCTGCAGATAATGCTGATAACAGCCAGTACGCACCGCCAGGGTACACCACCAGCAGTGGTAACTATCCGCCACCGGCTGCACGTGATGCTCGAGATCCCCGGGCGCAACAGTATCAAAGCCGGCAGGGTTATGGCAAACCTGATAACTACCGGAATTATCCTCCGCCTCCATATTATGGAGATCGAGAATTTTACCGTGAAGATAACAGTATGCCGTGGCAAAGTCGTCGCCGTGATAACAAAATGCCATGGGAGAGCAGCAGAGGCAGCAGCAAAATGCCGTGGGAGAGCAGACGCGGCGACAGCAGGATGCCATGGGAAAGCAAACGCGGCGGCCGCAGCAATATGCCATGGGACAGCGGCCGTGGCGGCTGGATGGATAAAGACAAATTTTCCGATAGCTGGGATGACATGCTGAATGCACCGAGCGACATGGGTGAAATGCCCGGGGGCTGGAAAGCACCTACGGTCAGCGTACCAAACCCGGTCGACGTAGGCGACGAGTTCGGAGACGCCGCACGTGATGCACCTGACCAGATGCACAATGTTTATGACGACAACCGCCGATCCAACAGGTAAGCGGAAACTGGCGAAAATCCTGTAGGTTCGAATTCATTCGGACGACGTAGGTATAGTTTGTCACCATGTCCGAATAAATTCGAACCTACAGCTATTCCCCACTTATAGTGGGTTGGTCCGCGAGGCGGAAATGCGCATAATGCAGGTATTACACACTGTATTCATCACTATTTTCATCGCGGTCCTTCTCAGTTGGAAACAAACCCTATTAAAAACAGTTACTTCGACCTGGGTCGAGTATTTTACCAGTCGATCCGGCCGACGCCTGTGCGGAACCCGGAACTGATTATTTACAACCAGGCACTGGGTAAAGAACTGGGTCTCGCTGCAACTGCTTTTGGTTCTGCAGATGCGGCACTCTATGCCGGCAATCAAATCCCCGAGGATGCGCAGCCGTTAGCGATGGCTTATTCCGGTCACCAGTTCGGGCACTTTACGCCGAATCTTGGCGATGGCCGGGCGATACTGTTAGGCCAGGTAGTGACTCCCGGCGGACGCTCTATTGATATACACATGAAAGGCACAGGGAAGACTGCTTTTTCGCGTGACGGTGACGGGCGTGCTGCGCTCGGGCCGGTTTTGCGTGAATACCTGGTGAGTGAAGCCATGTACAGGCTGGGCGTGCCGACGACTCGTGCACTGGCGGCGGTATCGACGGGTGAGGCTGTCTACCGGGAACGGATTTTGCCGGGCGGCATCATTACACGGGTGGCAGCCAGCTTTATAAGGATCGGCACCTTTGAATACTTTACCGCGAGAGATGATATGGCGGGTGTGAAACGCCTGGCTGATTATGTCATCGATACTCATTACCCGCAGCTGAAAGAATCCGAAACCCCTTATCTTGGCCTGCTGGATACCGTGATCGAGGGGCAGGCGGCGCTGATCGCACAATGGATGCAGCTTGGCTTTATTCATGGCGTGATGAATACCGACAACATGTCGATTACCGGCGAAACCATCGACTACGGTCCCTGCGCGTTTATGGATCATTTTGCGCATGACCGGGTGTTCAGCTCCATTGATCGGCATGGTCGTTATGCCTATAACAACCAGCCGAATATCGGTTTATGGAATCTCATCCGCTTAACCGAGTGCCTGCTGCCATTGATCGATGCGGATGCCGAAACTGCCGTCAAAATTGCGCAGCCTCACCTGGAAAAGTTTATACATTCCTACCAGCAGCACTGGCTGAAGGGGATGCGCGCCAAGTTCGGATTTAAGTCTGAATTTGATGAGGACAAGGCGCTGATTGATGAACTGTTTGCCATCATGGCCGAGGGCAATGCTGATTTCACCCTGACGTTTTACCAGCTTTCCCGGCTCGAGATGGATGCTAGCGACGATGCCGCCATGCTGGCTTTATTCGATGATGCACCAGCCATTACCCGCTGGCTTGCTAAATGGCGCGAGCGGTTACGCAGGGAAACCAGTGACGATGACGGCAGGAAAACCATGATGCGCAGCGTAAACCCTGTCTATATTCCCCGGAATCATTTGATTGAAGCGGCAATTCGGGCAGCGGAAGACCGTGGCGACCTTACCGTGTTTCATGCCTTGCATGAGGTCCTGCAGCGACCGTACGAGGTCCAGCCTGGCAAGGAAGCCTATATGCAGCAGCCGCAGCCGCATGAAGTCGTGCAGCAGACATTTTGCGGGACATAGTCATGCAGGTTCGACTAAATCGTAGGGAGTGATTTGAATGCAAACCCTAACAGCGTAAGGCATATAGCAATGCCGAATAATTTAGCTGGACGATGCAGGCACTCACGGGCGCAGCTGTCCAAATAAATTTGAACCTACATGGCCCATGCCTTCCACAACAGGGAGCCGCCGCTGCCCAGCAGCAACACGCCAATCAACGCCAGCTGCTGCCGCCGCGTAATCCCCAGGTGCACCCTGTTTCCCAGGTAGAGGCCAAGCCCCATCAGCGGCAATGCCAGCAATAATGACTTCAGCATATCGGGCTGCAGCAGCAAGCCCATGATCAGGAAGGTGATGATGCGGAGTGCGCCCTCCAGCAGGAACAGGCCGGACAGCGTGCCGCGCAGTTGTGATTTATCATGCAGGCGGTGCGTGAGGTATATCACGTAGGGCGGCCCGCCGGTGCCAAACATGGCGCCAATCAGGCCGCCACTCAATCCCGTCGGCAGCGACCACCAGCGGCTTATCGACTTTTCGCCGTGCACATTAAACAGGTAGCGCAGGCCGAAAAATATCACGAACAAACCCAGGCCAACCAGTAATGGTTCACGCGGCAAGTTCACCAGTAACACCACGCCAATCAGCATACCCGCGAGGCTGGTTGGTATCAGCACCCGGATTTCATCCCAACGCACCTGCAGGCGCGTATGGCGGCTTAGTACAATCGATGCCGCGAAATCCAGCGCCAGCATCATGGGCACGACAAAAGTCAAAGGCAGAAAATGCGCCAGTAACGGAATGGCAATCAGCCCCGAGCCGAAGCCGGTAATACCGCGTATGAAGTAAGCTGACAGCAGAATGAAAAATGCGGCAAGGTAAATATCAGGTGTCATATAAAAGCTTCAGTAGAATATCAATAGTTAGAAGTTTTTCGTCAAGCGCATGTAAAAACAGAAATCGAGGAAGGTATGCTGAACTCGCAGTATCTCCGGATGTAGTGAAGAACGAACCGCATTAATCAAGGGAACCTCTGAATAAGTCATGAATCGACATCTTGCGATTATAATGTCCTGTTTCTGCGTTGTGAATCTTCGCAATAGCCCTGCTATTACGTGCGTTCCACGCCTTGAACCAGAATATTTTAACCGACAATCTGTTCGACCCAGACTTAATCAGAGGCTCCCAAGTTTAAATCTGTGTTTATTTACTACGCGCCTCCTGCGCTACGTCCTTCGGACCGTACTAGCGTACGTTCAAAATGCTCCCGGCATTTTAGTGTGTTCATCCGTGGATTTAAAAAATATTTTATTTGCGTCTTTTGTGTGCTTCGTAGACATATACTTTTCTTTTTGCTCTAGCCGGGCATCATGTAAACAAGGTTAGCACGCCCGTATAGCCGTAAAGTTTATTGTGATGGATTTCGCCGTTGGCAAAGAACCCGGTAAGCGGGAACTCGCCCAGTGTTTTATGGATCATCTTGATTTCTTCTGAATCATCGCCAAACTGTTCACGGCCACGGCCAAGACACGAGAAGTAGATACCGCCCCTGATTTTATCATTGCCGGGCTGTCCGCCAGACGACTTCAGCCGCGCGGCAATATTATCGAGCATGTGCTGCATGTCATCGACAGCGCTTTGCTGATTACGTCTGCAGAACAGTATCTCGTTACCCTCGGTAAGGTAATCGTTTATAGCAAATATATCGTTATCAGTATCAATAGCGACGAGGTTGCGGACAGTGTAATCGCTTTTGTCACTGCCCGGAATACACAGGCCAATGAATACTTCTCCCGCTGTTTTTTCGAGCTGCTGGTAGTCAGGCATGTTCATATCCTGCATTAGCAGCTGCAGTGCAGGCTTTTTGTCGAGCTGGAAAACGGCATTTTGCTTTGCCCTGGTGATGTTGTGCTTTTTGCCAACGGGGCTGCAGCCCTGGCTCAGGTTGGTGACGACGCTGATATTTTCCGAAAACAGCACACCGGAAATACCGCCGCTTACCACTTCATCAGATAGCTGGTAATGATTACCGCGTGAAGACGTCAGGCCACCGACAAGAAAGCCATTCTCCAGCCGTTGCTGAAATGCTTCCATCAGAACCTGGGTTTGCGGGTTTAACGGGTCGCCGTGAATAACGCCAAAATTAGTCATGAACCTGCGCGGCCAATGTAAGCTGGATTCGATATCTTCCAGTTTTGTGATCGCGGGCACCATGGTGAAATCATTGTCATCGAAGTTTGCCAGCATGATGCTGGCTGCCGGCAGGTCATACATTTCCTGGCCTGATGCAATTACACCCAGACCGAGAGAGCCAACCCAGTGCTTGATACTGGTGGCCGCCTTGCACTGCTTCAACAGTTCCTGGAAGTCATCCATCATGGCATCGGTGGCATAGATGAAGCCGAAGTTCGCCTCGGTGGGCGCCGCAGCGCATTGCCGCACACAGTCATCTATCACCGCCTGTGCTGTTACGTGCTGGCTGCTGATACTGAAGAATTTATCCATGCGTTTAGTCTACACCAGAAGCTGCGATATAAATAACATTCGGCGCATCCTTATGCCTGACCTTATTGAAACTCGTATGACTGTATTGCAGACAATTTATTCGGACCTGCGGCGAGAGATAAAACAGGGCGGTCGTCAAATAATTTAGTTAAGGCAACTCTGATTAATTATCATAAATTCTGGCGATACCCAATAACCTGAATCAAGGCATTGGTTTGAAAGCATACTTATTGTATGGTGAAAAGCAATAACGCAGAGTCAGGTTATTGG
>JAJDNP010000116.1 GCA_022340645.1 Gammaproteobacteria bacterium | reverse complement strand
TTTTTTATTTGTGTGTATTTACTACGCTCCTCCTGCGCTACGTCCTTCGGACCGTACTAGCGTACGTTCAAAATGCTCCCGGCATTTTAGTGCGTTCATTTGCGGAAAAAATAGTTTTTCCTGGCCGTCTGCACATGGCCGGTTATGCCCTGAAAGCGCAACCAAATGAAGGTCTGCTTACTGGTTTTAGGTTTGCTTTTTCTTTTGATCTTAAATCCGCCTTTGTCAAGCCAACGAAGCCGCCCCGTTATCATGCTGTGAAAAAACTCGTAAAAAGCTCAGACAGTTTTCACAGAAAACACATGATAACGGGGCGGCTTCGATGGGAATCCCTGTGACTTTTACAGGGACGTGGTCATAGTGGCGGCCTTTTCTGGTTACTCTTTTGGGCTGTTGCAAAAGAGTAAATCGCCCGCTGTGCGAGAACTGCAATCTATCAGAAGTAGTAAAGAGCTAGATAATAAACAAGTAAGAAAAATTACAAAAGCGCCAGGTTATCGCGATGAATCAGCTCCGGTTCATCGACATATCCCAGGATGCTTTCTATCTTCTCGCTGGGTTCACCCATAATCAACAGGCTTTCCCGGCAGTCATAATTTACCAGGCCACGGGCGATTTCCTGGCCTTCATCACTGATACAGCTGACCAGTTCACCGCGCTTGAAATTGCCTTCAACCCGCGATACACCTACCGCGAGCAGGCTGACGCCCGATTGCAGCACTGCCCGGCTGGCGCCGGCATCAAGAAACAGTTTGCCCGAGACTTTCATCTGGTTGGCCAGCCATTGTTTGCGTGCAGTGATGGGTTCCTTGTCCGCAGCCAGCAAGGTGCCAACGCTCTCGCCGCTGGCAATTTTTTTCAGCACATTTTCTTCTCTGCCAGAAGCAATCACTGTGCTGGCGCCTGAACGTGCCGCCCGCTGCGCCGCGGTGATCTTGGTTCGCATGCCGCCCTGGCCAAGGATGCCGCTGCCACCGGCCATGCTGACCAGTTCCAGGTTGCTGGCTGAAGATTCGCCGATTAATTCGGCATTGTCGTGGTAGCGCGGGTCCTTGTTGAACAGTCCCTGCTGGTCGGTGAGTATCACCAGGGTATCGGCCTCAACCAGGTTGCTGACCAGTGCGCCCAGGGTGTCGTTGTCACCAAAACGAATCTCCTCTGTTGCCACGGTATCATTTTCATTGATGATGGGGACGGCGCCTAATGACAGCAGGGTTTTAAGCGTGCTGCGGGCATTAAGGTAGCGACGCCGATTGCCCAGGTCTTCATGCGTCAGCAATACCTGCGCCGTGTGAATGCCATGCTGTTTAAAGCAGCTTTCGAAATGCTGTACCAGTCCCATCTGGCCGAGTGCCGCCGCCGCCTGCAGTTCGTGCAGTGCGTGAGGGCGCTGTTTCCAGCCGATACGCGCCATGCCCTCGGCGACGGCGCCGGATGAAACCAGTAAAATTTCTTTGCCGGACCTGCGCAGGTCAGCGATTTGCCGCACCCATGACACGATCGCCTCACTGTTAAGCCCCTGGCCTTCATTGGTTATCAATGCACTGCCGATTTTAATGACCCAGCGCCTGGAACTGGCTACCGCCTTACGTGTTGTCATGTGTGTGCTCTTCACCTGATTCTTCTGTGTCCTCATTCAGCTGCTGATCATGCTGCCGTGCATTTACTTGCGCACGATAAAGTTCCAGCTGCTTCATTATGTCGAACACCAGTTTTTCCGTGCCGGTTTTACTGAGTGCTGAAATGGTGTATACCGGTCCATGCCAGTTTAGCCGCTGAACTATATCGTTACGCCTGTTGTTGAGCTCCTCTTCATCCAGAAGGTCGGCTTTATTCAAAACCAGCCAGCGCGGCTTTTCTGCTAATTTGTGACTGAATTTATCAAGTTCATTTATGATGGTTCTGGCGCTATCCGCCGGGTCACTGCCATCATACGGCTGTATGTCGATAATGTGCAGCAGCAGCTGGGTACGCGACAGATGTTTCAGGAACTGGATACCCAGTCCCGCGCCTTCCGATGCGCCTTCAATAAGGCCTGGAATATCGGCGATCACAAAACTCTGTTTCTCGCTGACACGCACCACGCCTAAATGAGGGTAAAGGGTGGTGAACGGGTAGTTGGCTACCTTGGGGCGGGCAGCTGAAACCGAGCGTATAAACGTTGATTTGCCGGCATTCGGTAAGCCAAGCAGGCCGACATCAGCCAGTACTTTTAGCTCCAGTCGCAGGCTGCGGCGTTCGCCCGGCGTGCCGGTAGTGCATCTTCTTGGCGCCTGGTTAACCGAGCTTTTAAAGCGGGTATTGCCGAGGCCGTGAAAACCGCCCTGTGCGACCTTTATTTTTTGATTATTTCGGGTGATGTCGCCGATCAGCTCGTCGATGTCATCATCATAGATCAGGGTGCCTATGGGTACAGGGATATACAGGTCTTTACCGCCTTTGCCTGTCATTTGCCGTCCGGCGCCGCGGTCGCCTGATTCGGCGGTATAGGTGCGTACATGGCGAAAATCAGCAAGGGTGTTGATGTCATGGTCGCCAACAAGATAAACACTGCCGCCGTCACCGCCATCACCGCCATCGGGTCCGCCAAAAGGAATATATTTTTCTCGGCGAAAGCTGACCACGCCGGTGCCGCCATCACCGGCGATGACATTAATGGTTGCTTCGTCGACAAAACGCATATTTAGCTCTTTGTTGCTGGGTGTATTAAACCTGAATTCATCAGTTGACCGCTTCGATGAAACGCTAACTATATAATTTTATTTAACTATTGTGCTACTAACAAACTCACCGAAAGGGTGACTGCGCTACCACAGGTATAGCACATTTTTTATCGCGCCTGGCATCGTTGCGAATCGTTGCAATAGCTGGCTATTCCGCCTCATCGCGCCTTGCTAGTCACGATAAAAAAAGCACTCTACCTGCCGTCCAACTGACGATTTTAGGTTAAAGTGTTACCTGGTTTATCCGGTTTTAATGAATTTCGCATAACATTTGTGTTATTCAATAAAAAAGCCCCATGCGGGGCTTTTTGTAACCGCGATGGCGTTCTCAGCTTGCTAGTTCGCTGCTGTCACGCTTACCGTTTTGCGCTTAAGCGGACCACAGGTTTCATAGACCACATCGCCGTTTACTTTTGCGAACAACGTATGATCGCGACCCATGCCTACATTGCTGCCAGCGTGGAATTTAGTGCCGCGTTGGCGAACCAGAATATTGCCTGCTAAAACTGACTGGCCGCCGAACTTTTTAACGCCGAGTCGCTTTGATTGTGACTCGCGTCCGTTTCTGGTGCTACCGGCTGCTTTTTTATGTGCCATTGTTCAGTGTTCCTCTAGTATATATTTGTTACAAGTACATCTATTACCTGGACCAGGTTATGCAGAGATGCCTGTCACTTCGATTTCAGTGTAATGCTGACGATGACCGGTTCTCTTTTGATGGTGTTTACGACGTCTGAACTTCATGATTTCGACTTTATCAGCGCGCCCATGAGATTTAACGGTTGCAGTTACTTTGCCGCCATCAACATAAGGTGTACCAATGTTGATATTATCACCGTCAGCAACCATAAGCACTTTGTCCAGTTCAACCGAAGCACCTTCTTCGGCGTCAAGTTTCTCAACGCGACAAACATCGCCCTGGGCCAGTTTGTATTGTTTACCGCCTGTACTGATTACAGCGTACATGGCTATTCTCCAAATATTCGTAAATGAAAGGGCGCAAATTATACGTTGCCAGCAACTTCCTGACAAGTCTAAAGCATCGGATTCTCAGGGCATAAAGGCTTTTTTATCATGTCCGCGCACTCGAAGCCTGAGTATTTAGCGATATTATATGATTTTGCCGGTAAGAATTAAGGGGATTGGCAGAAATTATATACCCATATAATTTTTTATGCCTTTTTGCCTTGCCGTTTGACTGATTTGCTTGACCTTCGGACGCTGACTCCATAGGATTCGGTTACTTACTGCTCATATGGTCTAGCCAGCGTATTTACCTTGTCCGATGTAACAGCCACACAATCAGGGCCTCAACTCAGCTTTGATGATCTCATGCTGCAATGCCAGCCTGATATGCATGCTGTAGACCAGGTGGTGCACCAGCGATTGAAATCTGATGTCGCCCTGGTTAACCAGCTAAGTCATTATATCGTCAATTCCGGGGGCAAGCGCCTGCGTCCGCTGCTCGCCGTGCTTTCAGCAAAAGCTTTTGATTATCAGGGAGATATGCACTATCTGCTGGCCGCCATCATTGAATTTATCCATACTGCTACCTTGCTGCATGATGATGTGGTCGATGAGTCGGGTTTGCGCCGCGGCAATGAAACGGCCAATGTGCTGTTTGGCAATGCGGCAAGTGTGCTGGTGGGGGATTTTCTGTATTCGCGCGCCTTTGAAATGATGGTTGATGTTAATGATATGCGCGTTATGCAGATCCTGGCGACAACAACCAATGTCATCGCGGAAGGCGAGGTGATGCAGCTGATGAATGTGCATGATGCCGGAACCACTGAGGAGAAATATCTGGAAGTGATTCATTGTAAAACGGCTAAACTGTTTGAAGCGGCGACACAATTAGGCGCCATTCTTTGCAATCGCAATGAAGCGGAAATTCAGACCATGGCAGCATACGGCCGCTATCTTGGAGCCGCATTCCAGTTAATCGATGACGTTATGGATTACAGTTCAAATAGTATGCAAATGGGAAAAAATGTCGGCGATGACCTGGCGGAAGGCAAGCCGACCTTGCCACTCATTTATGCCATGCAAAACGGGACGGCCGAGCAGGCGGCACTTATCAGCTCTGCCATTGAAAAAGGCGGGTATAGTCATATAGAAGAAGTCCAGGCCATTGTTCAGCAAACAGGTGCCTTAATCTATACTGAAAAGATGGCGCAGCAACAGGCGCAGCAGGCGATTGCTGCCATTTCCTGTCTGCCTGATTCACAAAGTAAATCTATCCTTGAAAATATCGCCCGCTTGTCGGTATTTCGAAATCATTAACTAACCTGTCTGTATTTCTGTGGGTGCATTAATGCGGATTTAGTCCACAGATGAACGCAGATAAACACAGATAATAACTTTTATTATTTATACAACATATTGCCGGTTGATGGTATGGTGAATTGATTTTTCAGGCATCTGCTACAGGATGTTACAGTTGATCTTACAGCGAGATGTTCACGCGTCCTGGTAAATCAGTTCGCTGTACAACTAGCGCTAAATGCAGCAGGTGGAGTAATTTATGGATGAAAAATATCTGTGTTTATCTGCGTTCATCTGTGGACAATTTGCCTTTTTATTTTTCGCGCCTATGCAGATTAAATCTTGATAGAATACATTTTTATATTATAAAGCTTTACAGGTTCAGGTATTTTTAGTGGCAAAAGGCACTCTGTATGTAATTTCCGCGGCTTCGGGTGCGGGTAAAACCTCGCTGGTGAGTGCTGTGCTGAAGCAGGTGCCCGGCATTGTCGTTTCTGTGTCGCATACCACCCGGGCGCCGCGTCCGGGGGAAGTGGATGGTGTGAACTACCATTTTGTTGACAGCAATACATTTTTAGCAATGGTAGACACAGGCGATTTTTTTGAGTATGCAATGGTATTTGGTAATATGTACGGTACTTCACGGCAGCATATCCAGGAGCAGCTGCTTGATGGCAAGGATGTCATTCTGGAAATTGACTGGCAGGGCGCCAGGCAGATCAGGCAGCAGGCAAGTGACTGCAAAGCGATATTCATCCTGCCGCCATCAATTGCTGCATTACGCGAGCGATTGACATCAAGAGGGCAGGATGACGAGGAGGTTATCAATAAACGCATGCGTGAAGCGGTCAGTGAAATGTCGCATTATGCTGAATTTGAATACCTGGTTATCAACGATGATTTTGATGAGGCGAGAGATAACCTGGCGGCTATAATCATGGGACAACGCATGTTATCAGTGCGCCAGCAACAAAAGCATGCTAAATTGCTGGCAGATTTATTAGCATTTGAAGAGTAATATTACGAGTAAACTGGAGAGTAAAAACTATGGCACGTCTAACAGTAGAAGATTGCCTTGATAATGTAGAAAACAGGTTTGAGCTGGTGCTTGTCGCCGCACAACGCGCACGTCAGCTTGCCATGGGGGCAGAGCCATTAGTGCCGGAAGACAATGACAAACCAACTGTCATCGCACTGCGCGAGATTGCAGAGAATTTAATCAACAAGCAAATTCTTGCAACGCCGGAAGAAACGCCGCTGGAAGATATCGAAAACATGATTGAAGGTGATTTGACTGTCGAACTGGAAAACAGTCTTAAAGCCAGCATGAATGATAATTTGTAGAAGGTTATTTCTCTATATACGATTTATTGCGTATATATGGCGCAAACAATGGGCGCATTGCATGCACACTTGTGTATTCAATGCGCCCTGTGTTTTTATGAGCCAGGGCAATGACTGACCAGGTAACCGAAGTTAGCAGGCAAAACAACAGTGGCTCGGTAGAGAAAGATCGCTTTTTAATATCCGATCTTTGCGATTTGCTTGGGCAATACATGGACCAGGAGCAGGTCAAGGAGGTTTATCGTGCCTATCTATTTGGCGCCCAGGCGCACGAAGGGCAGCTTCGCGTTTCCGGTGAGCCTTATATCTATCATCCGATTGCAGTCGCTCGTATTCTGGCGCAAATGCACATGGATGTTAAAAGTATTGTTGCCTCGATACTGCATGATGTTCTGGAAGACACCCCCGCAACCAGAAAATTGATTGAGCGTGAATTTGGTGAGGATGTTGCCAACCTGGTGGATGGTGTCAGTAAATTAACGCACATCAAGTTTAAAAACAAAATAGTTCAGCAGGCGGAGAACATACAAAAAGTATTGCTGGCGATGGCGAAAGATATTCGCGTCATCATGATCAAGCTGGCAGACCGCCTGCACAATATGCGAACACTCGGCGCTTTAAAACCGGAAAAACGCCGCCGCATCGCCCAGGAAACGCTGGATATCTATATACCAATTGCTAACCGGCTGGGTATTTTTACCATGCGTTATGAGCTGGAAGACCTGGTCTTTAGAGCTATTCATCCATACCGCTACAAGGTTCTGGAGAATGCCGTAAATAAGGCCAGTGGGCATCGTAAAGAACTGATTGAAAAAGTTAACCAGGCGCTTGCTTCGAGGCTGGTGGAGATGTCGATTGACGCGCAGATAGTGTCGCGTAAAAAACATTTATTCAGCGTGTATAACAAAATGCGCGACAAGAATATTCCATTTAAAAAGGTGCTCGATGTTTACGCGTTTCGTGTGTTAGTCGATTCCGTCGATGACTGTTATCGCGTGCTGGGCATCGTGCACAACCTGTTTAAGCCTATTCCGGGACGCTTCAAGGATTATATTGCAATTCCCAAAAGCAATGGCTATCAGTCACTGCATATCTCGCTGTACGGGCCGCACGGTATTCCCATGGAAGTGCAGGTACGCACTGAAGAAATGGATAAATTTGCCGAGAGCGGCATCGCCGCGCACTGGCTGTACAAGTCGCCGGATGAAACCGGCACCATTGCCGCGCACGCCAGGGCGCGTGACTGGTTGACTGGCATTCTGGAAATGCAGCAGTCGGCGGGTGATTCGCTGGAGTTCCTGGAAAACGTAAAAGTCGACCTGTTTCATGACGAAGTTTATGTTTACACGCCCGATGGCGATATTATGAAATTGCCGAGGAACGCAACCCCCGTCGATTTTGCTTATGCCGTGCACACAGATATTGGTAACCACTGTGTTGCGGCGAAACTTGATCACAGTTTCGCGCCATTAAATACTCCATTGTACAGCGGCCAGACGGTTGAAATTGTCACTTCGCCTGGCTCACGGCCCAATGCAGCCTGGTTGAATTATGTCGTCACTGCCAAAGCCAGAAGCAATATCCGCAACTACCTGAAAAACATGCAGACGGATGAGGCCATGTCGCAGGGCCGGCGGTTACTCGATCGCTGTTTGAAACCGCTGGGCATGCGGCTGGATGACGTTAAGGATATGAATTTGAAAGCGGTATTAAAGGAATATGGTTTTAGTCACATTGGCGAACTGCTGGAAGATGTGGGCATGGGTAACCGCCCGCCAAGCCTGGTGGTTAGACGCCTGGTGCCGGAGCGTATATCCGATGGCGAATCGAAAGAAGCCATGGAGATGATGTCCCGTTCGGCACTGGCTATCAGCGGTACAGAAGGCATGGTGGTCTCTTATGGCCGCTGCTGCCTGCCGATTCCCGGTGACCAGATTGTTGCAAAATTGAGCAAGGGGCGCGGCATAGTCGTGCATCGTGAAGATTGTAAAAATCTTGAATCACTCGAAAAGCGTAAAAACTCGGATAAATACATTGATGTGCAATGGGCGGATGATGCCAGCGGGGAATTTATGTGCGAAATAAAACTGGAGATAGAGAACAAGCTTGGTTTGCTGGCAAGAACCGCAACCGTCATTGCAGATTGTGGTGCCGATATTGAAAATGTATACATGGAGGATCGCGATGGCTTTTCGATGAATATTCAATATCTGATAAAGGTGCATAACAGGCAGCACCTGGCAAAAATAATGCGCCGTTTACGCCACACTGCCAATGTTATGCGTATATCGCGTATGTAATGAATATAACCCTCCCTGGTAACTATCAGAAATAGTAATGAGAAAGAAATGGCAAAAGAAATTATTGTAACCGACAAGGCGCCGCAGGCGATTGGCACCTATTCACAGGCAGTAAAAACAGGTTCTACCGTGTATCTTTCCGGCCAGATTCCGCTGATACCGGAAACCATGTCGCTTGTTGACGGCGGCATCAGGCAACAGATACACCAGGTATTTCAGAACCTGCAGGCAGTGGCAAAGGCTGCCGGCGGCGATTTATCTGATGCCGTGAAGCTGAATGTGTTTCTTACCGATCTGTCTAACTTCCCGCAGGTGAACGAAGTAATGGCTGAGTATTTTCAGCAGCCTTACCCGGCGCGTGCAGCAATTGGCGTTGCCGCCTTGCCGAAAGACGCAGCCGTTGAAATGGATGCAGTTCTGGTGCTTTCTTGATTGCTCGGGCTATACTGCCGCCTGCTAATTTATCAGGCGGTAGCATCAATAAATAATGGTTTTCATGCGGATCGATGTGCTAACCAGAAATAACCGAGGTGGGAACTTGGCAACAAGGCAAGTAACAAATGATTGAATCAATGGATGATGAAAAGGCGGCAGGTTTCGAATACCAGCCGGTGCAGGTGCTGAAAGGTGTGGGGCAGGCCGTTGCGGAAAAACTCGAACGCCTTGAAATTTATACGGTGCAGGATGTGCTGTTTCACCTGCCAATACGCTATGAAGACAGAACAAAAGTAACCCCGCTGGGTTCACTGCAGTTTGGCCAGCAGGCGCTGGTCGAAGGGGTCATAGATTATTGTGAAGTGGCCTACAGCAGCCGTGGACGCCGCAGCCTGCTGTGTCATTTATCAGATAATACTGGCGCAATCGTGCTGCGCTTCTTTCATTTCAGCAAAGCACAGCAGAACAATTTAACTATCGGAAAAACATTGAGATGTTTTGGCGAAGCCAGGCGTGGCGCCAGCAGGCTTGAGTTTGTTCATCCTGAATACCAGATCATTCAACAGGCTGGCGCTACTATCGATCAGTCATTGACGCCGGTCTACCCGAAAACGGAAGGCGTACACCAGAGTCTGCTGAAAAAAATTTCTGACCAGGTGTTGAATAAAATCAACCAGGGTTTTCTGCTTGACTGGCTGCCGCAGCAGATCATAGCTGAATATCATTTTCCAGACCTGGTGACGGCTTTATCAAGCGTTCACCGGCCGCATAAGCATGAAAACGTGTTTGCCTTAAATGCGTGCAGAACGAGAGCGCAGCAAAGACTGGTATTTGAAGAATTACTGGCGCACAAGTTAAGTCTTTTGCAGTCACGCAGGAAAATAAAACAGGCAAAGGCGATTAAATTATCGGTGAGTAAACAGGGTTATTCATCTTTTATAGACCGCCTGGCATTTGAATTAACCGGGGCACAGGAAAAAGTTATTGCTGAAATATTCGCGGATATAAACCACGAACATCCAATGCTGCGGCTGGTGCAGGGTGATGTCGGCTCTGGTAAAACCGTTGTCGCCGCGGCAGCTGCCATGGCCGCAACTAACGCCGGCTTTCAGGTTGCTATCATGGCGCCCACTGAAATACTGGCGGAGCAGCATTTTGCTAATTTCATCGAATGGTTTGATGAAAACAACTGCCTGCTGCTAACCGGCAGGGACAAGGGAAGCGGTCGCCAGCAAAAGTTAAAGCAAATTATTTCCGGCGAGTGCCAGATTATTATCGGCACGCATGCCCTGTTTCAGGATGATGTCGAGTTCAGGCAGTTGGCTTTAATGGTGGTTGATGAACAGCATCGTTTCGGGGTACATCAAAGACTGGCGTTGCGTGAAAAAGGCCGTGCAGAAAACAGTCAGGATATTATTATGCCGCACCAGCTGATTATGACGGCAACACCGATTCCGAGGAGCCTGGCAATGACGGCTTATGCCGACCTGGATTATTCCATCATTGATGAACTGCCCAAAGGGCGGAAACCGGTGACTACCGTTGTTGTTTCTACATCTCGCAGAGATGAAGTGATGAGTCGTATCGAGAAAGCCTGTGAAAAAGGCGAACAGGCCTACTGGGTTTGTACCCTGGTTGAAGAATCCGAGGTCCTGCAATGCCAGGCGGCTGAAGTGGCGGCCGAACAGTTAACGGCAGAACTGAAAAATGTACGTGTCGGACTGGTTCATGGCCGGATGAAGCAGCAGCACAAGCAATCCGTTGTTAACAGGTTTAAAAATAAAGAAATCGATTTGCTTGTTGCAACCACGGTTATCGAAGTCGGGGTGGACGTGCCCGAAGCATCATTAATGGTCATTGAGAATGCCGAACGCCTGGGACTGGCGCAGTTGCATCAGCTAAGAGGACGTGTCGGCCGCGGCGGCAAACAAAGCGCCTGCGTGCTGATGTATCAGCCGCCACTGTCTGAAACCGGCCGGCAGCGCATGAGTATATTAAGAGAAACCAGCGACGGCTTTAAAGTGGCGGAAAAAGATTTGCAGTTGCGCGGCCCGGGTGAGGTTTTAGGCACCAGGCAAACCGGCTTAATGCAAATGCGTATCGCCGATATTGTGCGGGACGAGCATCTGTTTGCCGAGGTTAACAAAACGGCACAATACATCATCAAGCATCACCCGCGGGCGATTAAACCCCTGGTGCGGCGCTGGCTGGGTAAGGCAGTTCGATTTGCCAACGTATAAATGTTTGAATGAATGCCGGTATAAATTGTTTTTTTATAAGGACGCGTGAATACAACCATGTAAGCTCAACTGCGACGTCCTGTTGCAAATGCCTTATAAATAAACAAGTTATGCCCCCTTTTTGGATGTTAGTTCCTGGTATTTCTGGCTTTTGAGTCCTCTATAGGCTATCTAATATGGATAACTTTAGCGGAATAAAGCATGACAGCACATACTGAAAATCTTGATCTTAATACAGGTGTATTTTCACCCGGGTCGACCAGTCAGCAGGATCAGCGTGTGTTGCAAACCCAGGTGGCACGTTTAATTAACGGCTCGGGTTTCAGTAACCTTGCTGGTATTTCCATGGCCGTTATCTGGGTGGGTTTAATCTGGAAAGACCTGCCGCACGAGGTTCTGAGTGTCTGGCTTGGCATGATGCTGTTACTATTTTTCTACCGCTTCACGACGCATTATTTCAGGCTGTACAGTGATGAAAGCAAACTGGCGATCGACAAGTATATTGTCAGGCGCTGGTATCTTGTTTCTGTTTTTTTAACCGGTGCGGGCTGGGGAATTACCTCAACCCTGATGTTTCCATTCAACGAATTAAACCAGATTGTACTGGCCTTCATTCTTGCCGGTGTTTCCGCGTCAGGCGTTACCTATTCGCCGGTAGCCTGGGTGTATTTCGGTTTTGTCGGCTGCGTACTGATGCCATTAATGATCCGGCTGTTTTACGTTGGTGGCGAAGTTTATTACGCACTGTCGGCAATGACCGGGTTTTTTCTCGTGGTGATGGTTATGGCCGTGTATCGTATGTATAAATCATCGGTTGCCGAGCTGGAGTGGTCGTTTAAAAACGAAGCATTGATCAAAGATTTAACAACGGCCACCAATAATCTTGAGCGCTTGAATCTGAATTTAAAAGATGAAATACAGCATGGCAAGCAGATCGAGCTGGAACTGAAAAAGGCCAGGGATAAAGCTGAGCAGGTAAGCCAGGCGAAAGGCGAATTCCTGGCAAACATGAGCCATGAAATTCGCACGCCAATGAATGGTGTGATCGGTACCCTGCAGCTGATGGAAGACACCGGCCTGAATAGCGAACAGAAAGAGTATATTGAAACTGCGCGCAAGTCGGCAGATGCGCTGCTTGCCATTCTGAATGACATCCTGGACCTGTCGAAAATTGAAGCAGGCAAGCTAAGTTTTGAAAATATTGAATTCGATCTAAGACAAATAGTAAAAGACATCGTTGTGCTGTATTCACTTAAAGCAGAGCAGCAGGGGGTAATGCTCAAACAGCAGCTCGATGATGCATTACCTGACTGCATCATGGGCGACCCAACCAGGCTGCGCCAGGTTATCGTCAACCTTGTTTCCAACGCGTTGAAATTTACCAGGGAAGGTGAAGTAAAAATCAGTATTGCCGTTGAAAATAAAACTGCCGACAGCGTCGATTTAAAAATTTCCGTCATTGATAGCGGTATCGGGATTCCACAGGCAGCACAGGAAACACTGTTTAATGCATTTACCCAGGCCGACGGCTCAACCACGCGTAAATATGGCGGTACCGGCCTGGGTCTGGCAATCGTGAGCCAGCTGGTTGGTTTGATGGGCGGCACTCTGGGCGTGGATAGTGAAGAGCACCAGGGCTCTGTATTCTGGTTTACCGCAAACTTCCAGATCGCGAATAAATCACCGCAAGCTGAGAGGGTGGTAACAAGTAACAATGAATCCCTGCACTTTGATGCAAAAGTCTTACTGGTTGAGGACAATCCAATTAACCAGATGGTGGCGCAGAAGATGCTGGAAAAAGTTGGCTTAAAACCGGTGCTGGCCAATAATGGCGTTGAAGCGCTGAAACAGTTAAATGAACAGTCATTTGACCTGGTATTGATGGACTGCCAGATGCCGGAAATGGACGGTTTTGATGCTACCCGTGAAATTCGCAAACTTGATCTCAGGACGTTAAACAGCCGGCCAGTGCCTGTAGTTGCGATGACGGCTAATGTAATGTCCGGAGACCGTGAGCGCTGCCTGGAGGTAGGCATGGATGATTACATCGGCAAGCCGGTACAGCGCGACCAGCTGACATCCGTGATTAAAAAATGGCTTGACTGATAACGGCTTTCTGCTCTGCAGAGAAACTGAGAACAGTTTTTTCTAATAGCTATGTCTGTGTCGCAGATGTAATATATTTTTTCCGCAAATGAACGCAATTTCATGCAAGTGCTTAAAACTAAAGAAAGTTCTTATTTGCGTGTATTTACTACGCGCCTCCTGCGCTACGTCCTTCGGACCGTACTAGCGTACGTTCAAAATGCTCCCGGCATTTTAGTGCGTTCATTTGCGGATGAATAAATAAGATGTTTTTTTCTCTGTGCCTTCGTAGATAGATGCTTGTTAAAAAGATAATTACAAATAATAATTTTTAGCCGCGGGATTCACGTTAAAATACGCATTTTTAGTGTGTCGTGAAAATCTACCGTGAAATCCAGGCAACGCTGGTATCGGCGTCATCAACTTTTTAATCAGTCAATTAATCCTGCGCTAACCCACTGGTTGTATGATTCATCTTCTTTAACCGCGCGTATCATTGCGCTCTGCGGCAAAAATTTTTCTGTTCGTGTGATATCACAGGGCTGGCAAAAGATGGACGCGGAGGAGACAGCCGCGATGCACTTGAAAAATGTTCGTTCTGCCCTGGTCAGGCAGGTTTTGTTGTGCTGCAATAATCAGCCCCTGGTTTATGCGAGAACTGTCATTCCTGCAACCACCGTTCAGGGCGCGCATAGAAAATATACAAATATGGGCAGCCGTCCACTGGGCGCGATGTTGTTTGCTGATAGAACAATGCGGCGGGAAGCGGTCAAGGTGTCGAAACTGCCGGCATCACATGCTGCAAACCAATATTCAAAAATTAACGAACCAATCTGGGGAAGACGTTCGGTGTTCCGCGTGTCAGGCAAACCGCTGCTGGTAAGTGAGTATTTTTTACCGGAGTTACTCAGGAAGTAACAGATGTCTTCGGGATGAATGTGCTTCGCCGTCTTCATCGTAAGCCGGCATACTCCGGCTGAATGCGATATATATTGTCGCCGGGTTAATAAATCACCGTAAACTCCAACAGGCTCGCCCTGTCGATATATATTTTTGATTGTATCGATTAATATTATTTTCTTTACTGATCGGACAGTCTGATGATAATCACACTTTTCAAATTACTGTTGAGATGAAGACCAGTGAGTAAAACCAATAGCGCGGAAGAAGATTCATTCGATGACGATATCGAGGTTGATGATGATTTTGAAGACATTGATGCCAAGCCTGTCGTGGTAGATAACTTCGATGCCCGTCGACGCCTCGAAGAAATGCTTGAAGATAAGGCGTTACAGCGTTTAATCAACGGCGACTTTTACGATTAG
>JAJDNP010000078.1 GCA_022340645.1 Gammaproteobacteria bacterium | reverse complement strand
CCTGGTTGATGAAGACGTACCGGTTGCTGAAATTTTATCAGTAATTAATGAATCATCCTCTGGTTTGCTCAAAGAAACGCAGTTATTTGACGTGTATCAGGGAAAAGGGGTGGCAGAAGGCAGAAAAAGTATTGCTTTCGGCTTGATTTTACAGGAGTTTTCCCGCACTCTTACCGATCAGGAAGTAGAGGCTGAAATACATAATATCGTTTCTATACTAAATCAACAATTTGCTGCTACACTTCGGGAGTAGGTATGGCATTGACAAAAGCCGATATGGCAGAAAGTTTATATGAAGAACTGGGCTTAAATAAGCGTGAAGCCAAAGAACTGGTCGAACTTTTCTTCGAAGAAGTTCGTGCAGCACTAGGCGATGCGCATCATGTTAAGCTTTCCGGCTTTGGAAATTTTGTTCTAAGAAATAAAACAGAACGACCAGGGCGTAACCCAAAAACTGGGGAAGAAATTCCTATTTCAGCACGTCGTGTCGTAACCTTTAGACCCGGACAAAAATTAAAACAAAGAGTAGAGGCCTATGCTGGAAGCCAGCAACAATAACGAATTACCAGTAATTCCCGGAAAACGCTATTTCACTATTGGTGAAGTCAGTGAATTATGCGGCGTCAAATCGCATGTACTGCGATACTGGGAGCAGGAATTTTCTCAATTAAAACCGGTTAAACGCCGTGGGAACAGACGATATTATCAGCGTCATGATGTGATACTGATTCGTCAAATTCGCAGTTTGTTATACGATCAGGGATATACCATTGGTGGTGCAAGACAAAAGCTGACCGGAGAGGAAGTCGCAGATGACAATTCCCAGAGCCAGCAGATTATCCGCCAGTTGCGTGATGAATTAGAAGGATTGCTTGTACTGCTTAAGAGCAGCTCTTAATTGATGAATGACTATCTTGTGATTACAGCAAGATAAAAGAATGCAAAAGGCCGGTTAAGCAACCGGCCTTTTTCTTATACGAGTATTTCACCGGTGTGCATACCCTGCAGGGTATGCTGCTTAACGGGCAAACAGGGCGCCCGGCGAATTGAAATGACCGCATATCGATAATGATAATAAATTAACAAAATATAATGGCAGATAAAATTTGTATCATAGGCCTTGGGTATGTTGGCTTGCCTCTGGCCGTTGAGTTTGGCAAGAAATACCAGACTATCGGTTTCGACATTAATGAACAGCGTATTGCAGAGCTAAGTTTGGGACATGACGTCATGCTTGAGCTTGATGAAACCGAACTAAAACAGGCAACACGGCTCAGTTTCACCACTGATGCCAGCCAGCTAAAAGACTGCAATATCTACATTGTCACTGTCCCTACACCTATAGACAGCCATAAACGCCCGGATCTGGCACCGCTTGAAAAAGCGAGTGAGACTGTTGGCAAGGTGCTCTCTACGGGTGATATCGTGATCTATGAATCAACTGTCTACCCAGGCGCAACTGAAGAAATCTGTATCCCTGTCCTGGAGCGGCATTCCGGCCTTGGTTACAATGAAGGTTTTTATGCAGGCTATAGCCCGGAGCGAATCAATCCCGGTGATAAAGAGCACCGTGTGGCGACTATCAAAAAGGTGACATCGGGTTCAACACCAGTGATAGCCGACAGAATTGACGAGCTTTATAAATCCATCATCACTGCCGGGACGCACAAGGCAAGTTCGATAAAAGCAGCTGAAGCTGCCAAGGTCATCGAAAATACGCAACGCGATATTAATATCGCACTTATCAATGAACTGGCCCTTATTTTCAAACGACTTGATATTGATACCGAAGAAGTGCTGAAAGCCGCTGGCAGCAAATGGAACTTTTTGCCATTTCGCCCCGGTTTGGTGGGTGGTCACTGCCTGGGAGTTGATCCTTACTACCTTACTCACAAAGCTATGGAAGTAGGTTATCACCCGGAAATTATCCTGGCGGGCAGAAGGCTGAATGACGGAATGGGCAGGCATGTGACCACTGAAGTCATCAGCCTGATGATTAAAAAAAGAATCTCGGTTGCTGGCTCGAATATTCTCGTCATGGGCCTTACTTTTAAGGAGAACTGTACAGATATCAGAAATACCCGCGTGGTCGATATAGTCAACGAGTTAATCAGCTACCACTGTAATGTCGATGTTTATGACCCGTGGGTTGATAATAATAAAGCAATGGAGGAATGCAACATCGCTCCTGTCGATCTGCTCAAACAGGGAAAATACGATGCGATTATCGTTGCTGTGGCCCATCAGCAGTTTATTGATATGGGGATAGCTGCTATCAAAGCGCTGGGTAAAAAAGTGCATGTCATATACGACATCAAGTATATATTACCGGCAGAGTATGTTGACGGTCGTTTGTAAATCGTTGATAGATTGAGTTCTCACTTGACTACTGGCCATTGAAATAAATCAATACAACAATACGTGAAATGAACCGGGTACATCTATCCGCGACACGCCGTAAAACCATCCATGGTGGCTCAGCACCCGCGTCCATGCGGGTGATGGTCGCGGATAGATGTACCCGGTTCATTTCACTTACGGTTAACAACGCAGTAACTGTAAAGCTAATAAAAGAGCCGGGATGTTCTCACGCGGGCCACACTTCTGTATAATGGCGCCTTCATAAAAACGGGGCGTAGCGCAGTCTGGTAGCGCACTACACTGGGGGTGTAGTGGTCACAGGTTCAAATCCTGTCGTCCCGACCAAACAATTATAACAGCCTCTCTTTTGAGGCTTATTTCGTCTGGCCCAGCAGCAAAATTCATAAAGCAGTCGCTATGCTGCTTTCCCAATAAATAAAAACGCAAAGCTGTTTAAACTTTTTTATATGCATGACATCTCAACAAAATAGCCTGATTAAAATATGGCCCGGCTTTTTTGTGTTATTCTTTTGCTTTGCAAACTTATCCAGTTGACTATTCAATGAAAGACATCGAACACCAGGCAAAAACGATATATCTCAAGGATTATAAAGCGCCTGACTTTATGATCGATCACGTTGATCTCACTTTTGAGCTTGGCGAGGATAAAACACGAGTAATTTCAGTGATGCATATCTACAGGCGTGTGGCAAAAGATGTTTCCCCGCTGGTATTAATGGGTGAATGTCTTGAACTGGGTGAAATGAAACTGGATGGTAAGCTGCTCGACCGTAGCGCCTGTAAAGTGACAGAAACCGAGCTGACTATCATTGCTGTGCCGGATTCATTCAAGCTTGAAATAGAAACGTTTATTAAACCGCAGGAAAATTTGTCACTTGAAGGACTGTACAAGTCCAGCGGTAATTTCTGTACGCAATGTGAGGCTGAAGGCTTTAGGAAGATTACCTATTTTCTGGACAGGCCCGATGTAATGTCGCTGTTCACCACAACCATTATTGCTGACAGCTCAAAATACCCGGTGCTTTTATCGAATGGCAACCCGGTGGCGTCAGGTGAATATGACGATGGCCGGCATTGGGCGAAATGGCAGGATCCGTTTAGAAAGCCCAGTTACCTGTTTGCCCTGGTTGCCGGTGACCTGTCCTTTATAGAAGACCATTTCATAACAAAAAGCGGTCGCGATGTGTCATGTCGTATTTATGTACAGCAGCATAATATCGAGCAGTGCGACCATGCCATGCAGTCACTTAAAAAATCGATGTCATGGGATGAGCAAACCTTTGGCAGGGAATACGATCTGGATGTTTACAATATTGTTGCAGTCGATGATTTCAACATGGGAGCAATGGAAAACAAGGGATTGAATATTTTTAATTCAAAATATGTGCTTGCCAGGCAGGAAAGCGCGACTGACACAGATTTTATTAATATCGAAGGTGTTATCGGGCATGAATATTTTCATAACTGGAGCGGAAATCGTGTTACCTGCCGCGACTGGTTTCATCTTACCCTGAAAGAAGGCTTAACGGTATTTCGCGACCAGCTGTTTACCGCTGATATGAATTCTGCCGCACCTAAACGCATTGATGATGTCAACAT